>JAPYTK010000057.1 GCA_029941785.1 Polyangiaceae bacterium | reverse complement strand
TCGCCCAGTCGCGCAGGACGGCCGAATCGCGAGCGGGCATGGACAGGTCGATCGCGATCGCGCGCGGCTCGAACCGTACCCGCGCTCGGCCTCCCCGAGTTTGTGCAAGCCAGCTGCGAAGTCGAGAGCCGACCCCGCCGCCAAGAGCCGCCAGGTCAGTCGCGCTATCGAGCGACGCGATGAACGGGCCCATCGACGAGCCCCAATCGTCCGCGAACACAATATCGATAGCGCCATCTTCCTTCTTTGCGCGCGAGACATAGGTTCGCTGGGCCGCGTAAGGGCCCAGCGCAAGCAACGTGGCCTCATCGGGAGCGAGGACGAGAGCATCGGCGATCACCGCTCGCGTCATGGCAAGATCGCCGTCGATGGGATCGCGAGCCTCGAGGAAACGTACCGCCCCCTTGTCCCGTGTCCGCCAGCTCGCGGTCGCTCCGCGAGTCAGCCGCATGATGAGATTGCGCCCACTGCTCAGAGACAAGGCGAGCACACCCGTAGGCGGGCCTTGGGCAGACAGCCGCGCAACCACAGCGACCGCCGCGGACTCCTCACGCAGGTCCGTGAGCGCAGTCAGTGGCAGCACGCCGCTGCGCGCCACCATTCCTCCGACTCGTGGGGACCACCCCTTCGTTCGCGCCCCAAAGGCGGCAAGCAGCTTCTGCCACGTCGCTTGCGCGTTGCGTGCCGTCGCCACCATCATGAGGCCCTTTGGCGCTTTGACCTCCTTCTTCGAGACGGTCGCGCTCGACGTCGACACCGTCGCTGAAGACGGCGAAGGATCATCGCAGGACGTTGTCCCGAAGCTCAGCGCGAGACACGAGAGCGCGCAGAGAAACGAGAGAATGTGTGAGCGCACGGGGACACGCGTCCGTCTCATGCCTAATTCTCCGAGCATAGGATCTGCTCGATGTCGTCGCCGAGCACCGTCGTGAGCTTGACGAGCACGCGGCGCCCAGGAGCAAGAGCACGTGTAGAGGAGACCACGGGCACGGGCTCTCCAGAACCACAATGGCTGAGCCAAGGTTCGACGATTCCGGCGTCGCGATAGCACCAGTCCACGAGCCATCGATCGATGAGTTCCGTCCAGGGCGCCTCGTCGGAGCACAAAGCCTCGGGAACGCCGTCCAAAGCGGGATAGGACAACTCGCATAGACGCACGCGGGTTCCTTCCTCGTGACTCTCCAGGGCGAGCGTGAGCTCAGGCCGAGATCGAAACGTCAGGCGCCGGCGACGAGTCAGGGTGTGCTGCGCGTCATCGGGAATCGTGCGCATGCTGAGGTGTACACCAAACTTACGTGCAACGTCCTGGCGCTGGGCAGCCCCATCTTCTGCCGCCCATTCCCACGACAAGATCTCGACCTTGTCGATAGTGTCGTCTTGCGCCTTGGCGTGGGCAACCGCCGCGTCAATTGACGTCGCGCTCGTCGGTGTCGCCAGCGGGGCAACCCACACCCAGACATCATCCACGCGGCCGGCACGATCTCCGCAAGGCTTGGCGCCGAACAGTTTGAGTATGTGCTCCGCATCATCTTTTCCTGTTTGCTCGACGCACTGACTTGCCCAAATGTCGAGCGCGGCGCGGCGTACCGAGAACACATCGAGTGGGCGCGCCACCTTGGTGTCAGCCGGCGTCAACACTCGCCGCCGAGTCACCGCGATAGCGGTCCTGCCCACATCACAAGCGACAAACCGACGACCCAACGCTTGCGCCACCGCGGCCGTCGTCCCAGAGCCGGAGTAAAAGTCCGCCACGAGATCGCCCGGTTTGGTGCTCCAAGCGATGATCCGCTCGAGCAAGCCCTCAGGCTTTTGGGTGTCGTAGCCCATGTCTTCGCGTTTCGGCCGATGACGAAGTGGCCTCACCTCGAAATCGTCCCACAGGGCATCGGCCGGCTGGTCCTTGTACCAAACGCCAGCCGTCCCCTTTCGCAAGAAGTACTTGATGTAAATCGTGCCCGTCCCAGACTCGAAGACGCGGCCTTCTTTTCGCAGCTTGGCGATGCTCTTGTCGGTGTAGTCGCCGCGCGGAGCAGTGGTAAAATACAAGCCTCGTTCTTCGTCCCAGCGGGCCCCCTTCGGCTTGCCTTTGCGGTCGAGCGCCACCGCCGTGCTTCGCATCGGCACCGCACCGGCAAACGCAGCGCCCGGTGTCTTGGAGTAGACGTAGATGGTGTCGAGCACGCGACCGAGCTGCTTCGAGGCCGCTTGCCGACCCAAATTCGGCGCGCGCCGCCAAATGATCTCGTTGCGAAAAGAGTCTGAACCGAACACCTCGTCGAGGAGCAGGCGGATGGCGCTGTTCGCCCGCCAGTCGCAATGGACGAACATCTTTCCCTCTGGGCTCAACAGCTCGTGCATGGCCACAAAGCGCTGATGAAGCGCAGAGAGGTAGCCCGCCATTCCGCGAGCGTGATTGTCCCGGTAGGCCGCACGACGGACCCCCTTCCCTACGTCGAGCTGACTGAAGTAGCTGAGGCCGGTCGCGAATGGCGGATCGATGTAGATGAGGTCGATCTTGCCCTGCAGGTCGTGTCTCAAGGCGTGCATCGCGACCAAGTTGTCTCCCTCGACCAGCCGATTTCGCCACGGTGCGAGCGAAACCTGGCTGTCGCCCCCCTGCAAGAGACCGGGGTCGAGGCGCTCGACCAGACGCAGGCTCGCCGCATCGAGCGGGGGAAGGGTGGCCTCGGCCTTCCCTTCCCACACGAGCTCGACCGAGGACGCTGACGATGTGCGCTGTGACATGAACCCCACCACTCGTGCCGTATCCCGGCCGCGCCGGCAAGGGTCCACCGCGTGCCTTGGCTTGACCGACCTGGGCGCTGATAGTAGTTCCGCGGCGTGCACCCCTCACTCGTGGTTCGACTCTTGTGCTGCCTAGGGCTCAGCATCATGCTGGCGACAGCCACCGGATGTGTCGACAAGCCCACGGAATACCGCGTCCGAGCGATGGCGCTGTTCAAGGCCGACCAACACGACGAGGCACTGAAGGCTTGTGACGAAGGGCTGAAAGTCGCTCCAGAAAACGTGGCGCTTCACATTATCCAGGGCAAAGCCCTGTTTGAACTCGGGCGGATCGACGAAGCAGGCGAGGCCTACGAGTCCGCGCTGAAATATGGCGCAAAGCGTCCGGCGAGCGAACTCACCGAAGCGCAGCTCGGCCTCGGAATGATCGCCCTACAGAAAAAGGACTGGTCCACGGCGAAAGCACGGTTTGTCGCCCTGAGCGAGGCCAACCCCAAGGACGGCCGCGCGCAGCTGAACCTCGCGAGGATCTGCCTCCAGATGAAGGACCTCCCCTGCGCGCTCAAGCACGGCGAGCAGGCGGGCCGCCTCCGGGGTCGTAGTGAGGACGTCCTGTTCACGCTAGGCCGCATCTACTTGGTCGCAAAGAAATACGAAGAGGCCGACAAGACCTTCTCCCACATTTGCGAGGTGGTGAAGGAAGCCGCCTCCTGCCCCTACGGTCGGGCCCTGGTCGCCGCACAGCGTGGCGATACGAAAGCTGCGCTCGTTCAGCTGGAGCTGGCTGTCGATCGCAAACTCCCCAACCCCACCGAGTTAAAGAATGACCCGCTTTTCGCGCCTATTGCCAAAGATCCCGCCTTCATCGAATTGGCGAACAAGGCTGCGCGTTAAGTCCAAATCCGCCGCCTATTCGGCAGCTTTGGCGCCATCACGACACAAGGGAAAACCTGCCGCCTCTCGCTGCGCGAGGTGCGCGGCTGCGACCATTCGCGCCAAGGCGCGCACGCGGCCGATGAACCGTTGGCGCTCCGTGACACCGATGGCCCCTCGGGCGTCGAGCACATTGAAACGATGCGCGGCCTTCACCAGGCTGTCGTAGGCAGGTAGCACGAGCGAATTTTCCGGGTCGATGACGAGCTTCGTCTTGCCCTTCTTGCCGACCGCTTGCTCGGTAGCGCCGCGCTCGATCAGGCGCTTCACCTCAGCCTCGTGATGATCGAAAGCCGCGAAATGCTCGTTGACCGGGGCCTCCTCGAAATTGTAGGTCGACCACTCCCATTCTGCTCGTTTGTACACTTCGCCGTAGCGAACGCCGCCCCCGTAATCGAGATCATAAACGTCGTCCTTGTCCTGCAAGTACATGGCGATGCGCTCGATGCCGTAGGTCAGCTCCCCAGCCACCGGTTTGCAGTCGAAGCCCCCGACCTGCTGAAAGTAGGTGAACTGTGAGATCTCCAATCCATCGAGCCACACTTGCCAGCCGAGACCCCAAGCCCCGAGGGTGGGCGACTCCCAGTCATCCTCGATGAACCGCACGTCGTGGGCGAGCGGATCGGTTCCGAGCGCCCGCAGCGACTCGAGGTACAGCTCCTGCAAGTCGGGCGGACTGGGCTTGAGGATGACCTGATACTGATGGAACTGCTGAAGACGGTTGGGATTTTCACCGTAACGGCCATCGGCCGGTCGGCGTGACGGCTCCACAAAAGCCACATTCCACGGCTCCGGACCGAGGGCCCGCAGAAAGGTCGCCGGATTGTAAGTGCCGGCGCCGACCTCCGAGTTGTACGGCTGCACGATGATGCAGCCCCGCTCGGCCCAGAAGTTCTGCAGCGTGAGGAGTATGTTTTGGAAGTTCATCGGTCGCGGGAACGTAGGCCAAAATCGCGATTAGCGGAAGAGATCCCGTCCTTCGGCTCGCCGCCGCCAAACGGCAGCGGGGCGACTCCGCCTGCCGTCGATCTTCGGTGACTCTCAATCCTCCGCGAGACCAGTGCCTCGCGTGACTCCATGCCGCACCATCAATCGCTGCAAGTGCCGCCGATCCACGCCCGCCTCACGAGCAGCCTGTGACACATTTCCTCCAGAAGCCTCGAGGGCACGCTGCAAGTAGCTCCGCTCGAAGCGCTCGATCCAGGCTTCCTTCGCCTCATGATACGGGAGCTGGAGCAAGGCCTCATCCACGATCTCGCCGCCTGGCTCGGCGCCGGGCTCGGTGATGCCGGATCGAACGCTCGCCTGCCCGGGCGGGCTATTCGGACCCAGCACGCTCCAGCGCTCGATGATGTTTCGGAGCTCGCGAACATTGCCCGGAAAATCGTAGCGCTCGAGCATACCCATCGCCGCAGCATCGAGCGGCGGGATCGCACGGCCCCGAACAACCAAGCTCCGACGGTTGAGTTCCCCGTGAATGTGCGACACGAGCGCAGCCAAGTCCTCACGCCGAGCTCTCAGCGGTGGAATGCGGACGACGACGACGGCGAGCCGGTAATACAGATCTTCTCGGAAACGTTTCTGCTCAACTTCCGCCTCGAGCCTGCGATTCGTGGCGGCCACGACGCGGACATCAACGACACGATGACCATCTGAGCCAACCGCCTTGACCTCTCCTTGTTCGAGCACACGAAGAAGCTTCGCCTGCATGTCGAGCGGCAGTTCGCCAATTTCGTCGAGAAACAAGGTGCCACCGTCCGCGACGACAAAGGCTCCGTCGCGGTTTTCGGTTGCCCCCGTGAAGGCGCCCTTCACATGGCCCATGATCTCGCTCTCGATCAGTTCCGTGGGGATGGCGCCGCAATTGAGGACGACAAAGGCCCCTTCCCGGCCACTGTTTTCGTGAATCGCCGCGGCCGCCAGTTCCTTTCCGGTACCGGTCTCTCCCTCGACGAGCACGGTGAGCCCACTGGGCGCCACCTGCTGGAGCACGGCGAACATCTCTCTCATGATCGCGCTCTGCCCGAGCATTCGACCGAAGCGGTCCGAGGTGGAGATCTCCCGATCGACGTGCTCGCTCAGCGGCTGGAGGTCGACGAGAACGCGCCCCAATCGAACGGTCGCCTTGGCGCTGAGCTGCACCCGCTCGACACGCATCTCGCCAATGAACGTGCCGTTCGTCGAGCCCAGGTCGCATAACAACCAACCGTCTTCGCGCAGCCGAATCGCCAAATGGTGGCGGGACACGGAACCATCGTCGATGACGATGTCCAGCCCCGGTTCGCTACCGACGAGGATCTCGTCCTGAGCGAGCTCGAGGACCTTGGTTTCGCCATCTGCCAATGAGAGTGACACGCGAAGTTTGGGTAGCCGCCTGATCTCGACCCCCGAATCGAGGAGCTGCGTGGGGCCAACCTTGCGGGGCGCCCCGGCTTCGAATTCGTCCGGCGATTCCGTCATTTCGTGAAAGCTAGCGCGATCAATGCCGGCCGGCGAGAGGATCGACGGGCTTGGCCGGGGGCTGACTTTTGACCGGTGCGGCAGAAGCGCGCGAGGCCGGCGATGCCGAACCCGTCACGGCCGGTGAGGCCCCTCGAGGCCGCGGAGGTCGGACGGGGCCACTTCGAGCGGAAGAGGACGCATGGAGCGCGCCGGGGTCGCCAGGCGTCTTGGGCTCGGCAGAGAGCGCCGCCGACGCGCTCGTGGTCGCGGTTGGCATTGCCACCGAAGGCGCGGCCACCGGAGGCGCAGCGGACGAGTCGTGAGAGGAGGGGTCTACGGCCTGGTCGACGAGCAGAGAACGGCCGGATCCCAACGCCGGAGAGGACGATGATGTGGCCTCAGCCGAGCTGGACGCGCGCGGAACGTTCAGCCAAGCGAGCGCCGCACCGATGGCGACCGCGGCTGTTCCCATCACGACGAGCATGCCCCGTTTTCGTCCGTCGCCGTCGAGCGAGCCAACAGCCATTCGCGTCCGCGTGAGCGCAGTCGCCGTCAGCGCCAACTCTTGGGCCTCGACCTGTTTGGCTTGCTCCAGACCGACCCAGTCTCGGTTCATCGTGGTGAGATTGTCTTCGCTCACGCCGAGGGCTACCGCTAAATCGTCGATCGCCACCGTCGCCGATGCGAATCGCGCTTTCGGGTCACGGGCGCAGCACCGGGCGAACCACGCGTCATACTTCGGGCCCAGCTCGCAGCCTTGTTCGCTCGGTTTCGGGATGGGTTCGTAGGCGACTTGTCCGATCAAGTGGGTCAGGTTGCTGGCTTGCCAGAATTCGCGACCCGTGAGCAACCGGTACGCGACCAGGCCGAGAGACCAAATATCGGACGCGGGCCCTACCTCGCCGATTTCGCTCAAGCACTGCTCCGGCGACATGTACAGCGGGGTCCCAAAAACATCCCCCGTACTGGTCGCCTTGATACTCTCGAGGTCGCCAGCTGCGCCGGTGAGCTTCGCGATACCAAAATCGAGCACCTTGAGGCAGGGGAAGCCGTCCTCCCGCATCGTGAGAAAAACATTCTCCGGCTTCATGTCCCGATGCACGATGCCGATGCTGTGCGCCTTGTCGAGGGCCCGCGCAACCTGCTGCGCATAGATGATGACCTCCTCCTTGGGCAGAGGACCGATGCTCTCGCTGAGCCGCTGCAGATTTTCGCCACGCAGATATTCCATCACGATAAATGGCGCGCCATCCGCCTCGATGCAGATCCCCGTGTCATAAACTCGCGCGACATAATCGCTATCGATTCGGGCCGGAGCTCGCGCTTCCCGTCGAAAACGCTCTAGTGCAACCTCGTCACTCGCGAATCCATGGTGCAAGATCTTGAGCGCGAGATGTTCGTCGGTCTCCAGGTGCTGAACCAGATACACGGCGCCCATCCCGCCGCGGCCAATCAACCGAAGCACGCGATAGCGATCCGCAACCACCTGGTCACTCACCAGCTCGACCATCGTTTTGACCAGTCCTCTTGCCACGCTCCGCTCAGTCTATCATCGCCGGGAACCCCAGACCACGGCCGCTTGATGCCGCAAGCCGCGTCGTCTACGAGCCTGGACGAGTCGCGGACCGACTCGCTGCGAAAGACTCAAGCCCATGAACAGCCCTTCCCCCAGCGATCCTCCCGCGGAACCCGAAACGAGCGACCGCCCGGTCGGACCGGTGGGAACGAGCAGCGGCAACGTCACCATCGTACGGCGCCCAACGCAAAGCGGCAGTGATCCTGAGGCACAGGGCACATCCGGCGACGAGCGCGTCTTCCACATCATCGGCACGGCCCACGTCTCGCGAGCCAGCGTCGAAGAGGTGAAGCGCGTCATCGAGGAGGTCAAACCCGACACGGTATGTGTCGAGCTTTGTCAAACACGCTACGAGACGCTGACCGATCCGGACCGCTGGAAGAAGCTCGACATCTTCCAGGTGATCAAGCAGCGCAAGATGCTGTTCTTGATGGCGAGTCTCGCCTTACAGTCCTACCAACGACGGATCGGGGAGCAACTCGGCGTCAAGCCCGGCGCGGAGATGCTCGCCGCCATCGACGCGGCCGAGCGGACCGGATCCAAAATCGTGATGGCCGACCGGGACATTCAGGCCACGCTCAAGCGCACCTGGGCCAACCTCGGGTTCTTCTCGAAGCTCAAGCTCGTCGGCGGCTTGGCCGGCAGCATCTTCGGCGACGACGACGAAATCGACGAACAAGAGGTCGAGGCGCTCAAGGATCGCGAGCACATTTCCGACATGATGAGCGAGTTTGCCCGCGTCATGCCCCAAGTCAAGGAGCCCCTCATCGACGAACGCGACCTCTTCTTGATAAGCTCGATCGAAGATGCTCCGGGAAAGACGATTGTCGCGGTCGTGGGGGCCGGTCACGTCGAGGGCATGGTGAAGAACGTCGGCACCACCGTCGATCGCGAAGCCCTCAGCGTCATCCCCTCACCGTCGACCTTCTGGCAAGTCGCCAAGTGGGTGATCCCCATCATCATCTTGAGCGCTTTCTATTACGGGTATCAAAAGCACGAATTCGAGGGCTTGGTCGCGATGCTCAAGGCGTGGATCCTCCCCAACGCGATTGGAGCGGGGCTGTTCGTGGCGCTCGCGCGCGGCCGCATGTTGAGCGTGCTCACCGCCATCATCGCCTCACCCATCACTTCCCTCAACCCCACGATCGGCGCCGGAATGTTCGTCGGGCTCGTCGAGGCGTGGCTGCGCAAGCCAACGGTGGAAGACTGCGAAAACCTCGGGACCGAGGTGTCGACCTTCGGCGGCATGATGAAGAACCCCTTCTCTCATATCCTCATCGTGTCGATCGCCGCCGGCCTGGGCTCTTCCCTCGGCGCCTACGTCGGCTTTGCGTGGGTCGCGAGCCTGCTGTAACCCAGTGCTTGCAGTCGGGCATGGTACGGTGCCAAAGTGGCCGAGAGATTAACGAAACACCGGGCCACGGCATTCATGGACCGTGGTGCTCAAACTCACTGCCCTATCTCCGCTGCTCGCGAGCCCCATGCTGCACGACGAACGTAGCCTGGTCGAAACCGCGCGCGCCGGCGACGGCCGTGCGTTTCGCACACTCGTCGAGCCGCACCTGCGCATGTTGCACCGCGTAGCGATGCGGGTGTGCGGCGATGCAGCACTCGCAGAAGACATCGTTCAGGACACACTTGTCCTGTGTTTTCAGCGACTTGGAGACCTTCGTGAGGGGTCGACGCTTCGGGCTTTCATGGCCGGGATCGCGGCGAAGCGGGCGCACACGATGGGTCGTAGCGAGCGTCGTCGCAAATACCGGGAAGACGCGTCCATGGCTCCCGCCCTGCCTAGCGATCCCAGCCAAGACCTCCAAGCCTCACGAACCGCCACCACCATCCGTGCCGCCCTTCTCGCCATGCCCGAAAAGCGACGAGAAGCTGCTTTGCTGAGACTCGACGGCGGCCTGAGTTACCGCGAAATCGCCGAAGTATTGGACAGCACGGAAGGGTCAACGCGGGTGCTGGTTCACAAGGCGCTCGCCGAGCTTCGAGAACGTTTGGACGGCAAGATCGACAAGGGGAGAACGACATGAAAGTGCCTAACGCAACGGATCGATTCGACGCTGGGAGACCATTGAGCGACGACGACGAGCGGCAGCTGCAAGAGCTGTTCGATTCGACGACGACCCGCTCCGCCCAACGTGAGGCGCGCATGGCCGCCGCCGCCGAGCGGATCCCCGAAGAAGAGCGGCGCGGTCGAAGCGAGTCGGTCCGTGATGACAGGTACGCCGGCGAGGACGCAGACTCGAGGCTCGGTGAGACCGGCGATCGCCTGAGCGAGCTTCCCCGCACCTGGTGGTCACGACCCCAAAACCTCGTCGCCATGACCGCAGTGGCCGCGGCGGCCATCGTCCTGATGTTCAACTCCATGAACACGACACCGAGCGCCCCCGAGGCGCCCATCGTCGCGGAGAACACCTCCCCGCCGCCCCCCTCAGCGATCGCGGCGATTCCCAGCCCGGTCGACGACGAGGTGATGCAGGAAGAGGACGTGTACCTCTCGGCGCTCGGGGTCGACCCAACGATGGTCGATCCATGGGCGAGCATCGAGCTGCTCGATGGACCGGAAAACGACGACGACACCGCAACCTGGGAGGCTGGCTACGAAGCCGCCATCGAAGATGGTTGAAGGCGCTCGCCGGATTTGTGCTGGCGGTTTAACGCCGCGCGCTCATCCGGCATCTAGCGAGTGATGCCCCGTTTGAACATCTCACCCGAAACCATGAAGCACATGAAATACTTTGCAGCATTTCTCACCCTCCTGATCGCCTGCGGCGTGTGGCTCCCCGATTCCAACGCTGAAGGACCCGAACGCCCGGGCCGCGGCGGCGCAAAAGCCCGCAAGGGTGACCGCCGAGGACCGGAGAATCGCGGCGCCCGCCACGAAGAGCGACGAAAGCGTTTCGCAAAAAAGCGCGCGCGCTTGCTCCGCGAACGCATTGGGCTCGATGAGGCCTCCGCGAAAAAAGTCGAGGCCCTCTTCAGACAATTCGGCGAACAGCGTAAATCCGCGCGCAAAAGCGTCCGGGCAGGCCGCGATGCATTGAACAAGCTCCTGCGCGAGAAGAGCGACGACCAGGCCGCCTACCGGGCAGCGATCGACAAGCTGCGCATCGCTCACGACACCATGCACCGCTTACGCAACACCGAATGGGCCGCACTGGCGAAAGTGCTCACCCCCAAGCAACAAGCGACCTTGTTGCGTGCACTGGGCAAGATGCAGAAACGTATGGGCCGGCGAGGACGAAAAGGTCGACGGGGCAAGCGCGGTGGGCGCGACGGCATGGATCGGCGCGATGGACGAGGCGGACCGCCTCGCGGTGGACCTCGCGGTCGCGGCAGACGACCTCGCGGTGGATCCGGTGGTCCCCCAGGTGGCGATGGTCCGCCCTTTGGTGGATCCGACGGCCCCCCAGGACCGGGCTTCGACGGACCGATGCTCGACGAGTAGCGGCTGCCCTCACTCGGCGTCAGCGTGACGGCGAACCGTTGTCACTCGGGGTCACAGACACCGTCGCAATAACTCGCGATGATCCCTTCTTCGAAGAACTTGTGCGTCTGATCCATCGACGCATTCAAGACCCGCACCTTGTCGTGCGGATCGTCTTCTTTCGGCCCGGTGGGAGGCGTGTTCGTCTTAGGCGCCTCGGGCAAGCCGAAGGAAAACTCGACCAGACCGCTACCGCTGAAAGGACCGGCCACGCTGGGGATCCCCCAGACTTCGCGATTCACCGGACTTAGGTTCTTCGCCTGCAGCGAACGGGCCATGATGTGCGCGCCGAGCGGGGTCACCTGATGGTCGCCAATGGCCACGTGAAGGAGCACCTCGTGAGAGGGGGTGTCGGGCAAGGTGTTGGTCCTGATATAGGGAACATAACCATTCGGCTCCGTACGATCCCACATCATCTGCACCAGACCCAGCATGAGCTGAATCTCGCGGTAGCTCTCGAACTGAGTCTTCATCAACTGGAAGAAAGGTTCAAAGTCGACGCTGCGGCTGAGCAGCAGATTGTAGGACATCCCGGGCTCGCCGAGCATTCCCCGTCGCACGTCCGTCGTGAGCGCCATGTAGGTTCCACCAAAAATCCCACCTTGGCTGTCACCGCGGTAAAACCCTTCGCTCGAATCGATCGCGCTCTTGCCGGCAAATTGCACGTTGGGGTCGCTACCAAAACGGCCGAGCATCATGCGCATCGCAAGCAAGGAGTTGATCATACCCTGGTGTTGTCGACTCACCACGCCCTTGAAAATCTTGAAGTCCTTGATGATGCCATCGATGACGGTGGGGTAGTCATCCTCCGCAAAACCGACCATATCAACAGAGAACACAACGTAATTGTGTCGATTCGCGATCTGAGCCAGGTATCCGTTTCGACCTTCGTTCTTCGAACCGAGAAGCCCGTGACCATTCTGCAAGGGGTGACCCGGCGTGCCCGTCGTCGCCGCGTGCGGAATCTGGATCAGTACCTCGTACTTCGCCGTTCCATTCTGCTTCGGTAGGCCGTCCTCACCAAAGACGAGCACGCCCCCCGGCCCTGCCTTGTCGAGGTAAAGGGGCACCGTCATCTCCACGACAATGCGCCGCTTGATCTCCGGATTGGGGTCGTCTTCGACGCTCTTGACCTCGTATTGTGGCCCGACCGTTCCGACCTTGCCAAGCGCGTCATCGCGCATGTGAAGCATCCAACGCGTGTTGTTCTCGCGACTGGCGGTCGTGTAGTCCCAGGCGAGCTGCAGATCCTCGGTCTCATAACCCGCAGCTTTCAGACGGCCGAAGATGTCCTCATAGAGCGTCCGCCGAGCCTCGACGCTGGGGTGCTCATACGCCGTCCCGTCTCGCAGGGCGCCGAATACCGGGCTCGGAGCGAGGAGTTCGCCATCAGCATCGACGACGTTTCGGATGGCGACGATGTAGCGAGTCGCATCCTTGAGGCGAACGACCGGACGGATCATGAAGCTGCGATCATCATCAAATTCGGCCGTCATGTCGAGTTCGGAAAAGTGAGGCACCGGTTCGCCCGTCTCAGCCTCGATGAGGACGGTGGGGCTGTCCTTGCTCAACGACAGCGAAATCGTGTCTTGGGTGGGCAATCCCGTCACCGTCGCGTTCGGCAAATGAGCGAGCGGAGCTTGCCCGGCCGAAAAACCGTCCATGTCCCGGAACATCTCCGGATCGACGACGCCTCCGAACCCTTCCTGCCGAGGCAGGCTCGTGGCACCAAATCGAACGCGTCTGTTCGTGACCGTCGTCGCGTCGTGCTCCGAGAACACATCGGATGGAAACGGAAAAGCACAGACGCTCGGCACGAGCGGATCACAGTCGTCTCCCCCGAGCAGACCAAGGTCGTCGCCAGGAGCGCCGCCACCGGTCGCGCCCGCGCCTCCAACGGTCGCCCGACCTCGATCAAAGTCGAAATCAATACCGATCGGACAGGCCGTCAATCCCAAGGCGAGCAACAAGGTCGCCGAGCGAATCCAGGGACGAAGCTTCTTCATGGCAAGAGCTATACGCGAATTTCGCGCAATCTTATACTGCGTCGCGCACGCTCGAAGTCCTGTCACGACCGTACACGTGATCACCGACCCGCCGCATCCATGCCCGTTCGTCTTCGTTCATCGATCCCAAATCGAGCGCACGCAATGCTTGATCCATGTGCTCCTGATTGCTCGGGCCCGCGAGGGCCACATCGACAACTGAAGCCGAGAGCGCGAAGCGGTAGCAGTCCGTGCCGGTGGGTGTCTTTTCGCCCGGAGGCGTGCGGGCCGGATCACACAAGTGACCCCACCGCGTTGTGGTGTAGGTCACCAGACCGGGCCGTTCGTTGACTGGCTGTCCGTCGAGGCTCGGAAAGACTTCCCCTTCGGCGCCCCGGTGCACAGCGTTGTACCGCACATGCCAAATGTCGTAGCAGAGCTGATCGTAGAGATCCGGAAACATGGTCCGCTGATGTCCCGAGAGGGCAATGTGTCGAACCTCGCCCTTTTCCTTCAACTCGAGTGCCGCGTCGACGACACGTCGGGACGGCGGGTGGTTGTGCCAGCCGAGCAGTAGAACATCGGCAACCTCGAGACCGAGCCTCTTCGTCCCGGCCCGGAGCGAACGCTTCACCATCCAGCCAAGCCGGGCGTAACTCTGTACGACGACGACAAGTTCATCGCGATGAGTCTCGGCGATATTTCGAATGGCTGTCGCCATCATCTCGCGGCGACGACTCCCCCAATAGAAATAATTGCAGCCCCGTTCGAAAGCCTGCTCGTAGCTTGCGGCGCGCGCACCATACGACGAACCAAAGCCCAAGCGACCCACCATGAGACCGCTACGGCCCAACTGCACCTGCTCGGATAGATCGACCATTGTTTCCGCCATTGCCGTAGCACGACCCGTGCCGGCCGCCACCTCGCAACCACGAACAGATCCTTTGCCCCACTTGCGCGTCACAGTCCTATCCGCGCCACAGTGGCGCTCTTCCTGTCCGCGCCACAGTGGCGCCTCATCGTTACCGATCAAGGAGTCATCATGTTTCGTTCAGCGCTCGTTCTCGCGCTGGCGTGCACTGGCTGTGCTGCGCCGCAAAGTTTCACCATCGCCCCGGACACGGGGATCCCGCCCGGGCCTGTCGCAACAGCGACCAACGACGTCGATGAGGTCGATGACCGTGCGGAACAGCTGCCATCGGACATCCAGCGCGTCAGCCATTCGCACGTTTTACGGGATACCGGGGACCATCGTGGATGGATCGGAGCCGAGAGCCAGAGCGCCTACGTGCACACGGGCTCAAGCGGTCAGTTCATCGGCGTGTGGGTCAACGTCCCCAAGAGCGCCCGGCGGGTGCGGGTGCCCATGGCCATTACCTTGACGATCGACACGTCCAGTTCGATGGGCGGCAACAAAATCCGACGGGCGCGACAGGCGGCGCGGTCCTTCGTTCGGCGCCTCGCTGACGGCGACATCGTCGCGGTTCATGCCTTCTCGACAACGGCCCGGCAGCTCGTCCCACCGACCAAGCTCAATCGCGTCAGCCGCATGAGGATCACCAGCGCGATTGCGGAATTGCAAGCGGGCGGCGCGACGAACATTCAGGATGCGTTGAATCTCGCCCTGAATTCGGCACAGCGCGCGCCACACACCCACCCGGTACGACGAGTCGTCATGATTTCCGACGGTCGGGCAACAGCGGGAGTCACCAATCCCCAGCAACTCGGTGCGATCGTGGCCCGCCACGCCAAGTCTGACATTCAAGTCACGGCCATGGGCGTCGGGCTAGACTACGACGAGCACACGCTCAACCTGCTCGCGATGCGCAGCCACGGCCGACTGTATCACTTGGCTGACGCGCGCGAACTGCAAGCCACCCTCTCGAGTGAAATCGATCTGCTCCAGTCGACCATGGCGACACGGGCCGGCGTCGTCCTCGTTCCGGCACCGGGCGTGCGTTTCATCGGCGTGCAAAACGCCGACTTTAGCTGGACGGCCGGCAACAGCATCCGAGTACCGCTCGGCGTCCTGTTCGCTGGTCAAAGCCGCGAACTGCTGGTCCGCTTTCGGGTGACGGATCGGAATGCCCTCGGGGACCGAGCCATCGCGAGCGCACGCCTTCATTATCGCGACCCCGCGGACGGACTGGTCGCCCGTATTCAGGAGACGGTCGTCCGGGCCAAGGTCACGAACGATCCAACGCTGGTTGCGCGTCACACCAACGCCCGTACGCAAGGAATCGTCACCATGCAGGACGCCTCGAAGATGGCGCAACAGGCACGTGACGACCTGGAGAAGGGGCGTTTCGACGAGGCAGAGGCCTCGCTCGCACAGGTGGAACGCCGGCTCGCCAACGCCGCGAAAAAGGCGAAGAGCAAGCCCCAACGCGATCGTTTGGCCGCGATGTCCTCACGGATCGGCCGATCGAGACGAAGTGTGCAGGCAGCCGCCAAGGCGCCTCCGGCGGCGCGACCCGCGGCTCAACGCGCCGGATCACTCGAACTCAATGACGCCGGCATGGACGCGCTCGGCTTCTGACGGGCCAACCAGATCGCCCGCCCTATCCGTCGGGACAAGGACTCAAGGAGCGCAATAGCTCGGAAAGCCCTGAGGCAAACCGGCTTGGTAGGGCGAGGGGTCCGTCCCGAACGGGTGGTCGATGAAGAACTGCCACACGTTCGCCCGCGCATCGGTGGGTATCTTATGACCGTTTCCGTGGTCACAGATGAACGCGAAGTGGCCGCGGCCGAGCAAGTCGTCGCGGTAGGTTTCGCTGGCGTCCTTGAAGTTGATGATGACTTGATCGCTGGGGCCACCATGGAAGATCATGGCCGCAAATTTATTGGCCTCGTTCTGCATGGTGGGACTGCCCATCTTGCCACCCGAATAAGGCACGACGCTGGCGATGTAGTTCGACCGACGATAACTCATCTGCGCCGTGTTCAACCCCCCAGCACTCATGCCCATCGAGTGGATGCGGCGAGGATCGATACCGGCCTTCTCGACGGCACAGGCCACGACCTCGTCCGCCAACATCAGATCGTTTTCCTTGGTTCCTGCGGCCAAGTGCCACGAGAACTGGCCAGCATCCGGATCCGCCACGGGCGCCGCCACGATGCCTCCCATGGCCTTGATGGCGGCGAGCTGTGCGTCGCCGATCCCGTAGGGAGGCTCGTTGACGGCGCTGCTGCCGGCGCCATGCCAATAGAAGATCAAAGGACCTGCTTGGTTCGCCGCCTCCGGACCCATCCATATCTGCACGGTGCGAGTTCCGATCCCAGCCGGAGAGAAGGTCACCGAGCCTTCCACGAACTCGGGACACGCGCCGGTCACCGCCGGCAAGGTCGGCTGCGGCAGAGCGCTCCCGCCCGCACCGCTCGTCGTCGCAGCAGCCGATCCGCCGGCGCCGCTCGTCGCCGCAGCAACCGTACCGTTGGTCTCTTGAACGTCTCCCCCGCACGCCGCACACGCAAGCGCGGCTGCCAAGCCCAGATAGAATGTGTTCTTCACGCCACGAGGCTAGCGCCCGAGCCGACAGATCGCCAGGTCAGAACGACAACGCGTCAATTCGCACGTACGAGTCTTCACCCGTGCGGCATAATTCCGCGAGCACTGTGGTTTTGGGCAGCTCGGTGGCGATCCAATACTGCGCGGCGTAGAGTTTCCCCTCGTAAAATGCGCGCTCCGTGTCCTCGCCGCGGGCCAGGCCTCGCTTGGCGGCAGCTGCCATATCGACCCACTGCCAGGCGACAACGACGATGCTCAGCAGCGACAAGTAATCGTCACTATGAAGAAGCATCCCCTCAGGATCTCCAGCCATGCCGAGGCCACCGAGATGCGCCGTGAGTTCGCCGACCGTCGCCACCGCGGCCTGAAGCGCCTCACACCACGCCCCCTCGACGCCCGCCTCATGTGCCGCAGCCACGCTCTCAGCGATCGCCTCGCCGAGCAACATCAGCGGCTGACCACCCTTCATCATGACCTTCCGACCGAGCAAGTCCAGACCGTGGATCCCCGTCGTACCCTCGTGGATGCTGTTGAGCTTCTGGTCCCGCCACCACGCCTCCGGGAGGTATTCGCTGGTGTAGCCGTAGCCACCATGCACCTGCACACTGAGCGTGTTCGCCTCGAAACCCCACTCGGCCGGAAAGCTCTTCGCGATCGGGGTGAGCAGGTCGAGTAACAGGGAAGCACGCTCCCGTTCCCTCTCATCGTCGGCGTGCTCGCCGCGGTCTTGCAGAGCGGAAGCTTTGGCGAGCAAGGCGAAACCACCCTCGACGATCGCCTTCTGACGCAGGAGCATTCTCCGCACGTCGGCGTGCTCGATGATCGGCACCTGCGGCGCTCCTGGTTCGCGGCCCTTGAGACGCCGGCCTTGAGGCCGGTCCTGCGCGTAACGAAGCGCCTCCAGGTAGCCAGCCGACGCCGTCGAGGCGCCGTTGAGCCCCACCATGAGTCGGGCCTCATTCATCATCTGAAACATGTAACGAATCCCCTGGTGCGCTTCGCCCACGAGATAACCACGGCAGTCACCGCGATCGCCGAAGGTGAGGGAAATGCTGGGCAGTCCACGCCAACCGATCTTGTGAAACAGGCCACTCACGACACAGTCGTTGTCAACGAGATCTTCGCCATCGAAGCGCTTCTTCGGCACGACGAACAAGCTCACTCCTTTGATGCCGGCGGGCGCCCCCTCGATGCGCGCGAGCGCCATGTGCACGATGTTGTCGGTGATCCCGTGGTCGCCGCCCGAGAGAAAAATCTTGGTTCCCGACAGCAGGTAATGTCCCTCATCGGTGAGTACCGCGCGGGTCGCAACGTCGGCGAGGCTGCTGCCCGCTTGAGGCTCGGTCAACGCCATCGTGCCGGTCCACTCGCCGCTGTACATACGTTTCATGTACTGACTCTTGAGATCCTCGCTGCCAAAGGACTCGATGAGGCGGGCCGCGCCGGTGGTGAGGCCGAGATAGCCATAAGCCGCCAGGTTGGCCGCCATCAAGTACGCGTTCGCCATGCCAAAGATCAAGAATGGAAGCTGCTGCCCGCCCACTTCGTAGGGCCGGGTCGCGCTCACGACACCCAGATCGACCATGCGGGGAAGTATCTTCTCGAGTTCGGGGTGCACACGCACGGCGCCATCCTTCAGCTCGGGGGGCTCAAGATCGAGTGTCCGATAGGTCGGATAGAGCACCTCCCGAGCCAACTTGCGCGCTTGCTGGAGGTAGAGCGAGAACGTGTCTCTGCCGTGGTCGCTGAAGTACGACAACTCGCACAAGCTCTCCGCGTCCACGACCTCGTACAGCAAGAAGTCGATATGTCGGTCGTCAATGAGTCGGTTTTCCACGACCCGCGGTGTCGAAGATCGCTGCCGAGACGTCAAGCTCGCTGAGCCCGCTCCGTCTTGCGCCGGGCGGCCATCGATGAGATCTTGCCTGCGATCCCCATGCGCCGCGCCCAGATTTCCTCCGCCCTGTTGCTGTTGTCGGTCCCGTGGGTCGGCTGCGGTCCTCTGGACGAGCCTCAAGCGGAAACGGTGACACTACTGCCCCGCGAAGCGTGCGCAGATCGCGACGAGAATCGTCAGGCGCTGTTCGGCGATCTGCACGTGCACACGGCGTTTTCCTTCGATGCGCGGTCCTATCACACCATCCTGACGCCCGCGGATGCCTACCGTTTTGCCAAGGGAGAGACCGTCGGCCTACCCCCCCTCGACAGCCAGCTCAAGGGGACCCGGCAACTGCAGCTCGATCGACCACTGGACTTTGCTGCGGTGACCGACCACGGCGAGTTCTTGGGCGAGATCGCATTGTGCACCGAACCCGATTCACCGAAGTACGACGGCGCGTTTTGCACAAACTACCGCACCGAGATCGGGCACGGCGCCTTCGATTTTGGTTTCATCACCTCATCGCTCGATCCCAAACGCATGCCCGAGCTGTGTGGCGAAGAGGGCACCGGTTGTCAGGAAGCGGCGCGGGGACGCTGGCGGGCCATGCAAGAGGCTGCCGAAACGCACTACGACCGCAGCTCGAGTTGCACCTTCTCCTCGCTCATCGCCTACGAGTACACGAACACCGCGAACGTGAGCAATCTGCACCGGAACATCATTTTCAAGAACGAGATTGTGCCCGATCTTCCGATCACACACCTCGAGGCCCCATCGCCGCTGGCCTTGTGGCAGCAGCTCGACAGGGCCTGCCGAAGCGACGATACCCCGTGTGACGTCGTGGCCTTGCCCCACAACTCCAACCTCTCCAACGGCAACCTCTTCGATCCGACCTATCCCGGCGGCGACAGCATCGAAGAAGAGCGAAGTCACGCCGAGCTGCGCGCACGAATGGAACCGGTGGTGGAGGTGTTCCAACACAAGGGCGACAGCGAGTGCCGCAACGGCTTTCCCGAGGTCAACGCCCAGCCCGATCCACTGTGCGACTTCGAGAAGCTACGGCCCAAGGACGACGAGCTGTGCGGCGAGAAGGTCGGGAAGCTGGGGATGCGCCTATGGGGTTGCGTGCATCGACATGACTTCGTCCGAAACGTACTGTCGACCGGCTTGCTCGAAGAAGAGCGGATAGGACAAAACCCCTTCGCGCTCGGCTTCATCGGGAGCACCGACACACACAATGGAATCCCTGGTTTCGTACGTAGCGACGACTTTGCCGGACACGTTGGCTTAGCCGACGACACAAGCGACAAACTCCTCGGTGACGGAACAGTGACGCACGACACCCTGATCAACAACCCTGGCGGCCTCGCTGGTGTCTGGGCCGAAGAGAACAGTCGGGACGCGATCTTCGACGCGCTGATGAGGCGCGAGACTTTCGCGACGAGCGGTCCGCGGATCGTCGTGCGCTTCTTCGGTGGTTGGAGCTACCCAAGCGAGATGTGCGCGGCGAGCTCCAGAATCGCCGACGCCTACGCGGGGGGCGTGCCAATGGGAGGCGAACTCGACAGCGACAACCGAGGGGATGCTTCGCCGAATTTTTTGATCCAGGCAGAGCATGATGCGGGCAGCGGGCAGCACCCCGGCCAGTTGCTGCAACACCTGCAGGTGATCAAAGGCTGGACCGAAGGAGGCAAGGCCTACCAGAAGATCTATCCGGCGGCCGGCGATCCGAACAACGGGGCCTCGGTCGATGCCTCGACGTGCAAGACGACCGGACCGGGCGAAAAGACGCTGTGCACGATGTGGAGCGATCCAGACTTCGATCCTAGCCAACGTGCGTTCTACTACGCCCGGGTCATGGAGAATCCTAGCTGCCGGTGGAACAGCTACGAGTGCAACCGACTCGATGAAAGCAGCCGCCCCGCGGCCTGCGATCAGGAGGCCGTCACCAAGGTCGTGCAGCAGCGCGCCTGGTCCTCGCCCATTTGGTACCGGCCCTAACGGAGCGGATGCGCAAGCCCCGGCGTCGCCGCGCCGCTCCCCCGCCGAAAACATCTCTAAGCCTTTTTAAATACTGCTAATTTCTTTCTCATTCGCCGAGGGTCGTCCGTCATGATCCCGTCGACGCCGCGCTCGATCAGCCGGCGTGCCTGCGCAGGATCGTTGACCGTCCATACCAAGACGCGGAGCCCCGCATCGTGCCAACGCTCGAGATTGCTCTCGGTCGCCAGAGGGGGATCGACATGGATGGAGACCGCGTGCAGCGCGGAAGCGAGCAAACCGACCGGCAGCCGCGGCCCCTCCTCGTGGAGCAACAGACCGATGGGCACCTTCCGGTCCCGCCAACGAACCGCGGCGAGCATGAGGGGATCGAAGCTCGAGATCACCACGCGCTCTCGTCCCTGCAGCAAGGCCAGGGTCGACCGAACCAGAGCGAAACGACTTGGTACGTCCTTCTTCAGTTCGATGTTGAGCGCGAGGTCTCGCTCAGCACAGAACTCAAGCACCTGCTCGAGCGACGGCACGGTTCCGCTCGGTTGCAGTACGACGGCCTGAAGCTCGGCCAGGGACAGCTCAGCCACCATCCGCGAATCGCGACCGCCCGTCACGCGCTCCAGATCGACATCGTGCGCTACGACGACCTCCCCGCTTGCGCAGAGCCGTACGTCGATTTCGATCCCCACAGCGCCAGCGTCCGCCGCGCGCCGCATCGCCGGAATCGTATTCTCCGCTAGGGTATCGCGCGAGCCGCGGTGACCAAACAGCCAGGGGGTAGAAGGCAGGCCGAGCATGCAGGAGCTGTTTTGGCACAAGTCTCGGAGGACCGCGACCACTCGGCTTTGACGGCAGAACAAAACGAACGGAGTCTCGAACGTCTTGGATGTCATGGCGAAGGTCGATGAAAACAAGATCGCTCTTCACACGGGTCGCCTCTTGCTACCGACCGCGCTCGGCCTGCTCATCGGATTTTGGTGCGCCGACAAGGGCATGCGTTTCGTCCCCGATGCACTCATCCTCATCGCCTCGGTGGTGCTCGTCAGCTGCGGCCTTCTCAGCTTTGTCTTTCAGCGGCAAGAGCCCCGACCCCGAGAAAAGTTGCGCGCGAGCCGCGCCGGTGTGGCGCTCGCGGTCTTGGCGCTCCTCGCCCTGTTTTGGATCGGTCGACCGTCCGCTCTGACCGAACAGAGCGCGACGGATTTTGAGCGGACCTTCGTGGCGGACCAACAACGACTCCGCCAATACGCACGGGGCATGACGAAAGTGCTCGAGTCTCTGGAGCGGCAACAGATCCCGCCAGCGGGTGCCGACTCGATGCTCAGCCCCGATCAAGAGTCGGCGCTGCTCGACAGCTGGGTTGGGTTTCGTGACTACGCGATGGCCCTCGATCAAATCCGTGCCTTTCACGAGGACTACTATCGCTTCGACGTCTCCCGCCGTGGGCGCCTCAGGCACATCAAGAGCTTCCTTCTCACCTTCGCCGCCGAGCTCACCCTCTACGAACAAGCGGCTCGATTCGCCTCACGCATCGCCCGCAACGAAAACGCCCGGAAGTTCATCAACACCTCCCACGAGGCGAAGCACCTTCCCGCCGGCTCACTCAGCTTGATGCGCCAAGAGCTGCTCGGTGTGCGTGACCAGGCCCGCTTGCTCGCCGGTGAACAGTACCTCCATTCGCTGGCTGTCACCTTCAATGCACGTCAACTCGCCGAGGCGCATGGTCTGACCCCCTTGTGGAAGCGCGCCGAGCGCTCGCTCAACGCCATCGATGCCCTCGGAAAAATCGACCGAACCCAGGCCACGGTGCGTGCCGATCTGCAATTGCTCAAGCGGGCCCTCACCCGAAGCTGGTATCCCATTCAAAAAGGAGCCGCAGAGAAGCTCGGGGATACGCGCGTGCGACGGATCGGTGAGTACCTCATCGACAAACCCACCCGAGAGAAGGTCGACAAGGAGCTCGCCCCAGGGGACGTGCTGCTTTCACGCAAGAACTGGTACCTCAGCAACCTGGGCCTTCCTGGCTTCTGGCCGCACGCCATTCTTTATCTCGGAACACCAGCGAAACTCGCACAGTTCTTCGATGAAGATCCGGCCACGAACGCCTGGATCGCTCAGCAGACGGGCAAGCCTCAGCGCTTCAGCGAGTGGCTCGCGGCACGGTCGCCCGGCGTGTGGCGTCAGTACCAGCGAAGCGAGCACGGGGAAGCGCGCCGGGTGATCGAAGCGGTCAGTGAGGGAGTCGTCTTCAGCACGCTCGGCCATTGCGCGGGGGACTATATGGCAGCGCTCAGGCCACGGATCGACAAACGCGCGAAGGCGCAAGCGATCGCAGCCGCCTTTCTGCAGATCGGCAAACCCTACGATTTCGACTTCGATTTCGCGACGAGCGACGCCTTGGTTTGCACGGAACTCGTGTGGCGAGCGCTGCGCAGCGCAAAGGACAAACAGGGCGTCGACATTCCGCTCAGCTCGGTGGCAGGGCGAATGACCCTACCGGCGAACGACATCGCCGCGCTGTACGCCCAGCAACACGGCAAGCCCGACCGGATGTTCGACTTCGTCGCCTTCATCGACGCCAACGAAAAAAACCGAAAAGCCTTTGTGTCCGACGAAAAGGCGTTTCGAGTGACACATGAGCGACCCAAGTGGGACCTCGCGCAAAAGTAGACCGCCGAGCAGCCGCGCTAGCGGTGCTTCTTCCCCCGCGCCTTTTCGACAACCGTGGCGACATCGAGGTGATCGTCTCCGCAATGGTCGAGGTACTCGCGGTAGTTCCCCCGATAGTCGTCCATGCCGTCGGGCTTGAGCTCGACGATGCGCGTCGCGAGTTTCTCGACGAACCAACGATTGTGGGACACGAACACGATCGTCCCATCGTAATTCTCGAGGCCCTTAGCGAGCGCTTCAATTCCCTCGAAGTCCAGATGGTTCGTCGGTTCGTCCAGAATCAGAACATTGGGCAGCGCGACGCCGATCCGAGCGAACACGAGCCGCGCGCACTCGCCCCCAGACAAGGCCCGGAGTTTCTTGTCGACGTCGTCACGTCCGAAGAGTACCGCGGCGAGCCTCCCCCTTACGAAACCGTTGCTCTGATCGGGCACGTGCTTCCACAGCCACGACATGACGGTCTCTTCGCTGCCCCGGTCGACGTCACTGTGATCTTGATCGAAGTACCCACGGTGGGTCTCGTGTCCCCACTCTACCGAGCCCTCGTCGGGGTCGCATAGGCCCATCATCACCTTGAGTAAGGTGCTCTTGCCTATCCCGTTCGGCCCAATGAGCGCGAGACGATCCCCTCGTTCGACGGTCAGGGACACCTTGTCCAGCACGGTATTGTCGTCGTACGACTTTCCGATCCCGTCGAGTTCGACAACCTTCTTTCCGGATGGACGCGTCGTCTTGAAGTTGAAATTCGGATGGCGGCGCGATGACCGTGGCAGCTCCTCGATCACGATCTTCTGGATTTTCTTTACCCGGCTGTTGGCTTGCCTCGCTTTGGTTGCCTTGGCCTTGAAACGATCGATGAATGCTCGGTGGTCGGCAATCTCGTCTTTCCGTTTCTTGATTTCCGCTTCCTGCCGGTTTCGATGTTCGACCTTCGCCTTCTCGAATTGGTCGTAGTTTCCCTTGTATTGGCTGACGAGTTCGTAGTCGACGTCCAAGATGTGCGTACAGATCGCGTTGAGAAAGCGTCGATCATGAGACACGACCAGCACGCAGCCGCGATACTGGAGAAGGAATTTCTCGAGCCAGCGAATGCTGAGGATATCCAGATGGTTCGTGGGCTCGTCGAGGAGCAAGATGTCTGGCGTGGAAGACAGAGTCTGCGCCAGCAAAACGCGCAATTTGTACCCACCGGAAAGAACACTCATCGGATCGTCATGCACCGCCGTCGGAATGTTGAGGCCCTCGAGCAATTCGCCAGCCTTCGCCTCTTGGCTATAGCCATCGTGGCGCATCACGATGTCCTCGAGTTCCGCGTAGCGGTCGCCGTCGAAGTGCTCCTCGGCGTTGGCGAGAAGCACCTCCTTCTCCTTCATCGCATCGTACAGCTCCTTGTTTCCCATGAGCACGACGTCGATGATGGGGATCTCCTCGTAGGCGAAGTGATCTTGGCGGAGCCAGCCGATCTGGTGGCGACCCGCGATGTTCACTTCGCCCTCGGACGCCTCCTCTTCCCCGGAGATGATCCGCAATATGGTCGATTTCCCTGAACCGTTCGCGCCCACAACGCCGTAGCGAGACCCTGCTGCCAAGGAGATCGAGGCGTCGGCGAACAAGGTCTGCGCGCCGTGACGCTTGGCGAGATTGTTGATGCTCAGCATGGCAGGGGATGCGCAGACAAGGGCACTGCGGCGCCTGTATGCTCCAAAACACGCCGGAACGCTATCCGAAGAATGAGAGCAGCTTGCGGTTGACGATGGCCGGCTCCTCGAGGTGAACGAAGTGACCGGCCGTCGGCACACTAAGCGTTTCGACCCCCTGGAGGTAGGCTGATTCGATCCCCCGGCACAGCTCCGCACCTACGCAACCGTCCTGCTCGCCGTGCACGTACATCGCGCGCACGTCGGTGCGAGAAAAAAGGAGCCGACGAGCCTCGCCGAACAACCCGCCCGGTGCGAAGGCCGCGCGGTAATATCCGAGAACGTCGCTGACGTGAGGTCGTATAGCCGCTTTCACGGATGCCATTTCTTCAGGTGGACAATCGTAGCCAGGTGACCAGTCACGCCACAGCTGCTCGATGAGTGCCATGTCCTCGGCGAGCAGGCGACGCTCCGCGAGCCCACGAAGCTGAAACATCCCTACATACCAAGAACGGCGCAGTTGGGAGGGGCGCAGGTAGCGAGCGGCCGCCACGCGAAAGTGGGGCACGGCCATCGTGACCAGGTGGCTGAAGCGGTCGGGCCGAAGCGCAGTGGCGGCATAAGCGGCGATCGCTCCCCAGTCGTGGCCGATCAAGCGGACCGGCTGATCGGGGGACAGCGCCTTGGCTACGGCACAGAGGTCACGGCCGAGCGAAGGGACATCGTAACGACCGATCCGAGAGGGGGTGCTCGGCGCGTAGCCTCGCATACACACCGAGACGATCTGGTAGCCGGCATCCCGAAGAGCCGGGATTTGTTCACGATACGTCCAAAAAGTGTCCGGAAATCCATGAGCGCAAAGCACCACAGGCCCCTCGCCCACGACCCCACAGGTCAAGCGAACGTCACCGCCATCGACGTCGATCATGCGGTCGAACAGGCCAGGGTCGGCAGCAAACGCAACCATCGCCTGTAAGGCTACCCTTGAACTGTCGCCCGACGCATGACAAAAACCGCCCTGCTCGGGCCAGCGGCCGAGCATGAGGAGCCAAACCATGAGCGAAGCCACCGACAGTGAACAAAACGAGTTCGAATTCAAGGCCGAGACGCAGCGCGTGCTGTCCTTGGTGATCAACTCTCTTTACACGAATCGCGAAGTCTTTCTACGCGAACTAATCTCGAACGCCTCGGATGCACTCGACAGGGCCCGCTTTCTTCAGGTCAGTGAAGAGGACGTGCTCGAACAACACGGCGAGCCCGCCATCTCGATCACCGTCGACGCGGAAAAGTGCTCCCTCGTGATCGAAGACAACGGCATCGGAATGACCCGGGACGAAGTCATCGCC
>JAPYTK010000056.1 GCA_029941785.1 Polyangiaceae bacterium | reverse complement strand
CATGTTGGGGGGCTCTTGACCGAAGAGTTCGCCGATCTCTTCGAAGCGGTGGAGGATCGCACGCGTTTCCGCGACGGCTTGTTCGACGTGCTCCAAGACGTTCTTTTCGGGATCGAGCTGGGGTTCTTGTGGCAAGAAGCCGATCTTGAGTCCGTCGGCGGCCTTGGCCTCACCCAAGAACTCGGTGTCGATGCCAGCCATGATCCGAAGCAAGGTGCTCTTGCCCGTACCGTTGTGTCCCAACACGCCGATCTTCGCTCCCGGGAGAAACGACAGCGAGAGGTTCTTGATGACCTCCTTGTTGGGCGGATGGACCTTGCGAAGGCCGATGGTTTGGTACACAAATTGGTGTGCCATAGGCCGCCGCTTACTACGACCCCGAGCGCGTTGCACGTGCAGAGATGGGCCGGGGCCAGAAAGCAGCGCGCCTCGTCACGTGCGGTACGTGCCGAGGCGCATGGGAAGCGACGACCAGGATCAGCGCGTGAGGCGTCGGGTTCGACCCGCTTCCTCGAAGCTGAGGGTACGGGCCCGGGCGTTGTTGTTCGCGCGCGCGGGCCGGGGGACGAAGAGGATGCCGCCATCGACGTGATCGAAGGGGACGAAGGTTGCTGTCTCTTTCCGTGTGCCGCCATCGCTCGTCACCTCCACATCGCGGATTTCGCCTTGCGGTGGCGCGTCGAGCGTCGCCTCGCTGGTCCACTCCATCTGTCCCTTTGCGCCGAGGATCACCCGGTCGTATTGACGCGGTTGAGCGAAGGTCTCGATCGAAGGGAGCACGTTGTTGAGGAGACGGGCGCGGTCGAACAGGGCATTGTAGGTGAACTGGCTGACCCAGGCGGGATCGCAGTAGCTCATGAAGTCGCGGGAGGCGTCCGGGGCGTGCAGCGTGCCGTCGCTGATGTCGAAGCCCCAGTGTCCGATGGCGCCGTCCGGGTGTGGATACTCGGGGTCCGGGCTCTTTGGTCCCCCGCAGGGCGAGTGCTTACGACCGTGGTTGTGACCAAGTTCGTGGGCGAAGACCTCAGCCAGCTTCTCGCCGGCGAAGCCCAGGCCGATGGCGGCGCGGCTCCAGCTATTGAACTCCGGGGACACGAAACCCAGACCGGCGACGCAACCGCTGCTGCAGAACGAACCGAAGCTCGCCGCGGGACTGAACACGCCATAGTAATACGTGTCGTTGGCGGCGTGATCCGTCGTGCGGAGATCGGCCACCGCCGTGAGCAGTTGCGCCCAGCCCCCGCCGTCGGCCGTGATCGTCTTGTCCCACTGAAGCACCTCGGGGCGTACGCTCAGCTCGACGTCCTGCACGGGGTAGATATCCATGATCGCTTCGCGGTGAAGCTCAATTTGGACCGGGCTGAGGTCGGGCAAACGTTTCTCCGCGCCGTAGCTGACGGGAACGAGCACGATCTTCAGGCCGTCGCCCGTCGAGCGCACGGCCACCGATTGCTGGGCCTCCTGCGGAAAGGTGGAACCATCGACGTCGACGGCCCACTCGCCAGCTGCGGGGTGAAAGAGCTCGACCTTGTAGCTCATTTTCATCCCAATCAGATCGCCGGGCACGTCGAAGTTGATGGTGCTCTGCAGGTCGTCATCCGTGGACGACTCGCCGTGAACCACCAACTTGTCGATGATCGTCTCCCCGATCGTCAGCCGCGCGAGAACCTCGTTGGCGTTGTGCTTTGCGAATTGCTTGTAGAACACGCGCACGATGCCCGGGCGGCCAGCGATGATCGGCGTGTTGTCGTCTACCGGTCCGTCGCCGTCCATCAGAAGGTGTCGCACGCCCTGGTTGAGGGAGATGCGGGTGATCTTCAAACCCTTTGCTGGCCATAGCGTGTTGGGTTCGGGGCCGGGATCGACCTCTTCGCCGCCGTGCCCCTCGTCGCCTGGCTCGCAGCCATGGTCGTCCGTACCGCCCGTGTGGCCGTCGGCGCCGCTGCTCGCCGGTGTCGAACCGCTTCCGCCGGTGCCGCTCGCCGCGACGCTGCTCGTGACCAGTGACCCGTCGTCGTTCGGGTCGAGCGGGTTGTCTGGTCCACCGCCACACGCGATGAAGGAACCCGCAAGGAGTGCGAACAGGCCAAAACGGCCAACCGGGGTCTTGCTGAACTCGCTGGAGTTCTCACGGATATGCGGCACAACGTGCTCGCTCGTCACGGGGTGGGTCATGGCTCTCTCCTTCGGTAGCCCGGCGGTCTCGTGGAGATCCGTAGCTTTGCGTCTCAGCCTCGCGACTGGTTTGCCGTTATCGGGAAGGGCGCCAATGTGACGCGCCACCCTCGGACCATAAATATGTGTCGTCTGGCGAGATTCGCAAGGTCTCGTCAGCTCGAAAGGTGAATATTTTCTGAGAAAGAACGTCAGGCGACGTTGGCGATGTAGGCCGCCACGCCGCGGCTGCAAAATCCACAGTTTAGCGAGGCGTGCAGGTGTCCGCCCGAGACTCCGCCCGTTCGGCGGGTGATTTTCACCTTCGCGGCCAGTTCTTCAACGTGTTCCATGAAGGATTTCGGTCGTTCAGCGAGGGATGTTTGGCGCGGGGGTGGGGCGATCGCGTCGTCGATCTCGCCGGCACCGGCCGCCTGCTGACCGACGTCATCGGCGGCTTCGGGCCCGTTGGCTGCAGGTTCGGAGTGTTCGGTGCGCGAGCTTCGGTGGGAGCGCGTGGCCCGTTCGATTTCAGCATCTCGTCTGGCCAGATCCATCCGCGCCTGCGAAATCATGCGCGAGGCGCGAGAGGCCACGCTCACGTCTTGGCCGGAAGGATCGGCGGGGGCCATCGCGGCGCGCTGCACCCGATTCATGCGTTCGATGGTTTCTTCGGGGGTGCGCCCACCCGAGATGTTGATCGGAACCTCTCCGCCGACGGCGTAGGTACGACCGTCCGGACCGACGGCGGTATCGTAGCGGGCTGCGCCGGCCAGTCCGCCTGCTGCAGCTTGATGGGCGGCCTCGTGTGCGCGCACTTCGCGATCGCGGTTCTGAAGACGAGCGATCTTCTCGAAGTCTGCCGGGCTTAAATCACGGGTCGCGCCCCTGCCGGTCGGCGATCGGCCGGGAGCACGGCGGCGCGGATCGGCCTCCTGTTCGCGACGGTCGGAGCGGTCCTCGCCTGGTCGTGCCCGGGTTTGGTCACCATCATCGATGCTCTCGTCGCCGGCTGTGCGAAACGCGCGTTGGATGGCTTGGGCGGCCGATTGCTCCTCGTCGGTTCGTACTGAGCTGTCACCGAATGGTCCCGGTGCTTCGCCGCGTGCCCGGCGGGGGTGTACGGGGTCGAGGTTGGGGTCGCGGTAATCGCTTCCCAATCGTCGCGCGACCGGAGACAACCGGATGATGGTCGAGGCTTGTTCGACCAAGGCCGCCGACGATGCACTGTTGCCACGGAGCCGTCCCGCTGCGGCCGGCCGGTGGCTCGGGTTTGTCGATGAATCGATGGGAGGTATGTGCATGGCTACCCGGCGTCTGGACGTCCCGCCAAGGTCGCCAGCTGCGCACTGATGCGCATTTGAAATTGTGACCTGTTTACGCCCAACAAATCAAGGGTTTCACATACTTAATGTGAGACATTGTACGACATGCCCGAAGGGGTTCTTATCCCCACGATGTCACGCTGAGCGCTGCCCGCGTCCCATAACTCCGCGGATCAATTCGAGATCTTTCCGCGTGAGTTCGCGCGTCACGACGAGCAGCAGCAGATACACCAATCCGATCCCCGCCGCGGCGACCAGCGTTTCGAGTTTGCCCAGCTCACCGAGCGCGCGGCCCATCCCGACACAACACCCGAGGGCGAGGGCGGTACGCAGGACCGTGGCCAGGCCGACGATGGCGCCAGCGACCTTCCGCACCGCCACGGCCGTCATGATTGTCGCGAGGCCCAGTCCCGCGCTTGTGGCATAAGCGGTTCGCAGCAACATGTCCGGACCGAAGGGCTGGCCGCGCACCTGGATGAAACACATCGTGACGACCAAGGCGAGCGCGACGCAGGTGAGGGCGGCGCTGAGCTTCTCGCGGCCCAAGCTCGTGAGGACCGTCACCAGGATCCCAAAAACCGCAAAGCTTCCCAAACCGAGAGCCAAGACCGACATGGCAGGGCTGCCGAGTGTTGCGCTGTCTTGTCCGAAGACCAAGGTTAACAAGCCTTGCGGCAACGAAGCCGTCACGCTGACCATGGCTCCTGCGATGATCAACGCGAGTCGCACCCCTGTCGTGGTGTAGCGAGCCACCGCCGCGGTGTCGCCGTCACGCTTGGCTGTCGCGAGCAGGGGAAACAACACAAAGGTGATGCTCAGAAGCAGCTGATAGGGAAGGAAGCAAAAGAGCTGGGCGTTGCGGTAGGCGCCCGCGAGCGTATCGGCTTCGGTCACCGGTAGGCGTGCGGCCTCTGCGGCATCGGCCGCGAAACGTCCGAGCAAGGTCAGATCGCACTGAAACAACATGTTGAGGGCCAGCTGTCCTCCGAGGAGCGGGGCGAGAAACGCCAGGTGTTGGCGGACGGAGGTACCACCGTGGCCTGCTCGACCGAGCCCGGCGATGGGCAGCGCGATGAGCAAGATCAGGCACGCGGCCGCAACGAAACCGGCGAGCGCACCTTCGACGCCCGCTCCGCGTTTCGCGAAGTAATAGGCTCCCGCGAGCAATCCCACGGTCCGCAACGACGCGAAGAGGGCATCGAGTGCAGCTTGGGCTCCAAATCGTTTCTGCCCGTTGAGTACGCCAACCAGTGGTGTGTACAGCCCGTACAAAAAGAGTACGCCGCTTACGATGCGCAAGGCGAGCGTGAGGTGCGGAGCGCCGATCGCGATCGCGATGGTCGGGGCACCGAGGAAGAAGAGCAAGGCGACGGGCAAGATGGCAACGCCGTGGATCCCGAGGACGCGCCGTGTCGTGGCCTCCCGATCTTCATCCGCAGCGCTCGACACCGCGCGGCTGACGCCTTGCACGGAAGTGGAAACGATCGGGTTGTAGACCACGCTGGCCACCGATTGCACCCGACCGAGAGCGCCGTAGTTCTGGAGGCCGAGGATATGCTTGAGCACGACCTGCTGGACCAGCCCAAGCAAGATAAAGTAGATCTTCGCTCCGGCGATCGCCATCCCCCCACGTCCCGCCGCTTTGACGGTGATCGGCGTAGGCTCGCTTGTCTGGTCGTCGTGGGTCACGGGGCGGCGGTATCGCAGAACACGCAAGCTCGCGCAAGCGTCTCGCGCAGCGTAGTGGTCAGTTGAAGAGCCATTGTCGAACCCACTCGGTCGCGAGAAGCCAATCGAACAGGACCGTGACGACGAACATGGGAATGATGAGTCCGACGGCCGAGCCGATGGCATAATCACGGAAGCGAATACGGGTGAGGGCGATCGCGAAATTGAGCGGAGGCGAGAGGAAGAATATCAGGCGAAAGACGATCATCACGCGCACGGGGTGATCGTCGATGCGCTTCAGCAGGCGGCGAACGAACGAAGCTTTCACTTCGCCCAAAGCTTTGCCGCCGATCGTGCGGGCGATCAAGAAGCTGATGCACACTGCGAGCGTCGCGCTACCGAGGGAAATAAAGTAACCGCTGAGTCGGCCGAACACGATGATCCCCGTACCGACGAAGAGCATGCCCGGCAGGTGGAGCAGAACGCCGAGCACGAACAGGCCCGCGAACAGGAGTACACCCCACGCGCCCGCATCCTCGACGGCCCGCTGAATGCGGCGGATGTTGATGTCGTCGAGATAGCCCCCCCACTTGGCGAGGGCGTAGGTACCGAGGAGAAAAAGGAACAGCAAGCCGAGCCGTAGCCAGGTCGTCTTGCGCGAGGGCTTGGTGGCCTCCGTGATCTGCTGTTCGTCGTTCAGATTCGGAAGCCTAGGCGATCCGCCGCGCGGCTGTCTAGTCCTCCTGCGGCCGGTCAGTCGCGCGGTTTTGATAGCTTTCGCGGCGTCCTTGGACTCATTATCGCAGGAGAGTCGATTCATGAGCGAAAGCGAGCCGGAGTCAGCCACCCCCGTCGGTTACGAATTCAACGACCAGGAGAATCAGGTCATCGGGCGTTGCGGCCAGCGCGCACGGTTGTGGGGCCTCGCCGCCTTGTTGATAGGCGCCATGGCGGGCGCGCTGACCGTGTTTGGCTTCGTCTTTGGAGGAAAGGTCGTCGTCTTGCTGGTCGGTTTGCCCATCACCTTCGTCCACCTGTTGGTCGGCAATTACTACCGGGAGGCCGGCGCTTCGATGGAACGCATCGTCCTAACCGAAGGTCTGGACGTGGACCACCTACTGTCGTCGATCGGGGCTCTGACGCATGCATTCAAGATCGAGACCGCCGTGACGCTCATCACGGCAGTCGCCACGATCGCCGGGGTGGCTGTCACGACGGGGTTCATGCTCGGCTGAGGGGAAAATGTACGAGTTTAACTCAGAGGAAAATGCCATCTTTGGGCGTGCCGCCTTGTGGACGAAGGCCTTGGCGGGGGCAGCCTTGCTTCAGGCGGCGGTCAATTTCAGCAAGCCGGGCCATGTCGTCGCCCAGGTGGCTGGCTTGGTGCTCGTCTTGGTATTGGTCTCCGTCTTGTTCAAGGCATCCCGCGCGCTGAGCCGGGTGGTTGAAACCGAGGGAAACGATGTCGCGCATACGCTTGAGGCGCTCGATTCGTGGACCGTGTTGTTCACGGTTCGTCTGGCGCTGATTGGGTTTGTGGTGATGTCCGCTGTCGCCAGCGTCGTGCTCAAGTGATCGCCGACGAGCGTCAACAGCGTAGGATGGTCCCGAAGCCCGACTGGGCGGCGCGCTTCGAGTCGTGGTTGGGCGCGAGGGTCCCCGTGCATCCAAACGTGTTGTCGGGTTTGAAACTGCTCGTGATCACGCCAGCACTCCTCTTGGCGCTCAAGCAGATCGACGTGTTGCCGACCGGGGCCTTGCTCGTCGGGAGTTTGTTCTTCGTCTTCGCTGCGCTCGACTACCTCGATGGTGTCGTCGCGCGCGCGCGTGGCCTGGACAGTGCTTTTGGCCGGCTGTTCGATCGCGTGACCGATTATCCGCTGCTCTTCGGGGTGTCCTATTTTTGCGTGGACGTGGTCCCTCCGGCCTTGCTCGCGGGGAAGCTCGGTCTCGATCTGTTGCTTCTCCTCCTGTACGTCCTCGGCCGGGGCTCGACCGAGAATCGCCTCCGCACGGCGATGAGCTACACCACCCTGCTGACCCTCGTCTTTCTCAGCCAAGGCTGGCTTCCGCGTTTCGTGAGCCCGCGGGCGGTGGGTTATCTGCTTTGGACGAACATCGCCTTTTCATCGACCGTCGCCCTTTATAACCTCGACGTGCTGCAGAAACGCTTCATCGCGGATTTGCTCAGCGGGGCAAACCTCTTGTGCGGCATCTTCAGCATGGTCGCCGCCTCTCGCGACAAACTCGAGCTCAGCCTGCTGTTTCTCATCCTGGGCGCTGCTTTCGATGGTTTTGACGGTGCGGCCGCACGTCGCTGGGGCGGGACGCGTTTCGGCGTCTACTCCGACGACGTGGCGGACGGTGTGAACTACGGTGTCGCGCCCGGCGTCGCCATCTACTTTACGGTTGGCGGCACCGAAGGGGCAGTGGTCGGTAGTCTTTATTCGATCTTTACCATTTCGCGTCTGGTCTATTTCACGCTCAACAAGGCGGAGGCCGATCCGCGGTTCTTCAGCGGTGTGCCGAGCACCGTGGGTGGTCTGGTTGTTCTGTGCGCCCTGATCTTGTTCCAGAACAGCGTACTCGTGATGGGCCTGATGGTCGGCGTGGCCTGCATCCTCATGGTGTCCTTCGATACGCATTACCGGCACCTCGGTCGAGCCTTCGCCGAGCACAAGCGCCGCGCGGTGTACGGCGGCACTTTGTATCTCTTGCTTTTGATCGTGGGCGGAAAGCTCTTTGGACGGGAGTTGTCGATCGCCATGATTTTGGGGATCAACCTCGTGTACGGCTTGCTCCCGATCGTGCAGAACTTTCGACGGGCGCTCGGTAGCGGTGCAGAAGAAACCGCCGGCTCTTGAGCGCTGTCCCTGCAAAGATTCATCTCTGCTATAATTTTCGCAAAATATCGAGCCGTTCTGGAACTTTTTCGGCGTTGGTGGCGTCACACGATCAACCAGCAGAAGGAGTCAGCATGGCATCGATCGAATCTGGCGGCGGCGACGGGCGCCGAAGTCTCAACCGCGAAATCAACATGATCCCTTTCATTGATCTGTTGTTGGTCATCGTCGCGTTCTTGCTCATCACGGCCGTATGGGTTGGGCACTCACGAATTGAAGCCTATCAGGGAGAGGACACCAACGACGAAGAGGTCATTCCCCGCGAAGGGGAGAATGTGCTTCACATCTACGCGAGATCTGAGGGCATCGATCTCAAGTGGAAGAACGGCGCGGAGATCGTGTCCGAGACGTCGATCGAGGTGCTGCCGACGGCGGAGTCAATTGCCCATTCTGAGCTCGCGATGCATGTGCGCAAGGGTTGGATTCGTTACGGCGGCCACCGAGTGGCCTCGGATCGACGCTTCGATCGCTGCGTGTTGCACACCGAAGACGACTTGAGCTTCGGTCAAATGGCGGCCTTGATGGACGCCATCAGCAGCGCCCGTCGGCCGTTTCGTCTCGCCTCCGGCAAATTGGCGGACGTGTCGGCGCTTCGGATTGCGCTGGCCGTTCGCTGAGGGCCAGGATCTATCGTGGGCGGCTCAGAGGCCGTCGATGATGCTGTTGAAGGTGCCGCTCGGTCGCATCGCATTGGAAGCGCGCTCTTTGTTTGGATCGTAGTAGCCGCCAATATCGACGGGCTCCCCTTGCGCGGCGAGCAGTTCGTCGACGATGGTTGCCTCCTGGTCGGCGAGCGCTTGGGCCACGCTCGCGAACTGAGCGCTCAGCTCCGCGTCGTCGTCTTGCTCGGCCAAGGCTTTGGCCCAGTAGCTCGCGAGGTAATACTGGCTTCCACGGTTGTCGAGTTCGTTGACCTTCCGAGACGGCGCCTTCTTGTTGAGTAGGTAAGCCGTGGTCGCCTCTTCGAGGGTCTCGGACAACACCATGGCTTTGGCGTTGCTGTAGCGCTCTGCCACATGCGCGAAGGATTCGGCCAGCGCCAGGAACTCTCCGAGAGAGTCCCAACGCAGGTGGCCCTCCGCTACGAACTGCTGCACGTGCTTCGGCGCCGAGCCGCCCGCGCCGGTCTCGAACAAGCCGCCGCCGTTCATCAGGGGGACGATCGAGAGCATCTTGGCGCTGGTGCCCAGCTCGAGGATCGGGAACAGATCCGTCAGGTAATCGCGCAGCACGTTACCGGTGACCGAGATGGTGTTCTCACCGTCCTTGACCCGCGCCAAGGTGTAGCGGGTGGCCTCGACCGGCGAGAGGATAATGATCTCGAGCCCCTGGGTGTCGTGCTCGCCGAGGTAGGCGTTCACTTTGGCGATGAGCTGCGCGTCGTGGGCGCGGGCTGCGTCGAGCCAGAACACGGCTGGGGATCGGGTCGCCCGTGCGCGATTGACGGCGAGCTTGACCCAGTCGCGAACCGGCTCGTCCTTCACCTGACAGGCCCGCCAGATGTCGCCTGTTTCGACCTCGTGCTCGATCAGTGTAACTCCGGCCTCATCGACGATGCGCACCGTGCCGCTCGACGCGATCTCGAAGGTCTTGTCGTGCGAGCCGTACTCCTCGGCCTTTTTCGCCATGAGGCCGACGTTCGCCACGTTGCCCATGGTGGTGGGATCGAAGGCGCCGTTGGTCTTGCAGAATTTGATCGTCTCGTCGTAGACGCCCGCGTAGCTGCTGTCGGGGATCACCGTCTTGGAGTCTTGCAGCTTGCCCTCGGCGTTCCACATTTGTCCGGAGGTGCGGATCATGGCGGGCATCGAGGCGTCGATGATAATGTCGCTCGGCACGTGCAGATTGGTGATCCCCTTGTCGGAGTTGACCATCGCGATCCCCGGGCCGTTGGCGTAGGTCGCCTGGATGTCGGCTTCGATCGCCGAGCGTTCCTCAGTGGAAAGCTCGGCGAGTTTCGCGACCAGATCGCCGAAGCCGTTGTTCACGTCCACACCGATCTTCTCGAAGGCGGCGCCATGCTTGGCGAACAGCTCCTTGAAGTAGGCGCGTACGCCGTGACCGAAGATGATCGGATCGGACACCTTCATCATGGTGGCCTTCATGTGAAGGGAGAACAGCACGCCTGCCTGCCGCGCGTCATCGACCTGCGCCTCGAGGAACTGGACGAGCGCCTTCTTGCTCATCATCGTGCCGTCGATGATCTCGCCAGGGAGGAGGGCGAGTCCGTCCTTGAGCGTGGTGACGGAGCCGTCGCTCGCGACGTGCTCGATGCGGACCGTCGTGGCCTCCGTTACGGTGACGGATTTTTCGTTGTGGCAAAAATCGCCGTCGCTCATCGTGGAGACGTGCGTCTTGGAGTCGGATGACCAAGCGCCCATCGGGTGGGGGTTGTTGCGGGCGTACTCCTTGACCGCGCGGGGGGCGCGTCGATCGGAGTTGCCTTCGCGGAGGACCGGATTGACGGCGCTGCCCTTGACCTTGTTGTACCGGGCCACGATGCGATGCTCTTCGTCGCTCGCGGGCTCCTCCGGGTAGTCCGGGACGTCGTAGCCGTGCGCCTGAAGCTCGGCGATCGCGGTCTTGAGCTGCGGGACAGAGGCGCTGATGTTGGGTAGCTTGATGATGTTGGCCTCCGGCGTCTTTGCGAGAGCGCCCAGTTCGGCCAAGGCATCGCCTACCTTTTGCGGCTCCGTCAGATTATCCGGGAAATTCGCGAGGATACGATCTACGAGCGAGATGTCCCGTGTTTCGACCTTGATCCCTGAGGACGCCGTGAACGCCTGAAGGATGGGGAGGAAGGAGTAGGTCGCGAGGGCCGGTGCTTCGTCCGTTTTGGTATAGATAATCGTAGGTTCGGTGGTCATGGGGTCCCGCTTTCGGGCTCTCGGCTACATGGGTCGCCCAGCGGCTGCAAGTCTGGCCGTTCTCCGGGTGCCGCAGGCGGCCGCGCGAAGTTGCGTGCTAGGGTGACCGCCGTGGAGCGACAGGCAGACGACGAGGCGCAGGTGCGGGCCGGGCGTTTGCGGAGTGCAACCCGACAGACCGCGAAGAAGAACGATGGCGCCCCCGAGCTGCAGGTCGGTGAGATGGTCGACAACTTCCGCGTCGAGCGACTGATCGGAATGGGCGGCATGGGCGCCGTGTACGTCGCGGAGGACACCAAGCTTGGGCGGGATGTCGCGCTGAAGGTCGTTCAGGCCGAGGTGTTGGGCTCGCACGACGCCGTCGAGCGTTTCATCTACGAGGCGCAGACGACCGCCAAGCTCAACCATCCCCACATCGTGACCATCTACGCGGTTGGCGAGCATGCCGGGCAGCCCTACGTCGCGCTGGAGCTGGTGGAAGGTAGCAGCCTCGATGAGCAGCTCGACGACGCGCTGCCGCCCCTGCGCGAGGCGGTGTCGATCGCGTTGACGATCACCGAGGCGGTGGCGGTGGCTCATGAGCATGGCGTGCTGCATCGTGATCTCAAGCCGGCCAATATCGTGCTGCCGCCCGATGGTCGGCTTCGGGTGCTTGACTTCGGCCTGGCCAAACGAATGGTCGATGTCGAAGGTCCGCGCTCGCAGGCCTTCGACGGCAAGGTGGAGCCGAAGGTGACCTACGCGGGGGCCGGGACGCCCGCGTACATGGCGCCAGAGCAGTGGCTGGGCGAGACGTCGAGCCGTGGCACGGACGTGTGGGCGATCGGGATGATTCTGTTCGAGCTGTGCACGGGGCGTCTACCCTACGAGGAAGATCTGTCCTTCGATCTCGCGCAGGAGGTTTGCGGTGCCGAGCCGGCGCCTCGGCTCGATGATTCGGCCGACGTGCCGGTGGCGCTCGCGGACGTGGTGGCGCGTTGCCTCGAGAAGCTGCCCGATGATCGACCCTCGGCACAGGAGGTGACCGAGGAGCTGCGCGCGGTGCTCGAGCAGCTCGACCAAGCGGCGAGCACGACGTCACCACGGCCGCACGCGGGCGAGGAGCGCCCCGAGCGCGATCCGTCCTTGGGCGACACGGAGATCGCTCCGGCGCGCGTGGACGCGGTGGAGACCACGTCTCCCGAAACACAAGGGCTCCGCGCGGCTGGCCGATGGCTCTGGGCCTTGCCGCTGCTCATCAGCGTGGTCGTGTTGTGGCTCGGTCGTGATGCATGGCTCTCCATTGCGCCGCCGGTGACCACGGCATCACCCGCCGTTTCGGTCGCCCGCGGTCCGTCGGTGGCGCCCACCGCGTCGGTCGTCACGCCCACCGCGTCGGTCGTCACGCCGACGCCCACGGCTTTGCCGAGCGTCTCCTCGGTTTCCTCGGTCGCGCCTCGTGCTCCCGCTGCCAAGCTGACGGGCGCCCCGCGCTCTCGCGAGAACAAGGCGCTCGCGAAGTCGGCGGGGCTCGCGTCAGCAAAGCCCGCGACCCTGCCCCCTTTCAGGCAGAAAATGGCGCATGACCAAATGCAGAATCGGGCGAGGGCGGCGCGGCGGAATTGCAAGCTTCCGGGCGCGCCTGGCCAAATCAGCGTCTCTCTGCGATTCATGCCGAGCGGGAATGTTGGCTCGGTCAGGACGAGCCCGTTAAGCCGTGCGCATGCGCATCCGGCCGTCAACTGTGTCGCCGGTCACTTCGGGGGGATCTCGGTGCCGCCGTTTTCTGGTGGGGTGCGGGCAATGACGACCTCCGTGTCCCTTCGCTGACGGATCCCTCAGACGTCCCGTGTAGCGCGCCGCCCCTGCGCGCTACGAGGCGCGCGGCGTTTGGCGTCGCCGCCACCAGAGGCTTAGCGCAAACAGGAGGCTCCAGGCCCACCCCGCGTCTTGTCTCCGGCGGTTGCGTGGTGTCGTGGCGATGGAGCACGACGCGCTCACCTCGCCGCTCAGGCTCAGATCGACCACGGCGCCGTCCCATGAGCCATCGTCATCTTCCGGGCCACTTGTGGCGCCCGTCACGCGGATGGTCAGTGCGATCACGTCGTCAGCAGGCCCGCCACCCGGGTTGATGTCGCTGAACCATGCGACCCCCTCTTCGACCAAGTTGAAGGTCTCGACGTAGTCGCCCGCCACCTCTGGAGCCACGATGTCGAAAGACACTTCCACGCTCTGTCCGGACTCGACGAGCGAGGTGAAGCCAAACACTCGGCCGGGGTCGAGCCAGTCATCGGACACAAATGCGCTCGAGCGGTCTCGTGGTTCGGTCGTTCCAAACCGCGTGCTGTCAGCCCAAGCGCGCGCGCCGACGTTCTTGAGCACGATGGTGACGCGTCCTGTTTCGCCGCTCGCCATCTCGCTCGGATAGTCGAGCGATTCGATCTCGGCTCGATAACCGTCCGCCGCAAAATCGTGCATCTGCTCGAGCGAGCCGTTGAAGCGGTTGCGGTCCACGTTTCCGCTTATCCCGTCCACCGAGCCCGAGGAGGTGTACTGCCAGATCGTCCACTTCTCCCAGCCGTCCGGCACGTAGGGGCACTTGCTCGTGTAGTGGGCCGTCCACAGCGGGTAGTCCTTGAAGGCGTGGCTCTCGACGTTGTCGTTCCAGTAGTATCCGGCGGTGTAGACGATCGGTTTCCGACCCGTGCCGGCCTCGACGAGGTCGAGCCAAATGCCGACGTTCGTGGCGATGGTCTCCGGTGATTCGTCGTCGGTCGACTCGACGTCGATCACACCGGGAAGATCGCCGGGGCCCAGCATGCCGACCTTGTCGATGAAGGTCTGCGCCTGCTCGACCGGATCACCGCCCGGATTGAAATATTGATAGGCCCCCCGCAACAAGCCAACTTCCCGGATCCTCGTCCAGTTGTCGTCGAACTTCGGATCCATGAAGCCCCCGTGATTCACTCGCGTGATCGCGAACTTCACTTCGTCGGCCGCGGCGAGATCCCAGTCGATGTCGTCCTGATAATAGGACACATCGATTCCGGGGACGGTTGGACCATCGGCGCATACCGACTTGGGCAGAGGGAGCTCGAAGGTGCCGACGGGTTCGTCAAAATCGGCGGTGCAGCCGGTGGCCAGAAGGGCAAGCGCGACGGTCGAGATCGGGCGACGTCGACGGCGTAGACCGAAGCCCGCGAACAACAGGCCGATCATCAGAGAGCCACGGTGCCGCCACGGCGCGGGGGCGCCTGGGCCTACCGGAGACACGCTGCAGCCATCGGAGGCTTGGGCAGCCGTGCCCGTGATCGCCTTGTCGACACGCACGTAATCGAGCGTGGCGCTGAGAGGCTTGAGCGGCGTGGCGTCTTCCTCGAAGAAGATCACCTCGATGGCGTCGAAGGAGGACTGGGCGCGCGCCGGTACGTCGAACACGAACTGTCGCAGCTCTCCGTCTGCCGGCAGGTCGAAGGGGATGGCCATCGCGACGCCGTCGGGATCCGCGGGGACCAACAGCAATAGCGCGCGACTCTCGACGTCTTCGCCCGAGCGGCTCGCCCGGATCTCGATGGTGTCTTGTGGTGTAAACGGGCGATTGGCACTTCGGGCGATCAGCCGGGGACCACGGCCCTCGAGAACGAGCGCGCCTTCCCGTAAGCTCTGGGTCGCGTCCGTTCCGATGGCCCGCCATCCCTCGAAGCGTTCCCCGTTAAACTCGGCGCGTTTGACGTCGTACACGTCGACCGACAGCGCAGCGCTCGCCTCGTCGATCGTCGCGGTCATGCGGGCCGGTTTGAGGCCGTCGACCGAATAGCCTTGGGCGATCAGCTCGAGCGGCAGGACCTTCGTTTCGGCCGGATCGAAGTTGCCCAGTTCGATGGTCGTCAGAGCCGTGTCCTCCGGCGGCGCGTCGCCCTGGTCGAGCGCGAGGCGGCCGTCGCCCATCAACCGCAGCGTCACGTTTTCTTTCTGGGTCTTGGTGTCGTTGCGGATCTTCAGGCTCGCCTCGAAGTGATCGGAGAGGAACACATCCTTCAGGGATGCGGAGGGACCATCGGAGTAGACGTTCTCAAGCGTGTTGGTCGACCACTCGAGGCTGAAGTCGGCTGGCGGCTCCGGATCGTCGGGAGGTGTGCCGTCGTCACACTCGACTTCGCCAGGGAAACCCTCGGCCGGCGCAGACTTTAGCCGCGCTTCGGTTTGCGGACCGTAAAGACCGTCTTCGGTGATCACGTCCTCGGGGTGGTTGTCGTTCCATAGTTGTTGAAACGCCAGCACGTCGATCCCTTTCAGGTTCTTCGTGCCCTCACCTTTGTAGTCGAAGTGAACCGGGTCGCTGGCCCCGAGCCAGGAGAATCCCTTGCTCTCAAGGATCGGCTTCCAGGTGCTGTAGGGGGTCAGGTCGATCGCCAAGCCGCTCTCGTGGTTGCTCGAACCTGGCTTCGCCGCGAGTCCGATCCCGCATTTTCCTTGTTGGTACCAGCGGTACAAGAGGTACTGCTGCGCGACGGTGCGGAACATCGAGTTGATCTTCATGCTCGTCTCGGCGTGTTCGGTCAGTGCGGCGGCTAGCGCGTCGCGCCCTGGTTCCTGCATGAAGGGGAGAACGGCGGAGCCAAAGGTTACGTTGGCCGGCGGTGACAGCTCGGCATAGGCGCCGGGCTCGATGCAATTGCCTTGGGCGACCAACTGAAGGCTCAGCCCCTCGACTTGCGATGTGCTGCATCCGTCGGCCACGGCGTCCTGTACGGTCAGCGGCTGGGCGTATTGGCCAATGTGTTCTTCGTCATGGTCGGGCTGGTCGGCCCGATCCAAGGGGCCGCAGCCGATCGAGCAGAGTGCGGCGAAACAAGCGAGTGACGAGAGCAAGCGCATGGGCAAGGGCTTCGAAAGAAAGAGCGGCGGCGGAAGAGCCTCGTTTCAGTCGAGATCCGACTGGCTGATCTGACGAAAGCAAGACACGTGCCGCGGGCTTCGGATAATTGTTTCTGGAAGTCGAATCAAGGTCGCAGACGTGCTCACCACGCTAAGTAGCTAGAAATCAGTCTCCCGGCGGGACTTCAGCTCGTGATCCCTACGGACCCGCGGCCAGCTTCGAGCTGAGAATGTAGGATCGATGGACCAGGGTGGATCGGCGACCATACGCCGCCCGCCGGTGGCCGCCACCCACGCAGCCTGCCAGTTCGCAAGCCAGCCTGCTGCTCATCCATGGCTCGACAGGCGCGCCCGATCGTGTGGGGCGTGAAAGTCGAGCGCGGGGCCCTGGGGAACGACTTGGCTGGGGTTCAAGGTGCGCTGGCTCACGTAGTAGTGGATCTTGACGTGGTCCAGATCGAGGGTCTCGGCGACGCCGGGATGCTGAAACAAGTCACGCGTGTGGCCCCATAGGCTCGGGTACTCCCTCAAGGACTTGAGGTTGCATTTGAAGTGGCTGTAATACACCGCGTCGAAGCGCGCCAAGGTGACGAACAGCCGCCAGTCGGCCTCCGTGATGACGTCCCCGATCAGGTACCGTCGCGTCGCGAGCCGCGCCTCCAACTCGTCGAGCGCGTCGAACAAATCCGACACCGCCTCGTCGTACGCCGCCTGGCTGGTCGCGAAGCCACAGCGGTACACACCGTTGTTGATGCTGTGATAGACGCGCTCGTTGACCTCGTCGATTTCGCTGCGAAGGGCCTCGGGATACAGATCGACCGCGCCGTCCCCCCAGGCGTCAAAGGCGCTGTTGAACATGCGGATGATCTCGCTCGACTCGTTGTTGACGATTTGGCTCGTGTGGGTGTCCCACAGCACCGGCACCGTCACGCGGCCCGTGTACTTCGGCTCTGCCTTCACATAAAGCTCGTGCAGTTTGCTCGCCCCGTGGATCGCGTCGGGGGTGCTGCCCGATCCTTCGCCAAACTCCCAACCGTGTTCGAGCATTTCCGCTCGCACCGCTGACACGCCGATGACATCCTCGAGTCGCTTGAGCTTCCGTACGATCAAGGTGCGATGCGCCCAGGGGCAGGCCAGAGACACGTACAAATGGTAGCGGCCCGGCTCGGCGGGGAAGGCGCTCGCGCTGTCCGCCCCGATCCGGTGGCGAAACGACGAGGCCTTTCGCTCGAAACGACCCTTGGTCTTGCTCGTGTCGTACCATTCGTCGTGCCACTCGCCGTCGATCAAGAGTCCCATGTGCTTCCCTTACTCTGTCGTGGCTCGCGTGCCGAATTGTTTGGGCCACCACGGAATGAGTCGGGAAACACGGGCCTGGTAATCGGCATAGCTGGGGTACTTGCCTGCGGAGATCGACTCGCCGAAGCGGACCGAGCCGTCGAACAACAGCGACAGGAGAACGACGCCCGTCAGGGTCCAGTTGAGCCACATGCCCGAGGCTGCGACCGCGAACAGATACAGCGTCCACCACATACCGAGCTCGCAAAAGTAGTTTGGGTGGCGAGAGAAGCGGTAGAGGCCCTCGCAGAAGAAGGGGGCGTCGACTTTCTCGCCGCGCTCTCGCTTCGCCGTCTTGTCTTGTTGGAATCGCCACATCTGCTTATCGGCGATCGTCTCGCCCGCGAGCAAGAGGAGGAAGACGGTCGTGGCCCCGATATCCAAGATCCCCAGCGGCGTGGCGCGATGGACCCAGGCGGTGTGCGCGGGCGCGCAGAAGAGCAGGATCAGGATGGACTGGTAGGGCGAGATGAAGGAGAGGTTGAAGAATTGGAAGCCCACCGGCCCAAGCTTCTTCTTGAGCACTTCCCAGCGGTAGTCCTCGCCCCCCGAGCGAAAGCCTCCCTTGCGCGCGAAGTTGAAGGTGAGTCGCGCGCCCCAGAGCGTGACCAGCACGGCCATGACGTTCAGACGAACATTGGCGAAGCCCTCGGCGTAGGCCTCGTAGCCCACGTACACCACGGGAACGGTCGACCAGCTGCGATCCACCCAGGAGTACTCGCGCGTGAGGACCGACAGCAACCAGGTGACCGCGATAACACCGAGGCACAGCAGCACCATGTCGTAAAACGGCGCGCCGCGTAGATCGGTGGGAAGCCAGCTCGCAACGTTCATGATGGTGCAGCGGGAAGGGAAGGAGGGGCGGCTTACTTGGGAGGTCCAGAGGTTGACTCGAAGCCGAGCGTCAGCCGCAGACGTTTCGTTTCCCCGGCCGTATTGCCCATCGCGGTGTGCGATTGCAGATCGCCATCGATGCACGCCTCGACCCGGCTCTCATCGGCGTTGTCGCCGAGCACGACGTAGCTCGCGAGGTAGTTACCGTACTCGGTATTCTGGTCGCTGTAGTTCAAGCCGATCTCGGCGAGGTTGAGCCCTCCGCCGGCCGGGAGCGGGATCGCGAACACGCCTGAAATGGTGAGGTAGCTGCCGTCGATGTCCGCGCCGCCGTTCTCGTCGGAGTAATAGACGTCGTAAAACTCCGTGCTGACGCCCTTGATGTCGAAGTTGTTGTCGCTGAGCGGATCGTCGAGCCGGGCGCCAAGCTCGGGCCCCATCACGTCGAAGGTGTAGGCTGTCGGCTCGGTACCGCCGGAGCGCTCGTGAAAGGTGATGCTCGCCAGACCGCTGAGCTCCCTGACCGGGATCGGCGTGAAGTTGTTGCCGCCGAGGCTGATGTCGCCGCCGGATCCGACCGCCGCCAGGCCGCCCGCTCCGCTGCCGCCTCCTCCGCCCACGGTCGACGAGCTGCTAGCGGGACCACCGGCCGGGTCACTCGATGATGTCGTCGACGAACACGCGATCATGGCGAGCGCGAACCCTACGCACACCAGCAGATCTCGTTGGGCAGAGCCGTTCATGGCGGGAGCATACACTATCGCTGCGAACCGAGGACTGAGACAGGCTCAGGGGGCCACCGTACAGTTACGCGGGGTTAGGGTCAGCCAGCCTCGGGCGGTTGGCATGCCTCGGACGCGCGTGCTAAACGCCGCGGCGTGAAAGCCTTCATCGCGATAGCTTCTTTGTGGATGGTCGGAGCGGCGCTCGGGTGCTCGACGTTCTCCGAGGCCGAGTGCAGCAAGAACGATGACTGCCGGAGCGATGAGTACTGCCGCGAGGACGGAGAGTGCAAGAACAAGCCCGTGAGTGCAGGGACCAGCGCAAGCAGCGGTGGCGGCCAGGATTGCTCGGTGATCGCTGATTGCGAGCAATGCGCGACATGCAGTGAAGGAAACTTCTGCGCTGCCGCCAAGGCGGCGTGCGCCAACGATGTGGAGTGCGGCGAATTCGTTTCGTGCTTCAACGAGTGTGTGGACGAGAACTGCCAACAAGTGTGTCTCCAGAAGTACTTCGCGGGAGCCGAGCTCGCCTTTGCTTGGACCGACTGCAAATATTGCAACGCCTGCTTCGACCAGTGTCAGAACACCGCGATCTGTAGCGGCTGAGCCCGAAGGGTCACGATTCGTTGAGCCCGGGTGTGGAGCGGCGCACGGGGGCTGGCCGCAGCTCCGTCAGATGTAGGTTGATACAGCACAATTCCCGATAATGTGGTTGCGCAACATTGGGCGGCGCGCCGAGCAGTGGTGCGCAATCTTCGGACAGCCGGGGCGCCGTGCCGTGCCCAAGAAAGCCTTGAATGGCGCCGTTTTGTGAGTCCAAGCTGCGCGCGCGCTCTCGCTGCGCCTTGGCACAGCGTTTGCGTTGATGCTGGCCATGACCCAACCGACAACGGCTGCCATTCACTCCCCACCGAGGAGTCGTAAGCCACGCATTCGGAGCCTGTGCGCCGGCCTTCTCGCCGTGTTCGTCACCGCGCAAGGCTGCGGCGATGGCGGATCGGGAAATGACGGGTCCCCGGGACCGAAGGAATGTTCCGCGGAGACGCTCGAACTCGGTGCAGTGCCGCTGCAGCGACTGACGAGCCGACAGTTCAATAACACCCTGCGCGATCTCGTTGGTGATCCCGATTTTGAAGCCGACGTCGACGACACCGACGGGCTCATCACGGAGCGCATCGTTCGGCAGTATCGCGACGCGGCCGAAGATCTCACCCAGAGGCGCGAGCAGTGGGAGCGCGAAGTCTTCCCCTGCGACATCTCTGGAGACGAGGATCTCGATTGTTTGGCGAACTTCATCCAGGGCTTTGGCAGTCGTGCCTTTCGCCGGCCCCCGACGACCGACGAGCAGAAACTGCTGACGGACATGTTCGAGTTGGCGCGGGGCAAGGACTTGTCCTTCGAGGACGCGATGCTCGTGGTCTTCGAGATGATGCTTCAGTCGCCGGCACTTCTGTACCTGCACGAGGTTGGCGGTGCGAACACGACCGACACTCTCCGACTACTCACCGACCACGAGGTGGCTTCCCGCTTGTCGTACTTCCTATGGGAGACGATGCCCGATGACGAATTGCTCGCGGCGGCTGCGGCGGGAAAGCTCGGCAGCGAAGACGGCTTGCGCGAGGAGGTCCAGCGAATGCTCGGCGATCCGCGGGCGGAAGCCACCGTGCAGCGCTTCTTCGCCGCATGGCTTCAGCTCGAAGGTGGACATCTGCACGACGCCCTCGAGATCACCATCAAGGACGAGGAGCTGTTCCCCAACTTCGAAGGCGTGCCCCAGGCGATGCGGCGCGAGACCGAAGCGCTCATCCACCGGGCCTTCTTCGAGGAGGACGAGAATAGCTTCGCGACCCTGCTCACGTCACGTGATGCCTACGTCAACGGGGCCCTCAGCGAGCTTTACGGTGTGGATGGACCTCAGGACGACGAGAGTTTCGAGTGGGTGACGCTCGATGGCAAGGAGCGCGCGGGACTGTTGACGCGCGCGGCCTTCCTGACCGTGTACGCGAGCAGCAAGGTGCAGTCGCCGATCAAACGGGGCGCTTGGATCTACCGTGAGGCGCTGGGCGGCGCGCTGGGCGATCCTCCTGCGAACGTCAACGACAATCCTCCGCTTGGAGGCGAGGCCCTCACGATCCGGGAAGACGTCGAGGCGCGCACCAAAGGAGCGGAATGTTCGGGTTGCCACACGCTGATCAACCCGCTGGGCTTCACCTTCGGGCACTATGACGCCATCGGTCGCTTTCAGACCGAGGAGATCGGATCGGGAGAGACGATCACCGCGGAGGCCGAGGTGCAGAGCACCGGTTTTGACGGCGTCGTGGCCGATGCGGTCGGTCTGAGTACCGAGCTGGCTGACAGCATCGCGGCGCGCGAGCACTTTGCCAATCGCTGGATGTCGCTCGCTTTCGCCGGAGGCGGATCGGAGCAGCTTAGCTGCGAATCCGACCCGCTACGCCAGGGCTTCGTCGACGACGGTGACATGCGAAAGCTCGTCGTCTCCGTCATCTCCAGCAACACCTTCCGTTACGTCGCCATCCCGACGGGCGACCCGCAACCGGCCAGCAGCCAGGAGTAAGCGTGATGAAGAACTTCAAACACAGCGGACGACGAGGATTTCTCAAGATGGCCGGGGGAGCGGCGGTGACCTTGCCTCTCCTCGAGTACACGCACGGCGAGGCTTGGGCCAATGACGATCCCGCGGGAGCCGAACGCTTCATCACCGTGTTCAGTCACGGGGGCACCCTGACGAATCAGGCGAACACGGACATGTTCGACGGCAAGGGATCCCATCATGGTCTCGACCATTGGAAGCCGACCAGCTCCGCCGAGCAACTCAAGGCCGAGACGCTGGGCGCCATCCATCAACCGCTCAAGGCCTTCGTTAACGATCTGCTGATTTTACGTGGTGTCGACAATGGGGCTGCGGCGGCGCAGGCCAAATATGGCAGTGGCGGGCACGGGCTCTCGAACAAGACGGCGCTGACGGCGGCGACGATGATCAAGGAGAGCGAAGATGACGACGCGCCCACTTGGTCTTCCGGCCCGTCGATCGATTACGTCATTGCGGAGCGCTTGGCGGCACGACTCGGCGAAACCAAAATGTCGCGGATCCACCTCAAGATCGACGGTCACAATTATGGCTCGCCCTACTACGCCGGGAACAAGCAGGGGCTCAGCGGCGAGAAGAGTCCGAAGGCGGCCTTCGACACGATCTTCGAGGGGATCACCAACGACGGAAAAGCCGATCCGGCATTCGTTCGGCGACGGGCGATGCGCGAATCGGTGGTCTCCGGCTTGCTCTCCGCGTTCAACCCCTTCAAGAGCGTGGTGAGCGCGGCGGACCGCCTCACCGTGGAGGCGCACATCGACCATCTTCACACGCTGGAGACGGAGCTGTCCTTTCCTCTTCCGGTGTGCGAGTCGCCCGATGGAATCGACGCGGACTCCAAGATGGCGGGTGACATCGTGGGGTCCCAACACGTGAAGCTGATCTTGGCGGCGTTTCGCTGCGGATTGACGCGGGTGGCGAATCTGGAAATCGCTGACATTCTCACGCCATGGACGGCGGCGGGCGTGCCGGCATCTGGCCCGGTGGGGCACTACCTCGGTCATGCGCTGCACCACATGGGCCGAGACGTGGGGCCGACGGGACCGTTGGCGCATCTCGCGGCCGAGTGGGAGGCGGAGATGATCGACAATCGCCGCTGGCGGATGAGCCTGATCAAGGAACTGCTCGAGGGCTTGAGCGATCCCGACTTTGCAGAGGGCGGAAAGACGATGCTCGATCGCAGCCTGCTTCTTTACACCAGCGAGTTTAGCAATGGCTCACGTCACGAGTCGAACAACAGCCCCGTACTGCTCGCAGGGGGAGCGAACGGCTACTTCAACACCGGTCGTTATCTCAACTACAACGAGCATGCGGCGACCGAGACGACGAGCTTCAATTACGAATCCAAGGAGTCGAACCACAACTTGTTCACATCGATTCTGCACGCCTTTGGTGAGAGCGACACGCACTTTGGGAACGACGCGGCGGAGCACGAAGGTCCGCTGCCGAACCTCACGGGCGGTTGAATCGGGGCGGGATGTCTCGCCGCTGTGCCGGTGGGCGATGATGAACTGGGCGTATCAATCGCGGTACGGCGCCCAGCCGGAGGATTTTCCGGTGGCGAGATCGAACTCGAGTTCGGCGAGGACTTTTGGTTTGTGGCAAAGAAGTTTTGGCGTCGCGTTCTTCACCTTGCTCGCGAGCAGGGCGGTGAGCTTTCTGCCGCTCGCGTAGTCTTTCACGAAGGCGCCGAAGTACTTGCGCCCGTTCTCCTCGGTCTTGACGAAGCGGGCGCTCGAAAACTCGCGGTGCCCCTTGAGGGCTCGGCGGGTGAGTGGGAAATCGTGTTTCGCGTCGACCGTCTTTGCCAACCCGAAGAAGACCGCGAAGACCTGCGCGCAGTCGGGGCGCGCGGTCGGGGGGATCGCCATGGCCCGCACGCCCACGCCCCGATCCGTCTTCGACAGATCCTCCAGCGCTTGCATGCCTCGGGGCGGTTTCACGCTGCTCCACAGTTGTCGGGGGCCCATCTTGCCCGCGTCGGGCTTCGTCGAGCTCGTCAACCACAGCGCACCGCCTATCGAGGCCATGTCCTGGATGTGTCGCGTGCCGTTGGTCGGCTCGGGGGCGATGGGGACTGCGATCCAGGCGTCTCCTTCGCGCTTGTACAGGTGCTTGCTGCTGATCGCCCACCAGCGGCCATCGTGGTGGTCCATCATCCGGGCCGAGTCGCCGTTCGGCAGGGGCCACAGGTGCCAGCGTTTTCCGTCGAAGTGGGCCGGCCCGTCTTTCAAGGTCACGAGCAATTCGTTTTCGCCGTGTTTGGCGAACTGCGCATTGTAGATGCCCGGGGCGGGAAGCGGACCGATCGTTCCCCGTGCCGCTCCAGGCGCGAAGTGCTCGTAGCTCTCTTTGCCCACCACCACCACGTGGCCGGACGGGAAGGCGGCGAAGGCGACAGGGTTGACGGCAGGGGAGGGACCCCAGGGGTTGCCCTTTCCCTTTGGTCGCATTTTGGGTTTGGGGAGGACGACGCCCCCCTTCGGACCGCTGATGATCTTGATGCGTGATCCGGCCTGATCTCCGCCCATGGGGATGTTGCGCGTGAGGTAAGCGATGTAACGCCCGCCGACCCACGGTTGTACGCCGGCGTAATGAACGCCCATGCCTTCGTGATGGGTTTCTTTCCAACCGAGCGCGGTACGCACGAAGGTCGCGCTCCAGCCCACCCGGCTCCGGTGGTCGACACCGATGGCGATCGCGCCGGCTTCGAGGCCGCCATAGATCCCCGTGATGCTCATGTGGCCCATGCCTGCGATGAGCCTCCGGTCGCGGATGAACTCTCCGTTCGGCGAGGTCCGGGCGACGACGTGCCGATTGTTGCCCCAACCCTCGATGAAGAAGGGGGCGCCGTGGTGGGCGCGCTGCATCTTGTTTTCGCCACCCTTGAGCACGAGGTGCATGAGCGGGGTCGGTTTCGCCACCGCGGGCTCGACCTTTTCGGGGGTCACGTTCGGTGTCGTGACCGGTTGATCGTTCGCCTCCCCGTTTGATGCGGCGTTCGTGGAGATCGTCGTCGGCGAGGAGGCGTCGACGGCGGAGGGGGCGGAGGTTGTGGCCGGGGCCAGGCCTTCTGACGGGGCCGCAGGCTCGCTACTTTGGGTGGCGGCGCCGCCGCAGGCGAGCAGGGTGAGGCTGGTCAGAGCCAGTCCGAGGTAACGCGAGGTGAGGGTGGCGACTCGATTCATGAATGACGTTTTACGTCAAAGCGCCGATTCCGTCGCGCTCAAACGCTCTGTCGTCCTTCCGGAAGCACGATCGTGACGAGCGGCGGATGGCTGGCCGTGACGACAATGGGGCGACGGGGTATGTCTGTGATGGCCATGTGGTGTTCGTTCAGGCGTTCTTTGCGGAGCCATGCCGCTCCGGTGATCGGTCTCGCGCTGCTGCTCGGCTGCTCGCCCCCAGAACGGCCGGGGGGAGCGATCGCCCCGCTTCCCATCGCGCCCATCGCGCCCGCCGCAGCGCCGACGATGCCCCGGCCTGGGCCCCCGGAGCCGGGTTACGATCCCATCGCGGTCAACGCCGCGTGTATCGATTGCCATCGGGCCATTGGCGAGGAAAACGCTGCCTCCTTTCACGGGCAGGCCCATGTGGATCCCATCTACCAGACGGCTCTGGCCATCGAGCCCTTGCCCTTCTGCCGTGCTTGCCATGCACCGGAGGCCGATCCGCGTCAGCCGGTTTCAGCGGCGCTTGGAGCACTCGGCGTGACGTGCACGAGCTGTCATTGGTCGCAGGGCAGGGTGCTGGCGGGGCTCGCCTCGGCGGGACGAGCCGCCGATCCGCATCGAGGCCTCGTCGCGGCGCCCGTCGTTCGCATCGAGGCCTTTGCGGGGCCTTCGGCTTGCGCGGGTTGTCACGAGTTTCACTTTCCCGACGGTAGGGCTCGGGCGCGCCCAGAGCTGATGCAGTCCACGATCAGCGAGCACCGACAGAGCCCTTTTGCTGAGGTGGGGTGTGGGTCGTGTCATATGCCGACGGTGAAGACGGTCGCTGGCGGGCACCGTTCTCACGCTTTTGCTTCCTCACGGGATCCGCGAACCTTGAGAGCGACCCTCGATGTCAAAGCGGAGCGCACCTCGGCGGGCGTGCGCTTGCAGATCACCCCGGCTGCCATTGGGCACGCCATGCCGACCGGTGACTTGTTTCGGCGTCTTCGGATCGAGGTCGAGCAGATCGGCCCCGACATGAACGTCGTCGCCGTGAAGCGACGGTTTCTGGCGCGGCACTTCGAGAGTCGGCCCACCATCACGAGCTTGCGTCGCACGGTCGTGCGCGATGATCGACCAGGCGGTGCGGACGTGGGGCACGAGACGCAGGTGATCGAGTTTGCTTTCCCGGATCTCGCGCCGGGCCACTTTTTCGGTTGGCGCATCGAGCTGGAGCGCGTGCTCCATCCGGCGCCTGGGGGCGACGAGAAGGCTGTCGTCGCCCATCGGCAAGTCATCGGCGAGGGCAAGCTGTAGCTCGTTGAGCCTCATACCGCCCCCCGCTGTCCCCAGCTCGGACAGATCAGGTCCGCTCTCGCCGCGCAAAGCGTGTTTCGGGTCCGCAGGGTGGTGCATCCCGGAGGCGCACGTGCGAAGGAGGAAGCGCGAGTCATGGCGCGGTTGATCCACATTGGCGATCTGCATCTAGGCCGGCAGCTGCACGGCGTCCGGTTGCTGGACGATCAACGGATCGCCCTCGATGGTCTGACGGCGCTGATCGAGGCGCGCAAGCCCGACGCGCTGCTCATCGCGGGCGATGTTTACGATCGCGCGATCCCGCCGGCCGACGCGGTGGCCGTGCTCGACGACTTTCTCTGCAAGGTGGCGGGCCAGCTCGCGGTCCCCGTCATCATGATCGCTGGCAACCACGACTCGGCCGAGCGGCTCGGTTTTGGTTCCCGGCTGCTCGGCGAGGGGCGCCTCGCGATCACGGGTCGGCTCGATCCGGAGGTGACGCCCGTGGTCATCGAGGACGCGCATGGTCCGCTCGAGATATTCCCCATCCCGTTTCTCGAGCCGGCTCGCGTGCGCGAGATGGCCGGCGACGACAGCATCCTCGATCAGCAGTCGGCCATGGAGGAGATGGTCCGTCGGGCGCGCGATCGTCGCACGAGCGATCGGGCCGTGCTCATGGCGCATGCCTTCGTGCAGGGGGCCACGATC
>JAPYTK010000055.1 GCA_029941785.1 Polyangiaceae bacterium | reverse complement strand
CAGGCGTATCCGCAGCAAGGGCAGGCGTATCCGCAGCAAGGGCAAGCGTACCCTCAGCAGGCGCACGGTCAGTCGCATGCCGTCGCGCCTGCAAGCGTACCGGCGGCGCACGAGACCTTGTGGAAGATGGGCCTGGCGTTCACGGTTATCGGTTGTCTCGTCGGGCTCGGGCTAAACTTTTACGTGCTCGTCTACTCGAGTCGCAACCAGGCCGGCTTCGGTGACATGTTGAGTCGTATGGGCTTCAGCGCGCTCATCGCGTACCTACCCGTCGTCCTTTACCTGTTCGTGCCGTGGTTCGTGGATCGCTACGATCCCGAGCCGTGGTGGGCGCTCCTCGGCGTGTTCATGTGGGGGGCGCTGTTCGCGACGGGCATGTCCCTCGTCATCAACACGGTGCTCGGTAGCGTGTTTGGATCGGCGTTTGGCACTGTCGTGAGCGCCCCGTTTTTCGAGGAGCTCACGAAGGGGCTCGCTATCCTCGGCATGGTCGTGTTTCTGAAACGCGAGTTCGATGGCGTCGTTGATGGAATCATCTACGGGACCTTCGTCGCCATTGGCTTCGCCGCCACCGAGAACGTCATTTATTACATGCGCGGGTACGACACGCTCGCCAAGTCGGGAGCGAGCAATATCTTCGTACTCAGGGGGATCCTCACCCCGTGGCTACACCCTTTTTTCACGGCGATGACAGGGATCGGGTTCGGCCTCGCGCGCGAGCACGCGTCGAGTTGGGCCAAGGTCGTCTTTCCCTTCTCGGGCTTCTGTGTGGCGGTGTTCATGCACGCCTGGTGGAACGGGACCGCGACGTTTTTCCCGGCGGCCGTCATCATCAATCTTCTGCTTGGCGTTTTGATGGGACTGGTCTTCTTCATCATCATCATCGCGCTCGTGTATCGCAAAGGTAAGACGATCAAGAAGTTCCTCGAGGACGAAGTGCTGATCGGCACGATGAGCCATGAGGAGTATGCGCTCATCACCTCTTATTTCGGCCGCTTCACAGCGCTCAGTCGTTACGGACGTCCTGGTGTTCAGTTCGTTCGTTCGGGGGCACGACTTGCGCTGAGCAAGTGGCACGCGGCTCGCGCGATGAAGGGGCAAAAACGCACCGTCAGTATGGATTTCATCGTGCCTTTACGCCAAGACTTGGCGCGACTCCGGACCGAGATGCACGCCCGCCGTCGTTGAATCGGGTATCAGTCGAGCCAGTTTTCTTCGAGCCAAGCGATGGCGTCGTCTGCGTCGCGCATCGCGCGGTCCAATGCTCGTATTTTTTCGACCCGGTCGCAGGTGGTGGCATAGCTGCGCGCATAGAGCACCCAGGTCGGCAACTCGTAATGGTGAAGAAGTGCAAACATCGGGTGGCCGCGGTGGGAGGCGAGCACCGAGGCCGCGCTGTCGAGGTCGGGCGCGGCGACGAGTTCGCTCGAGACGTCGAACAACAACTGACGCAGTTCTTCGAAGGCTTTTTCTGGTTCGCGTGACATGCGCTCGAGCAGTTCGCTGAATTGTTCTTCGCTACACCCGGCGGCTTCTGAGCTGTAGCTCATGGCTGCGATCTGACTCTCGAGGAAGCTCGAATCGGGTGCGTGGCCCAGCGTGCGGCCAATGAGGTACACGTCGAAGGCACTCGCGACCGCTTCGCCGAGCAACAGGGCATCGGCGCTTCGATGATCTTCGCCGCAGGCTTCTCGCGCGAGCACGTGCCAGGCGTTGTGCATGAGCTGGTCCGCTTCGAGATCTGGCTCGTCGAGGACCTCTGCGTGGGCGCTTGGATCCCAGAACGCGAGGTTGAGCAGTCGCGCTGCGCCGCCGCCGCCGAGGGATCGGGCATTTTCGAGGACATGAAAGCGCATGTTGCGGCTGGCCATGGCCTCTTTCAATCGACCGTATAGACCCACGTGGCGAAAGGATGGCTCGTCGTGAAGGGTGATTTGGTTAAGCGTTTTGGTTTCGAGCATGGGGAATCGATCATAGCTTGCTCAGCCCATCGTGGCTTCGATCGGGTTGCGTAGCCGGCGACCTCGTGTCAAGAACGCGGCCATGACATGGCTCCACGCATTTGGTTTCGCCACTCTGTCCCTGTCGCTCCTGCTTTCCGGGTGCAAGAGCGATCCCCCTCCGCCGCCCGCCCTCCCGACGTCGGCGACAGCAGGAGCGGACAGTACGGCGAAGGCCGGAGTGCGGGTAAAACACGGGCTCGATACCGCCCGTCGGTCCGGCAAAGTCCCGCGACTCCAGCCTGCGACGATGAAGCGATATCGAGCGCAGGCGTGTTACTTCGGTAGCCAAGGGCTCAAGGTGGCGCGCGATGCCTACCTCGGCAGTCTCGCCGGGAGCGAGCCCAGCGCGAAGAAATTGCCGAGCTTTGGCGAGTATCCCGAGCACGCCAAGCTAAAAGAGCGATTCGAGTCGAAGGGCCGAAAGGCCGTCTTTTGGGGTCGCGGCCTGCCCTTCGTTCGCCATCTCCGCTCCTGCGCCATCGCGAAGACCTTGGACAAGGGCAAGGACGCTGCTGTCGACGCGGCCCTTGGCCGTTTCGACAGTTACGCGGGCCCGCTCAACAAGACCTTGATGGAGGCGCATCGTTATTACGCGCGCAACGAACACGAGAAGGATGAGTTTAGGCAGGGGCGCAGCTTTCACGCGCAGTTGACGAAGGCGTTTGCTGACCTCGATGCCCAGCTCGAGTCGTTCTCTGCCGCGATGGCTCCTTGGCTGCGGGGTCTCGGCCCGGTCCCGGAGAAGCAGGATGAGGGGGCTAAGGTCGCCTCGAAAGCTGTCATGGAAGCCCGTGTCTTGACGCTCGATGCACTCGCCTCGACCGCCGATGCTGCTGGGGTCAAGGCGGCGCTCGATGCCTTAGGGCTTACGAGGGATGCCTTGCAGGCGCGGCAGATCAGCGCCAAACGTGAGCCCCACCCGCGCGTCGTCATGCCCCGCCTGAAGCAGTTTGTCGAAGCGGCGACGAAACTCAGTGAGGCTCTGGCGACCGGTACGAAGCTCAGCGCGAGCGCCTTGTATCCCACCACGTCGGCCATGGCTGCCTTGGTCGAGGCGAATCACCGCGCACATTCGCACCTCTTGCGACGTGCAGCAGGTGCTGGGCCGATGCGCATGCTCAAGCCGCCGATGCACCACATCGGCACGGCGTCTACCACGGCTCCGGTGCGGGCTGGCGCGAGCGCGGCGGCCGTACCCTCTTCCGCGAAGTAGTCACGCGTCGGTCGATGCCCCGCTGCCGCTGTTCGACCACCGCAACGGTCGATGTCGTCGTCTCGATGCCGGTCGTCTAGATGCCGGTCGTCTAGATGAACGGGTTGAGGTGGAGCTTCACTTTGGAATTCTTGAAGTTGTAGATGACGCGTTTCGTGAAATGCACCACCAACGCTAGCCACACCAAGAAGGTTACCAGCGCGATACCGAGCTGTACGTTGGCGCTGAGCCATGGTGCTCCGGCCGTCGGCAGGTTGCTCGTGAAGACGCGTTGGGGAGAGGTGAGCAGTACCCAGACGGCGCAAAACGCGAAGAGGGCAAAGGCGATCGGCACGAACCATTTCCAACAGAGGTTCATGAGCTGGTCGATGCGCACGCGAGGCAACGTCCAACGAATCCAGACCACGATGAAGATGAGAATCCAGCTCTTCAGCAGAAAGAGGAACAATCCGAGCAATTGCAGGCCGAGGTTGGCCTCTTGGGTTGCGGGCGTGATGCCAGGGATCTGCCATCCGCCGAGGAACAGCGCGGCCGCGATTCCGCAGAATACGAAGACGTTGGCCCACTCCGCGAAGAAGAAGAACAAGTAGCGCATCCCCGAATATTCGGTCGAGTAGCCGGCCACGAGTTCGCTCTCCGCTTCGGGTAGATCAAAGGGCGCTCGGTTGCCTTCGGCGAGGGCTGTGGTGAAGAACAAGAAGAACAGCACGAAGGTGGCAGGGTTGCGGAAAGCATACCAATACCAAGGCCAACCACCGGTGGTCAGCATGCTCGTGCCGACGCCGCCTTGGGCCAAGATGATGTCTTGCATGCGCAAGGAGCCGGTCATCATGACGATGCACACGATGGCCACCGCAGCGGGGATTTCGTAACTGATGACTTGGGCGGCGGCTCGGATCCCGCCGAGCAGGGACCATTTGTTGTTGGCAGCCCAGCCACCGGTCATCAGTCCGATGGCGACCAGCGAGGTGACGGCGATGACGAACAAGATGCCGATGTCGAGGTCTGCAGCGATGAGGTATTGGCCAAAAGGCATCACCACGAAGGTGGCCGACACGCCAATGAACACCAGATACGGGGCGAGCCGGAACAGTGTTTGGTCGCTTTCGGCTGGGATGATGTCTTCCTTGACGATGCTCTTCAGCCCGTCCGCGAGCCACACGAGAAAACCCTGCGGGCCGGCGCGGTTTGGTCCGACGCGCGATTGCATGCGCGCCGATACTCGGCGTTCGACCCAGGTAATGATGCCGGCCGTCGGGGCCATGAAGATGAGCAGAATGAACGCGGCTATACCGAGGATCACCATGGCCGCTAGAATGTCCGAGGGGATCCCGCCACCGTTGAAACCGGCCGTCGAGATTTGACGGGTGAAGGTCTGTCCACTGCCGGGTTTCGCGGCTTCGCCACGTATGGCGGTGATGTGAGCAAGCCGCTGACCGCTGCGGGGCACGACATCCGCGACCGACAAGACGGTGACTTCATCGAAGGCCGTGATGACGTCGCCGCTCATGAGCCCGGCCTTGTCGGCGGGGCTAGCGGCGCGCACCTTGGCGATGACGAGGCCGCCGGATGCGGGACTCTCGTCGCCAACATGGAGTCCAAAATAGGTGAGCGCTGCTCGACCGGCCTTGTTCCGAGCGCTGAGTACCAGTCGCCGTGCTGAGGGGGGGCGCAGGTCGAGCGTGATCCCCAGCACGCGGCCAGTGATAGGTTGTCCGGCCACTGCTGATGAGGGGAAGGTCACAGTCACGTGACCTTGGAAGGTCGTATGAACGGCTGCGTCACCTTTGCCGCAGAATGCTGCTTGCACCGATTCGGTGACGAGCACCGAGACCTTGTCGGGTGTCGCGGTGGCCCGGTCGAGGCGGATAGTCTGGTTCCGTATTGGTTCTTGGCCCGGGCGATGCAGTGCACCGCGAAATTCGACGCGCACGCCTTTCGCGTTCCCCGAGGGCAGACTCGACCCGAGGATTTCGATCTGATCGCCGACCTCCACTTCGCGCGGAACGACGTCGATGATGTTGAGAAGGTGAGCGCCCTCATCGTTGGCGCAACCGAGACTGAACAGGCTCAACGTTGCACAGACGACGACGCTCAGGAGGATGATGAGGCTGATCGACCGCCCGCGAGCGGCGACTGGTGATCCCTGTCGCGACATGACATTCGGCTTATAGATCGAGACCGCGATTAGGTCGAGATTCGCGAGTGTTTCCCGGACGGATGTCGGCCCGCTCGATTAGGCCGTCGCGCGGGGCAGGACATATCGTTGCCCATCGGCCTGGCCCACGCAAAGCGGCGTTTCGAAGGTCTTGCTGAGCCGTTCCGCCGTCATGACGGTGTCCGGTGGCCCGTCGGCGACCAGCTGACCTTCGTGGAGCAAGACGATCCGGTCCGCATGGCGTGCAGCCGCGCCCAAGTCGTGCATGACGGCTGCGCAAGCCAGCTGCCGTTCCGCGACCTGTTCGGCGAGCAGTTGGTAGACCCTCTGGCTGTGGCGAATGTCGAGGTGAGCGCCTGGTTCGTCGAGCAGGAGCACCGGGGCCTGGCTGGCGAGTGCCCGTGCGATATGGACTCGTTGCTGTTCGCCGCCTGACAGCGTGTCCACCCAGCGGTTCGATAAATGGATTAGATCACATGATCTTAGCGCTTCGTCGCAGGCTTCATCATCTTCCCGGCGAGCCCGCAGAAAGGCCCCTTGATGGGGAGCTCGCCCCATGGCGACGACCTCCCGTACGGTGAACCCGGCCGCCACCTCACTTCGTTGGGGCACCAGGGCGATCTGTTGCGCGGTCGATTGCCGGTCGAGAGAACCCAGCGCCCTGCCCTGAAGGACGACGTCGCCACGGGTGGGTGGCATCAGCCCTGCCGCGACCCGAAGCAGGGTGCTCTTGCCGGCACCATTGGGCCCGATGATTGCGCACCACTGCGCGGCACGGAGCTCGATGGTCACATTGCTCAAGGCGGGTTGGGCGGCGTCAGAGCCATATTGGACGGTTACGTTGACGAGCGATAGCGGCACCATGGTGGCCTAAGAATACTACGAGGATGCTTGCCTGTGGCGTCTGCCGGTGCTTCGATGCGTCATCTGACATGAGTGACGCGTCCACAGACTCGACCGGGCAGGTAAAGCGCATCATCAAGCGCTACTCCAACCGCAAGCTGTACGACACAAAAGAGAGTCGTTACGTGACCTTGCAGCAAATCGGCGAGCTCGTTCGACAAGGCGAAGACGTTCAGATCATCGACAACAAGACGAAAGAGGATAAGACGGAAGTTACCCTCGCTCTCATCCTGTCCGAAGACCTGAAAAACAAGCCGAGCAGCGTACCGCTTGGCACATTGCGTCATCTCATTCAGGAGCGTGGTGAACGCATCTTGTCCCAGTTGCGCGACGGCCCGATCGGCCGCTTCATCCCGAATGAAGATGGCGAGGGGGAAGCGTCGGCTCAGCCAGCGGAGACGTCAGCCGAGCAGGAAGCTGACGATAAACCCACCGCGAAGGCGCGCTTCGAAGAGGTGAAGAAATCGATGGACGATTTTCAAGCGTCTCTCGATGAGCGTATCAAGATGCTGGTGCCGGGTCAGAGCGCTCTTCGAGATTTGCAGGCTGACATCGCCAAGCTGACGAGTCGCGTCGACGATCTCGAGAAAAAACTCGCTCAGCGAGATAATTAACCATAATTATTTCCATGGTTTGAGCGGAATTTCCCCGCGTCGTCCGTGCAGGGGGCGTTCCGGCGACTCATAGTGTACCAAGGCACTTTCTTCTGCCCGGAATAGACGCCGGCACTTCCTTGTTACCCCTGCAATGACACACACTTCTTCCGCCGCACGGCGAGAACCCGACGCGTTCGAGGCTGGCGTTCTCAGTCATCTCGACGCGATGTACGGGGTGGCGATGCGCCTGACGAAAGATCCTGCGCTGGCAGAAGATCTCGTCCAGGATACCGTCGTCAAGGCGATACGAGCCCGTCACCAATTTGCGACGGGCACGAACCTCAAGGCGTGGCTGTTTCGTATCGAGCGCAACACGTTCATCAATCGTCACCGCCGCGGTGGTCTGGAGCGCGACGTGCTCGAAGGGCCTACGGCACGGGGCATGGCCGATCGCTGGACGGGCTCAGCGACGATGCAGGCGATGCGCGACCCCGAACGGCAAGCGTTCATGCCGCTCATCGAGCGACAAATTCAAGCCGCGCTCGACAAGTTACCGGAATCTTTTCGGCTCGTGATCTTGCTCAGCGATCTGGAAGGGCTGAGCTACAAGGAGATAGCAGAAGTGATGGGCTCTCCAGTGGGCACCGTCATGTCGCGCTTGCATCGGGCGAGGCGGATGTTGCAAGCTGATCTTCACGAACATGCGCTTCTGCTCGGCATCATTTCGGAGACCGACGATGAAGGCGAGCCTCGCCGCGCCGTCGTCAATGATCCCGGCGAGCCGGTCGATCTTCAAAACTACCGCGCACGGAGCAAGAAATGAGCGTCGTGCCGCAAACTGAGCCGTGTCGTTTCGATCGATGGCTGATGCCCTATGTCGATCAAGAACTGGACGCCATCCACGTTCTTGAGGTCGAAGAACATGTGGCGGTGTGCGTCGACTGCCGGGCCGGAGTCGAGCATTTGCGCGCCATGCGGGCGAGCGTGAAGCAGAGCTGTCAGGTCGTCGCTCCTCAAACTCTGCGTCGGCGACTCGAGATCATGTTGCTCGACGATAACGTGAGTGACTCTTCTACGACGGAGAGCGCGACCGAGCGCGACGGACCGTTGCCGGCCAACCATGGATCGACAGCGTCGAACAGGGTGACGGTCCTTCGATTCAGGTACGTCATGCCGTTGGCTGCTGCTGCGGCTCTCGTGATCTTGGTTGGGACTTCGCGGTGGATGGTTTCGCCTGCGACCGAGATGGCGAGCGCGTCCTCGACCGCCAAGGGCGGAGTGAAATCTTCGCCAGTGCCGGCCCTGCACGCGACGGCCACCGCCGCCAAGAAAGTCGTTGCGGCGCTCAGTCGCTTTGACGAGTTGCTCGACGATCTCGTGGTGCAGCATGCGCATCCCATGCCGCCCGAGACGACGGATCCAGACGGTCTACGTCGATTTGATCCCTATGTCGGAGTGGCGGTGCGGCGTCCCGAACTCACATCGGTGGGCGCCCGTTACATCGGTGGCCGCATCCATCGCCGGGCGGCGATGCTCCAGTACATGCTCGATCGCGGCAAAAGGAAGCGCATGACGATGTATATGTTTCACCCGAAGCGCGTTCCGATGCGCACGAAGCGCTTGCGGCCCCGCGTCGTGAACGCACGGTCGGTTTATACCGGCCAGGTGCGGGGCTATTCTGTCGCAGCGTCCGAGCGCAACGGGGTGGGATATATGCTCGCGTCCGATCTCGGCGACGACCGGAACACCGAAATCGTGATGGCGGCGGCGCGTTAGTCGTTCCTGCGAGCCGACGTAAACAAGCTCTGCCGCTCGATTGGCGGGAAGCGTTGGTGGACTCAGGTGTGGCCCTTGACCGATAACTGCCAGGTTGCCGCCGCGTCGCACTCCATGCCCGAGACGTAGCGAACCTCGATGTTCAGCCACAGGCTGTCGTCTTTGCCGCCCAAGCCTTGGGAGTCGTCCCACTCCGCGGAGACTGTCTCGTCGTTTCCCGAGGGTGTGCCCTTCTTTGCCGGAGCATTGCAGTCGGGATTTCCGTCCTGTGGACCTTCATGGACGAACAGATCAAAATCCATGTTGGGAGGAGACGTGAGTTTGACTGTGTAGCTGAGATCTTCTTCGAAGATGGAACTCACCTCTTCGGTGATGTGGATCTTGAACCATTTTGACGTCATGCCACTGGCCGTTTTTGCGGGAGCATTTTCGTCTCCGGCGAGCGACCCGAGTGCTTCGGCGGAAGTGCAGAGGTTTGGCGAGTCGTACATGCAATTGGGAATTTCTCCCCCGCTGCCGCCTTGACCGCCAGCGCCTGTATCACCGCCCTGTCCACTCGATCCGCTCGGGGCTGCGCCCTGGCCGCTCGACTGGCTGGCGCTGGAGATCCCCGAAGGGCCTCCGCCCGCACCCGTGATCTCTCCGCCGCCGCCTCCTTCGGTGTCCGAGGTGGTAACCCCCATTGCGCAGGCCACGAGGCCGCTCATGGCGAAGCCTACAAGGGCGAGACGGGCCCCGCGTTCGATCATGACCGTAGTTTACCCGACTACGGGAAAGATGCCCCCCATTCTTGCTGAGGGAAAAACCTACATCACGACGGCAGCGAGCGTATCGAGGCTGATGTTCGCTCCACAGATGACCACGGCGACGCGTTGGCCCCGGTAATCGCTCGCGACGCGCGTCCAGCCCGCGAGCGCCACGGCGGCGGCGCCTTCGATGAGCTGGTGCTCCGTCTGCAGAAAGCGGCGCATGTGTTCACGGATCTCATCCTCGCTGACGAGCAAGGACTCATCGACGACTTCACGGCACAGCTCGAAGGTGATCGATCCGGCCTCCACACCGCCGGCGGTGCCATCGGAAAGCGTCTCATGGCACGGTACGTCGATGATTCGGCCCGCTTGCAGGCATTCGTGCATCGCGGGCGATTGGGCAGGCGAGCACGCGACGATCTTGCACGTCGGCATGGTCTGTTTGAAGTAGCTCCCGATCCCACCGATGAGTCCGCCACCGCCGAGCGCCACGAAGATCGCGTCGAGCGGCTCATCGACTTGGCGTTCGAGCTCAACCGCGATGCTCCCTTGACCGATTGCGACGTCTTCGTCGTTGTACGGCGAGATGTAACACTTGTCGTGTTCGAGGGCTTCTCGCCTCGCGCGACTTTCGGCTTCGACGCAATCGTCGCCGAACCGTATCGCCCGCGCGCCGTAATTTCGAATGGCGTCCACTTTCATCGCCGAGGCGTGCTCGGGCACGAACAGCATCGCGTCGACACCGAGCTTGCTCGCGCCGTAGGCGACAGCCGCCCCGTGGTTCCCGCTCGAGGCCGAGACGACGCCTCTCGCGCGTTCCGCGTCCGAGATCCTGAGAAGCTTGTTCATGGCCCCGCGGGCCTTGAAGGAGCCGGTGACCTGCAAGCTCTCGAGCTTGAGGAGAACCGTCGCCTCATGTGCCGCGCTCATGGCCTGGCTGCAGATCAGTGGCGTCTCCCGGACGTGGGGCCGGATGGCGACCTCGGCGTTTTGGATGGCGCGAACCGAGAGCATGGCGCGTGTCCTAACGCGCCTTGGCCACGCGCGCCAGCCCGGTCGTTGGTCGGCGGCGGCCGGCGTGCCTGGGGTTTGGCCTGCGGTCCGCTGAGGAAAAAAAAAGCGACGGTGAGTATGATTCACCGTCGCGTCCAGTCGGGGCGAGAAGATTCGAACTTCCGACCCCTTGACCCCCAGTCAAGTGCGCTAACCAGACTGCGCTACGCCCCGTACTGACTCCAACCTTTGGCAAGCCGCTGGTAGAGAGCGAGCGGGAATTAACCCTGATCGAGAAGGATTTCAAGTGCCTGATTGCCTCGGCGCGTGTTCAGGTCTTATGCTGACCGTTCGTTTTATTCGATCGGAGAGTTCCATGTCTGACAAAACCGCGACGGAAACCCGCCCCGTGAAGCTCAACAAGAAGGGCAAGCTGAAGAACGCCTTCTACGAGCCGGAGCTCAAACGATTGCAGACCGAGCTGGTGAAAATGCAGTATTGGGTCAAGGAAAAGGGGCTTCGAGTGGTGTGCTTGTTCGAAGGGCGCGATGCGGCCGGAAAAGGCGGCGTGATCAAGCGAATCTCCGAGTGTTTGAACCCACGAAGCTGTCGGGTGGTGGCTCTGGCTACTCCCACGGAGCGAGAAAAAACCCAGTGGTATTTTCAGCGCTACGCGGCCCACTTGCCCGCTGCAGGCGAAATCACTCTCTTTGACCGAAGTTGGTACAACCGCGCCGGCGTCGAACGGGTCATGGGCTTTTGCACGAACGACCAATACGAAGAGTTCTTGCGGTCGTGTCCGGAGTTTGAACAGATGCTCACTCGTTCAGGCATGATCGTGATCAAGTATTGGTTTAGCGTGAGTGACGAGGAGCAGGAGCGGCGTTTTCGTGATCGAGCCGATACGCCTACGAAGCGCTGGAAGCTCAGTCCGATGGATCTCAAGTCGCGGGCTCGCTGGGTCGAGTATTCCAAGGCGAAGGACGTCATGTTCGAGCACACCGACATCGAGCAGGCTCGCTGGCATGTGGTGAACAGTGATGACAAGAGGCGCGCGCGTCTCAACTGCATCTCTCACTTGCTCCATTCCATACCGTACGAGGACGTGTTGCCACGAGACGAGATCGAGTTTCCTGAGCGGCAGGCTGACACCAGTTACGAGCGTCCGCCTTTGGAGAGTCAGAACTTCGTTCCCGAGATTTATTGAAACGACGGCTCTCGCGCCTTTTTGCCTGCTCTGCTCACCACGATTTCCTTCTTGGCGATGCGTGCTGAGGGTTTGCCTCAAGGGCGGACACGATTACGTTTCATTTCGTCATGATCCATACTGCTCCTCACGTGCCTGTCCGTTACGTCGCTTGCGACTCGACGACCGTAGCGGACATGTTTCGTCGGCGTGTCGAGCTGAGCGCGAACCGCCAAGCGTATTACGAAAAACAGAGTGGGAGCTGGCAATCCACGAGCTGGCGGCGTTTTCATGACTTGGCCGCCCGAGCGGCAAAGGGCTTCTACGATCTCGGCCTCGAGCAGGGGGATCGGGTGGCGATTCTCGGCCCGACGAAATCACCGTGGATCATTTACGATATGGCGGCGCAGCTCGCGGGACTGGTGAGCCTTGGCATCTACCCCAAACAGCCGGTCGAGCAGATCCGTTACGTGCTCGAACACAGTGACGCGCGCGTCGTTCTCGTCGATGGACCCGACGAGATCGACCACGTCCTCGAGGCGGTCAAGGATCTCGACCATCTCGTCGCGGTGATCCCGTGGGAGGCTTCGGAGTTCGGTCGCGTGAAGGAGCGCGATGCTCGAGTGGTGTCGCCCGAGTCCTTGGTAGGCGAGCCCCTGGACGACGAGGCGCTTCTCGCGATCCAGGAGGCGATCGATCCCGAAGACACCGCCATCTTGATTTACACCTCCGGCACGACGGGGCCGCCGAAAGGCGCGATGATCACTCATCGAAATATCCTCACGCTATTGGCTGGGCAGGACGGGGCCTTATCGATGTACGAGGACGACCTGTCCTTGAACTTCCTGCCGATGGCGCACGCAGCCGAGCGCGTGTTCGGATTTTATGGGCGGATCAACGCGGGGATCGCCACTGCTTACGCCAGCGGTGTGGGAAAAGTGCTCCAGGAATTGCAGGAGGTGCGACCGACCTTGTTTGGTTCCGTGCCTCGTCTCTTCGAGAAGGCACATGGCAAGATCATGAGCGAGATCGAAAAGAAGCCACCCGTGGTGCAGAAGATCTTCGCGTTTGCGCGCAGCGTTGGCCTCGAGACGGTCCCCTACCGGGTGAAGGACGAGCCCCTGCCTCTGGGCTTGAGCCTGCGCTGGGCCTTGGTGGATCGTTTGGTGTACAAAAAAGTACGAGCGTTTTTTGGCGGTCGCGTGCGCTGGTTCGTGACCGGCGCGGCGCCGATCGCGATGAATATTCTCGAGTTCTTCTGGGGTGCCGGTCTGAGTATCTTTGAGGTGTACGGCATGACGGAGGCGACCGTCGTCACGCATGCCAACCTGCCGGGTGCCGTGAAGTTGGGAACCGTCGGCAAGGTTCACGGGGATATGGAACACAAGATTGCCGACGATGGCGAAGTGCTCATTCGGGGCCCTTATGTGTTCAAAGGTTACTACAAGAATGACGAGGCGACGGCGAAGACGGTCATCGACGATTGGCTCTACACTGGGGACATTGGACGAATCGATGAAGAGGGATTCCTCAGCATCACGGATCGCAAGAAGCACCTGATCATCACGGCCGGAGGCAAGAACTTGGCGCCCGCCAACATCGAGAACGCGATCAAGAATCAAGATCCGGTCATCTCACAAGTTCACGCGCACGGAGATCGTCGCGCCTATGTGTCCGCGATCGTCGCGCCCAGCCCAGTCGAGACGCTCGAGTGGGGCGTGGAGCAGGGCTTGGTCACGGAGGCCGAGCTCGAGCAGCATACACGCGAGCTGATGGACAATCCTGCCGGGCGCAGCGAGTCTCTCAATACGCTGTCCGCCAAAGTCGTCGTGCACGAGGCCTATCGGAAGCGAGTGGCCGAGGCGGTGGCGCGTGGCAACGAGGATCTCGCACGCGTCGAGCGGGTTCGGCGATTCACCATTCTCGAGCGGGACTTCAGCCAAGAGCACGGCGAGCTGACACCTACGATGAAGCTCAAACGTCGGGCCATCGAGGAAAAATTCAGCGAGCTGTTCGATCGCATTTACGAAGAAGACGGTTTCGCCATTGAGCCTTGACCTTCAGCGACACTGGTTTACGCGGCCGGACGGAACGCGCATCGCTTACTACACGACAGGTCCGGTCGACGCCCCGCCCATGCTCGTTTCTTGCGGTCTCGGTGGCGGACTTGCGGCTTGGAAGGGAATGCTCGCCCGCTTCCGCGCCACGATGCGAATCGTCTTGTGGGACTACCGGGGACTTTCTGCCTCGGACCCGCCTGCTGATGGTGTGAGCTACGCCATGGCGGATCACGCTGATGACTTGAACGGGCTCATCGAACTTCTCGAGCTCGACCAGCCGGTGCTGGTGGGGTGGAGCATGGGCGTTCAAGTCAACTTCGAACTGTTGCGGCGGCGTCCGGAAGTGGCACGGGGACTCGTAGCTTTGCACGGTGCCTATCGCCACCCGCTCGACACCGTGTTCAACTCAAAGCTCCCCAAAGCCGTCCCTCCGATCGCGTTTGGCGGAATGCGGCGCTATTGGCGGCGTTTTGCTCCCCTCATGAAGCGGGCCGGGAGGTCACGACGTCTTGCGCTTGGCTTCATGCGTGGTTGCCAACGTATCGGGCTCCTGTCGAGCCGCTGTGACGAAGAGATGTTCTATGAGATGGCGCGCGACTGGGTGAAGCTCGACCTTGGGATTTATGCTGACATCTTTGAGCATCTGGCCAGTCATGACGCACAAGACGTTCTCTCGACGATCACCATCCCCACCCTCGTCGTCGCCGGGCGAAAAGACGTTCTCACGCCGCCCGAACTCTCCGAAGCGATGGTTCGGCGGGTGGCGCAGGCCGAGCTGCTCATGCTGCCCGATGGGACGCACTTTGGTCCTCTCGAATACCCCGACGCGATCGCCGAGCGGATGGAGTCGTTTCTTCGCGACCGAGTCGGGCTGCCGTGCTGACCGCTAATTGCCGTTGCAGAAGGTGATGTCGGGATTGTCGGGGTAAGGTTCGGGCGTCATGGGCCCGGTCCCGCCGTATTGGCCGCGCTGTGCGCCACTCAGCTTGCGGCTCAGCGTGATCTCGCTGAGCACCTTGGCTCCTTCGGTCGCGGTACGCTCGAAGTCACCATCGTAGTTGACCTGGTACAGCCCAAATCGCGGATGATATCCTTCGGCCCATTCGAAGTTGTCGTACAGGCTCCAGTGATAATAGCCCCGGACGTCGACGTCTTCGGCGCGGGCGCGTTCGATTTGTTCGAGAGCGCGGACGACGTTTTCGGCCCGTCGCGCGCCGACCTCGGTGGCAATACCGCTCTCCGAAACCACCATCGGAAGATCTGGCCAGCGCGTGCTGAAATCGCTGAGCACTTTGTAGATCCCTGGGGGGTCGTACTCGTATTTCATCGTCGGCACACAGCTGCTGATGTGCTTGGGCGGAAGGCAGGCGCCAAAATCGAAGCCTCCGTAACACGGCGTGAGATTCACCACGGGGATGAGAGGCTTGTTCCCCGTGACGCCGCCACGAAAGTAGTACTGAACGCCCAACCAATCGATGGTGCCTTTGATTTCGGGACGATCTTCTTCGAGCGATCCGTCGAAGTCTGCGTCGAATTTTCCGCTGCGGATCGCATCGACGAACAAGTAGTGAAACAGATAGACGAGGTTGTCTCGAGCCCTGACATCGTCGGGGTGGTCGCTGATTTCGTTGTTCCTCGCAGGGATCCAGTCTGCGACACTGAGCGTGAGGCCCACGTCCGCAGCGCTGCCGTCACCGTCGGCGTCTTGCGTGTCGGCGGCCTTGACGGCCTTGTACATCGCCGCGTGTCCCAGCAAATAACCCCGCGCGACGGGAACAAACTTCTCCAGAGGACTGAATATGCTCATCAAGCCGGGGGGGAATTGTCCGGCGCCGTAGGAGGCAAGGAGGTAGTTGACGGGCTCGTTGACGGTCGCCCACTCATCGACGCGATCTCCAAAGCGCTCGGCGAGCAGGGTTGCAAATTCGCCCATCTCTTCTACGATTTGAGGACCTCCCTCGGGATGCCCAAAACCACAGAGGTTGGTGTCGCTCGGCCCCGTCGCACATTCGGTGTCGCGCGGGTCGAAGATCCACGTGGGGTTCGAGAAGTGGTGGATGGTAATCATCGGCCGGATCCCCGCGGCGATCAGGGCGTCGATGAAGTCGCTGTAGTGCTGAAGTGCGCTTTCGTCGATCGTGTCGCGCTCCGGTTCGATCCGCGCCCACGACAAGCTGAAGCGGTAGCTGTCGAGTCCTAGCGCCGTCATCAACTCGATGTCTTCGAGGGCTTTGCTGTAGCCGCGCGACGCTTCGCCAACGAAATCGGTTCCCATGCCGAGTCCGCCGTCGGCCTTTGGCTGCGTGAAGACGTACCAATCCGTCTCGGTGTTCCCGTCTTCAATTTGCGCCGCGGCGCTCGCTGCGCCGAAGCGAAATCCACCGCGACCGGCGGGTGAGGTCAGTGAAGAAGGGGACGGGTAGTCGATGGACGCAGGCAGAGCTTCCGACTCGCTGTCGGAGCATCCCACAACGCCGGCACAAGCGCACAGCACCACGGCCTTCCACGAGGCCGTCATGCTCAGTCTTTGATGGTGATCTTCACCATTTGGATCGGCGTGTTTGGCCGATCGCCCGGTCCAGTGTCGGACGATTCGATTTGTTTGACCACGTCATCGCCGGAGTTGATCCGTCCAAACACGGGGTGTTTGGAGGGGCCGCCGGCGAACCAGTCGAGGTAGTCGTTATGGACGGTGTTGACGAAAAACTGCGAGCCGCCGCTGTTCGGCTGTCCGGTGTTCGCCATCGAAAGGGTGCCGGGCTCGTTTGACAGCTTTTGATCTGCCGGGAATTCGTCTTCGATGCGCCCGTCCGGAGGTCCGCCTGTACCGGCGCGCGGGCTGTTCGGGTCGCGCGAGTGCGGGCATCCGAACTGGAGCATGAAATTGTTGATCACTCGGTGGAAGTGCAGCCCATCGTAAAACCCGCTCTTGGCGAGGTCGATGAAGTTCTGCGCCGTCTTAGGCATCTGCTCGAGATAAATCTCGGCTTCAAAGCTTCCTAGTGATGTCTCGAAATTGGCGGTGGGGTTGGCCATGACGTACCCTGTATCGCTGACTGCACGAGCGATCAAGCGTTCGAGCGCGAGATGCTGCTATGGCGACCGATTTGTACGTGGATGACGGGCTCGTGATTCCTGGAGACGAGCTGAGTTGGCATGCGGTTCGCGCATCCGGTCCGGGCGGCCAGAACGTCAACAAGGTGTCTACCAAGGTGATCCTCGTTTTCGATGTCCGGGGTTCTCGGGTGCTCTCGCCGGCGATCAAGGCCCGGTTGCTCAAGATCGCCGTGGGTCGTCTGGACGCCGAGGGGAGGATCGTCATGCGCAGCCAGCAGACGCGCAACCGGATTCGAAATCTCGAGGATGCGCGTGAGCGCCTGGCCGAGTTGATCCGCAGGGCCAAGCACGTTCCCAAGCGGCGGCGGCCGACCAAGCCGACGCGGGGTTCACAGCGCCGCCGGGTGGAGGGCAAACGACGCCAGAGCGACAAGAAGCGGGATCGCAAAAAAGTGAGCTACTGACCGCCCGCGCCCGCTCCGCCCGCGCCCGCTCCGCCCGCGCCCGCGCTTGTCGGTTCGCCACAAATCGTCGTCATATACGTCACGTAGCCTTTTATGACGCGCATCTCATAGGTGTTCGCTTCGGAGCCGGCGTGCGCCATGAAGCCGGTGCAGGGCAGCGTGTCGTGGGTGGCGGTGAGGATGTAATCTCCCGGATCGGCATTGAAGATGAGCGCGCCGCCACGTGGTCCTGTCTTGGTGAGTGCGGGGTCGGGCGCGTTGTTTGGCGCGACGTACAAGGGGCCGACCCCCGAGCTTGGTTTGATGGAGAAGGTGACGTTCTCCATTGGAGGCACGACCATCGTGTTCGGGGCGCTGTAGCCAATCGCTGTGAGCACCATATGCCCCTTGGTCTCGTCGAGTTCCACGTCGGCGAGCGAGGCGATCGTCGCGGCGATGACCGCTGGGATCATCGGCGCTGTCACCGCTTGTCCCTCGGCGCCCGTCGTTGCACCGACAAGCGCGGAGACGAAGCTCTCTTTGACGAGCGTGATGTGCACCTTCTTCTCGGCCGGCACGATGAGCGTGGCTTTGCCGTCGATGTCGCTCATCACGCAATCGAGACCGCCGAAATCGAGCACGCAAATGTCGACTTCCTCGACCGGCAAATTCGTGACGCCGTTTTCGATCGTGAGCTCTACCTCGATGGTGGGTCCGGTATAGGCGCCGCCGGCGGAGCTGGAGCTCGTGCTGTGGCCCCCGGCGCCACCGGCCGCGGCGCTGCTGCCCGTCGTCGCTTGTGGTGTCACGCTGTCGCCGCTGCAGGCTGTCACGCAGATCAACAAGCCGATCGTGAGGTATCCAAGGCCCAGCTTCATGGAGCTGATATAACACAGCGTCATGACACGGGTGCTGGTTACGGGCGCGAGCGGATTCATCGGCCGTCATTTGTGCCGGGCGCTCGTCGAGCGTGGCGATGATGTGATGGCCTTGGTCCGCCCCGGTTCGTCGCGCGATGAACTGAGCGCGCTCGGCGCGCGTTTCGTCGAGGGGGACATGATGAAGCCCGATAGCCTTCGTGCGCCTGTGGCGGAGGTGGATCGCGTGTTCCATCTGGCGGGAATGCTGAAGGTGCCTTGGCGGCCCTCGTTCAAAACTGTCAACGTGGAGGGAGCGCGCAATGTTGCTGCCGCCTGCGCAGCGGTCTCATCGCCGCCTGTGCTGATCGTCGTCTCCTCGCTGGCCGCGGCTGGACCAAGTCCCGATGCTCAGCCACGCGATGAAACCTGCCCGGCACGCCCCGTCTCTGTGTACGGTCAGGTCAAGCTCGATACGGAAGCCGCGGCGCACGCTTTTGCCGATTCCGTTCCGGTCAGCATCGTGCGCCCGTCGATGGTCTTCGGTGAAGGAGATCGTGCGATGTTGCCCTTGTTCCGTCAGGCTGCGCGGGGGTACGCGCTGAGGGTTGGTCCGGGGGACAGGCGGATCTCGTTGATCCACGTCGCCGATCTGGCTCAGGCGTTGATCGCCATAGCTGAGCGCGGTCAGCGAGTCATGTGTGGCTCCGACGAGATCGGGTCCGGCGTGTACTTTGCCGCCAGCGAGGAAAGGCCCACCTGGACGGAGCTTTCTGCCTTGATGGTGAACGCGACGGGCCGCACGAAATCGCGGGTGATCGTGTGTCCTCGGGCGGTGCTGTGGTGTGCAGCTGCCGCTGCCGAACTGTACGGTCGCCTGTCGGATCGGCCCGTCCCGCTCAACTTGGACAAGTACCGTGAAATCGTCGCCGGCTCCTGGACATGTGCCGTGAACAAGCTTGCCGAGCTGACGGTTGAGATGGAACCGGTGCACGGTCGTTTGACATCGACCGCCAGGTGGTACCGTGAGCGTGGATGGCTCGACACCTGAGTCAATGACAGGACCGGTTGGTCGCGCGTCGTGCGTCCTTCTTAGAGTCGGCGCCCGATGCGCGGCGTCGACCGGCTCTCAAGGCTCGCTCGATGGAGCGGCTGTAGCTCGAGGCGGCGGTGGAGGAGCCTCGTCTTCCGGTTCGGCGGAGGGGCCGGGGATGGGAATGGCCCCTTTCGGGATGGCCCGCACCGATTTGTCGGCATCGGTGGCCTTGGGATCGACTCCGGCACAACCGAGTGGGTCTCCCGCCTTGCACGCCTTTTCGTAGAGCGACTTGGCGGTGGCTTCGTCGGTGGGCCGACCGATTCCACCACGATGCATGCCGGCGAGCTGGATGCAGCCACTGGCGATATCGGCATCGCAGGCGTTCTTGAAGATCGCGAAAGCTTTGTCGAGATTTGCTTGATTCGACTCGTCAGCGACGAGTGTATTTCCGAGAGACAGGCAGCCTTCCTGATCCTCTTTGTCGCACGCCATGCGGTACAAGCTGATGGCACGCGACAAGTCCTTTGTGACGCCTCGACCTTCTTCGTAGGTCGTGCCTAAGCTCACGCACGCGGGCATGTGCCCACTGTCGCAGTGCTTGCTGAGGAGCTGTTGGCCTCGAATCGCATCTGCTTTCACGCCGCGACCCGTCAACAGTGCGATCGCGTAGTCGGTGCAGCCCGCCACGTCGCCGGCTTTGCATGCTCGGTCGAACAGCGTCGCGGCTTGTTGCTCGTTCTTTTCGACACCTGCGTCACCCATAATGAGGATCCGACCCAAGCTCGTGCACCCTGCCGCGTCACCGCTGTTGCAGGCTTCTCGGTAAAGCTCCGCGGTGCGCTTCGCGTGAGGACCGTGGCTCAGCCTGTCGGCCAGCGTCGAGCACGCTGCCGCTTCGCCCTTCTTGCAGGCCGCATCGAGCTGTCCCTCGGTGCGGTCGTCATGGCTGGCGAATTTGCCGTCGTGTTGTTTCTTGAACTCGATCAAGTTCGCGCAGGCGTCCTTTCGTCCCGTGTCGCATGCGGTCGCGAGCAACTTGAGCGCTCGGGGTCGGTCGCGCGGGGTGTCTGCGCCAATGAACAGGATGTCGGCGAGAAACGTGCATCCGGCCTGCGATCCTGCAGTGCAAGCTTTGTCGAACAGCCGGGCGGCTTCTTTTTCGTTCTTGGCCGTACCCATCCCCTGCAGATGCAACATTCCGAGATTGGCGCAGGCTTCGGCGTTGCCATCCTCGCAGCCCTTGCGAAACCCGTCCAAGGCGCCGCGCAGGTCTTGGACTCCGTCGCGAAGTTTGAGGCCGGCTGCGCTCTGACAGGCGTCCTTGTTCCCCTGCTCACACAGAGCATCGCAACTCGCGACCGAATCACAAATAAGAGCTTCGTCGTCTGTCTTGTTGCCCGCGAAGGCCACCAACGCGGCCACAGCGACGAGCGCGAGAGCGCCGGTGATCTTGACAGAGCGCGGGTTCATGTTGCGGCGATCTTAGCAGCGCTTCATGCGCTAGGCTCGTGCCTTCTTTAGTACGGCGAGCTTGTCTCGGTGGGCACTCTGGGCCGTGAGATATTGCGCTTGGTTGAGACCCATGGCTTTGGTGACGTCCCGCAGGATGTTCGTTTCGCTCACGGTGATCGTGCCGTCTGCTGCGGCGACCAGCAACAACACGTCCAGCAGCTCGACTCGGAAATCCTCTTCGGTCAGACTCAGCAACTCGCGTGCGTAGGTGCTGGCTTCCGCTCCGGTGATGCGCACGGTGTGCGCATTCAACACCGTCATGATGGCGCTTACGCCGGCCTCGTCGATGCCATGCATGCGCTCGAGCGTGAGACGGACGACCGCTTCTTCACGACTGTCGTAGTCGCAATCCGCGTAGGCAATGCACAGCAGCACGGCGGCGATCGAGGCAACGATCGTTACGCTGTCCTCGTCGCTGTCTTTCAACTCGGCTCGCACGACTCGGTACAGCTCCGCTGCTTGTTGCGGATCGTTTGGGGACGAGCTTCGCTTAAGCCAGGAAAACATGCACGAGGCCTATCACGCCTTGATGCGCTCGTCGCCTTCGCGACGCGTGACGCGCTGGCGATCGAGGTATTCGAGCAAGGGGATGCTTTGCTTCCGACCTAGTCCGGTGATTTGTTTGAAGTCCTGGACGCTCAATGTTCCGTGTGCCTCCAAGTGCGCGTGCACCTCGCGGGTGAGTTGCTCGACCGCGAGGTGCCCGAACCAGAGTCCCCCGGTCTCGATCGCTTTGGTTTCCCGGACGAGCATGGCAAGCAAGGCCCGGCTGATCTTTGTGTCGGAGCCCAGAGCGTCGGCGAAGGCGTTTGAGCTGAAGCCGCTGAGGCCGGAAGTCGCCATCGCCTCGCGCGCTTGAGCGACGAGAATGGCCTCCGCTGAGCCCTCCGCTGGCCCAGAGAAATCGGGCAAACGCACGCAGGAATCGGCGAGCGTGAGCCGCGGTGGATGGCTGCTGCTCAGTCGTTCCAACACGATGGCAGCCGTCTCGGAGTCAGCTGCTCGTCGGAGTTTGTCACGAAGGGTCTGCAGCTTGAGTCCCGGCTCGAAGGGATGGCTCTGGTGGTGTTCTGTTACCAGGGCGAGCGCTTGTTGCTCGAGCAGGGTGGTGGCGTCTCCGCCGACCCATCCACCTTCTTGGGTGGCGATGAGCTTGCCCCGCTCGACGAGTTGATCGGCCGCGTGCACGAGCCGAGCGGATTCGACCGCGAGGCGCGAATGAAGTTCATGTCGCGTGAGCGCAGTAGGACTTTTTTCGCGTGCGAGCTGGGCGGCTGCCTCAAAGGGATCGTCGGTTTTCAATGCGATGAGAAGTTGCCTTCGCTTCGCCGCTCGCCCTCGGTGGGGTGGGCGCGCATCGAGGACGAGTCCGCCTCCGATGACGGCTCCGGCGGGGCCGTCCACGTTTGCCCCTCGGAGCACAAAGCGATCTCCGCCGAATGCGACCAGCGGCGTGCGCAGTCGCAAGCGCGCAAGTTGACCATCATCACACTGACCGTCTTGGAGCGGTTGCACTTTTGCGGTGGTCCGTGCCGTGCCGATAAAGATCGAGGTTTCGGTGCCACGCTTGACCGGATCGGCAAGGTCGAGCCAAACGTCCAAGACGCGGCTTGGCATCGCGTGCTTGTCCGTCGTGATCACGTCACCGCGCCGCAGTTCATCGGTGCTGACGTTGGTGAGGTTGATGGCCAACCGGGTCGGAGCCTTTACCCTTTTTCGCGTGTCGCCGTGAATGTGCAGGCCCCGCACGCTGCTTGCGAGTTCACCTTTGTCTCGCAAGATGCGGAGTTCGCTCCCGATCTGCAGCGCACCTTCGACGAGCGTCCCGGTGATCACGGTGCCGGAGCCGTGCACGCTGAATACGCGATCGATGCCCAGTCTCATTCGCTTCGCCGGCCCTCGTTTCTTTCCCCGGTCGATGGCAGCGATAACCGCCGCGCGCAGCTCTTCGATTCCCTCGCCTGTTTTGCCGGAGCAGAGCACCACCTCCGCCTCGATCCTATTTTGATCGAGCAACTCGAGCGCTTCCTCGCCGGCGAGTTCGCCGAGTTCGCGGTCGGCACGATCGATCTTGGTGATGGCGATCACGGCTCGGTTGACGCCGAGAAGCCGACACGCTGCGACGTGTTCTCGGGTTTGAGGCATCACGCCTTCGTCTGCGGCTACGACGAGCAGCACGAGATCGATTCCGCTCGCGCCCGCGATCATCGTGTGCACCAGTCGCCGGTGCCCTGGCGCGTCGATGATGCTCACCAAAACGTCGTCGTTCACCCGCCACGGGGCGAAGCCCAGCTCGATGGTGATCCCTCGTTTCTGTTCTTCCGGCAGACGGTCGGTCTGCACGTTGGTGAGCGCGTAGACGAGCGAGGTCTTGCCGTGATCAACGTGTCCGGCGGTGCCGATCACCACGTGTCGCATGGGCCGAACCCTACTGGCGCTTTGACCTGGCTGCGAGTACAACTGGTATCGGAAGCGCTTGGACGGCTGGTGCCGCCCGCGGTCTTCAAAACCGTTGTGGGGCAGTTCTGCTGTCCCGGGCAGGTTCGATTCCTGTGCGTTTCCGCCGGATTGCGTTTGACGGTTCGTCTCCTCTACCACGGTGGGACCAGCGCTCATCGCAGCGCTGTGTCGTGTGCCAGCGTCGGCGAGCGGTCGGCACCGCTTCGGTCCAGCCGGGTCCTGTTCCCATGCGAGGTGGCGCCAGATCGCGTATGGTAAAGCGGGAGATCAATGAAACGACGCGTCGTGTATCGCTTACCGGGGGTGCTTCGGCTCGGCCTGGCCCTAAGTTTGGTCGCGGCAGGCTGTAGTGCGGGTCTTCCGGAAGATGGAAGCGATCCGGCGACCACCGAGTCTTCCACGTGCAGCGCTCCAGAGCTGACTTACAAGCCCCTGCGTCGCTTGTCCAACACCGAACTGGACAACACGCTGCACGCGCTCCTGGGCTCCGATCTCGCGTCTGATTTGGTCTTGCCCGTTCGCACCACCGCCGAGGACGGCTTCGATGCGGATCATCGCGCGCTGCAGGTGGGCGAGATCGTCGTGGAGCAGCTGCACGATCTTGCACTTCAGATCTCCCTGCGCGTGGCAGAGAGTCCCGGCTTGGTGCTCGGTTGCGACATGCAACACGACAAGGATTGGCTATGTATTGAGGGGCTGGTCGATGATTTTATCCCCCGCGCTTTTCGCCGGCCATTGGCGCCCATCCAGCGCGATCGCTACCTCGCGTTCGGTAAAGCGCTCCTTTCCGAAGAGGGGTTGGCGGTCACGACCGGGCTGCTCGTTCAAGCGGCCCTTCAGTCTCCCGACTTCTTGTATCGACTCCAGCACGTCAGTGGCGATGATGGTGCGGCCGGTAGTGAGCGCTTCGACGGTTACACCATCGCGAGCCGAATTTCGTATCTCGTGTGGCAGGCGCCACCGGATGATCTTCTGATGGCCGATGCGGCGGGGGGCGCGCTCGTCGAGCCAGAGGTTCGTGCCGCGCACATCGAGCGGATGTTCGCCGACCCGCGAGCCGCTGGGCCCGCGCGAGATTTTGCCCGCCAATGGCTAGGCCTGGGACGTCTGGATGTGGCGACGAAGGACGACGAGCGCTTTCCGGAGTTCAACGCTGAGCTCGCTCGAATGATGCGTGAGCAAACCGAACGCTTCGTTGCCCGTACTTTGCTCGACGAGGGCGGCTCTTTCGAGGCTCTGCTGACGAGTACGCAGGTGCACAGTACCGAGGAACTCGCCGAGCTCTACGGCATCCCTCATGCTGGCGGGGCCGAGTGGGAATCGGGGTCATTGCCAGTCTCCGAGCGCGCTGGCGTGCTCACCCAAGCCGCGTGGCTCAGCATCGGTGCCCATCGACAGGACGGCAGCCCGGTGCTGCGTGGTGTCGACGTGTTGCGGCGGATCTTATGCATCGAGCCGGGCTCGCGCCCGGAAGGTATCGCCGATGTGCCGCGTCGCCCTGACGGCGATGAGATCACGCAAACCAACCGCGAGCGCTTCGAGAGTCGTGTGGCTCTTCCCAAGTGCCTCGCCTGTCACCAATCTTTCGATCCTATTGGCTACACGTTCGAGAGCTTCGATGCGATTGGACGCTATCGGACGCACGATGGTCCCGTGCCCGTCAATACGGAAGCCTCGCTCCACTTGTCCGGTGAACTGGGCGGGGTTGTCGGCGACGCGATCGAGCTTTCGCATCGGATCGCGTCGAGTCGTCCTTACGCGCTGTGCATGAGCGAGCAGCTGAACCGGTTCGCGCAGGCGAGGAAACAAGGCTCGGCCGACCGTTGTCGTGTCGAGCACGATCGCGAAAGGATGGCAGCTGCGGGCAATACCTATCTCGCGTTGCTCTTGGGGGCAGTGCAGCGGCCCGATTTTATCAGGCGGCTCCGCGAGGAGGATGGACAGTGAAGTCGATCTTCGGTCGTCGTCATCTGCTCAAGCTTGCGGGATTGTCGCTTGGCGCTAGCGCCTTGCCCCTGGCCCATCGACTTGCGGCGAATCCTGGTGGCGTTCGACGCTTGCTCGTCGTGACCACCCGGCACGGCACGGTGTACGACAATTGGAAGATGCGACATGGCGGCCCTGCGGATCGGGACAAGAAGGAGAGCGAAGATTGGGAGCACGATCTCGGCCCTCTCGAACCCGAGCAGCTGAGCCCGATCCTTCGCCCGCTGTATTCGCTGCGGCACAAGATGGTCGTACTCGATGGTGTCAGCATGACATCATCGATTTGCAACTCGCCCGGTGACAACCACGGCGGGGGAGAGTTTCATGCACTGACCGGGGCGAACCGCTTCATATATGGTGAAGACCCTGCGGCTTTCGACTGGGAGGGAATGAGCGTCGATGTGCGCATCGCCGAGCGGGTGGCGCAGGCGGGCCGTTATCGCTCGCTGCATCTAACGGACACCGGCGACGTGACGATTGATGGCATCTATAGCCGTGAGCGAGGGGGGGCTCGGATTCCCTACGAAGGAAATCCGGCTGCTATTCATCAGCGCTTGTTCGGTAAGCTCGAAACGGAGGTTCCCGGCTCGCTCAGGGCACGCGTGCGCGGTCGCCGGGGATCGGTTCTCGACTTTGTCGAGAAGGACTACCTGCGTGCTACCGACGAGGCTATCGCGCGGGATAGGGTAAAGCTCGAGCAACACACCGACTTCATGAGTAGGTTGGCGGATCGAATCGCGGGCTCTCATGACGTGGTCTGCGACACCCCGGGCGCTCCGGGCAACGGCAGCCTCGATAAGATCGCGCGTCAGACCGCCCTGCATCAGCTGATCGCGGCGGCGTTCGTCTGCGATCTCACTCGGGTGATTACCTTCGACATTGGTGCGTTTACCGGTGACCAGTTAGGGGCAGTAGGCAAAGATCTTCACGAGGATTTCGCTCACAAAACTCACCCTGAAGCTGTGGCGATGATGACGTTCTATGGCGAGGAAAATGCCAAGCTCGTCGCGCAACTCGTCGAGACGCTCGATTCGATTCCAGAGGGTGACGGTAGCTTGCTGGACCATACTTTGGTCGTGTGGACTGGCGAACTCGCGAACGGTCAGCACGATGTGACGCCCTTGCCCTATGTGTTGTTTGGCGGGGCGTCGGACATGTTGAGTACGGGGCGGTACGTTCACTATGCGCCGTCGCATCCTTTGCCGAGTGGCGTGACGTACCATGGAAAGAAGAACGTCGGTCCTCCCCACAACAAGCTACTCGTTAGCTTGTGTCATGCCATGGGAATGACCGACGTTAGCTGGGTGGGCCAGAGCTTGCTCGGCGGCAAACTCGATGTGACTGGCCCGTTGCCAGGATTCGTTGTCTGAACGGGTCGGGCTAGTAGTCCGAGCCGCCGCGACTACCGCCACCACGACCGCCGCCGCCGCGACCACCGCCGCCGCGACCACCGCCGCCGCGACCACCGCCGCCGCGACCTCCGTCGCCG
>JAPYTK010000054.1:21432-27190 GCA_029941785.1 Polyangiaceae bacterium | reverse complement strand
CGGTGGCTTATGCCACATGATGGGAGATCTGACGGCGATGATGTCGCCCACCATCAATGCGTACAAGCGCTACGTGCCCGGCGTGTGGGCACCCCTCACGGTCGGCTGGGGGGTGGAAAATCGGACGACGGCCTGCCGACTCATCGGGCTCGATTCCGATAAGGCAGCGCGCGTTGAGCATCGTCAGGGGGCTGCAGATATCAACCCCTACCTCGCTTTCGCCGCCTGCCTCGGGGCAGGCCTGCACGGCATTGAAAACAAGATCGAGCCCCCGGACGAGACGTCCGGCGATGGCAGCGCGCAGGGCGAGCCACTTCCAGTCACGTTGGCAGCGGCCACCGAGCAGTTCGCCGCAAGCGAGACGGCCCGCAAGATCTTCGGCTCTGACTTCGTCGATCATTATGCGCACACGCGCCGCTGGGAGGTTCGCGAGTACAACCGCGCGGTGACCGACTGGGAGCTTCAGCGCTATTTCGAGGCCACCTGATGACGGATTTTTGCCGTTATCAGTTTCCTACGCAAATCCTATTCGGTGCCGGTGCCGCGGCCCAAACCGGCGAGGAGCTGAACGGGCTCGGTGTCACCTCGGCTCTCATCGTCACCGACAAGGGCGTGCGCGGAGCGGGCTTGGTCGATCCGGTCATCGAAGCGCTGTCATCGGCAGGTATCGCTCATGCGATCTACGATGGTGTGGCAGGAAACCCCGTCGAGTCGAATATCGACGATGGCATAGCGGCCTACCGCGATTGTGGAGGCGCTGCGATCGTCGCCATCGGCGGCGGCTCCGCTATGGATGTCGCGAAGTTGGTCGCTTTGCGCGTCAATCATCATCGGCCGATGGCTCAGTACGATGACGCGAAGGGCGGGGACGCTTTCGTCACCGAGGCGGTGCCCCCCATCGTGGCGCTACCCACAACGGCCGGTACAGGCAGTGAGGTTGGACGATCGGGCGTGGTGACGCTCGATGGCCAAAAGACCGTCATCTTTTCACCGAAACTCCTTCCCACACTGGCGATCTTGGATCCAGCCCTGACCGTGACCATGCCAGCCCACATCACGGCGGCCACAGGCTACGACGCCCTCACACACAACGTCGAAGCACTCGTGGCGCGTGGGGACCATCCTCTCTGTGACGCCATCGCGCGCGGAGGGATCGAGCTCGTTGCGCGGTCGCTGGTCAAATCGGTGCAGGAGCCCGAGAATATCGAGGCCCGGGGCGACATGATGAAGGCGGCCATGATGGGGGCCATCGCCTTCCAGAAGGGTCTGGGGGCGTGTCATTCCTTGGCGCACCCGCTGTCGAGTCATTGCGGCCTTCACCACGGCCTGGCCAACGCGCTGTGCCTGCCGGAAGTCGCTCGGTTCAATCTCGAAGAAGATTCTACGCGCGCAGGTTATGCCGAGCTCGCCCGGCTCTTCACTGGAAACGCGGACGCCGACGCAGCGGTAGCCGTGTTGGCCGAGCTGCGAGCCGCACTGCCATTGCCATCAGGACTCGAGGCAGCGGGAGTCCGTCTCGGCGAACATCCCGATTTGGCGGATGCTGCCTATGCCGACAGTTGTCACGTGAACAACCCGCGGAGCTGCAGCCGAGACGACATGGCCCGGCTGTACGAAGCCTGCCGTTGACCTTCAACTCGTCGGCTTGCTGGTATCGACGCTCGTGAGCCGAACCTCAGCCCCCGCCACCGGTCGTGGCCCCGCCGACGCCCCCCGCTCCACCGAGCCCCCCGGTGTCGCCAGCCGATGCCGTGGCGCCACCGCCTCCGGTGTTGCCGGCTGATGTTGCCGCGCCAGCGCCTCCGCTGCCTCCGCTGCCTCCGCTGCCTCCGCTGCCTCCGCTGCCTCCGCTGCCTCCGCTTGCGTCACTGTTGCAAGGTGGAGCCGAGCAATGCCTGGCAAACGCTTGAGGGTCGTCGATAGTACCCGGACACGCGCTGAGTAGGAGCCCGCCAAGCATGGCGCCGACAGCGACTGGAAGAGGGCAAGGTGTGCGCACATGGGCAGTATACTGCGCGGGTCGAATGTGGCCAATGTCAGCCAAATAGGCTATGTCTTGCGCGACATGCCGACCGCATCCAGCCCAATGCGACGCCCAAAGCTCGGTACGTGCCGGATGTTCGATACTCCTTTGATCGAATTCTTCTCGCGCATCCATCCGATCACGCCGTTTCTCTTCTGGCTTCCGATCAGCGCCGGCTTGTTGTGGGTTTCTCTCCGTCAGGGGATCGGGAGCCTGTCCGCTTTGGGGCTTTTCTTTTGCGGATGGATCGCCTGGACCCTGACCGAGTATCTGTTGCATCGCTTCGTGTTTCATTGGGTCGGTTCGGCACCGTGGAGAAGGCGATTTCATTTCATTTTCCACGGTGTTCACCACGATTTTCCCAATGACGACAGGCGATTGGTCATGCCCCTCGGCGTCTCCATTCCCATCTTTCTCGTGGTCTTCATTCCCTGCAGTGCGCTGATGGGCATACCGGTCAGTTGCGCAGCCATGAGTGGATTTGGCGTGGGCTATTTGGCGTACGACGGCGTGCACTATTTCACCCACCACATGCCAGCCCGTAGTCGTTTGGCGAAGTTTCTCAAGCGTTACCACATGGTGCACCACTTCACCGGCCACGAAGCCAAGTGGGGCGTATCCTCACCGCTGTGGGACGGGGTCTTTCGTAGTGTCGAGCAGCGCTGACGAGGCCGCCTGAACACCTCGCAGATCCCTAGAACAAGCGGCAAGCCGTGTCGTCGGCCCAGAGCCACGCTTCGGGTGGAATGTAGAGTCGTGGACCCGATCTGCACAGCCGCCCCCTCGCTTGCAAGTCACCGCTCGCCTCCAGACGCCGTCGAGGCCACGGCTCGACTCCGAGGATGGAGGCGCACGCCTCCACGTCCAAACCATCGAGCAGACGAAGGCCCAGCATCAGCCGCTCGCGCATCCGGGCTTCGCCATCGAGCTGGTCGGTCTCGTGTGGCGTCAGATCTCCAGCTGCGACCATTTCAGCGTAACGCTGGGGGGTTGGCGGATTGCGATAACGCCAACCTGTACCGTCGGCTCGCGAGAGGGCTCCGAAGGCAGCGCAACCGAGACCCAAATAGTCTCGCCCTCGCCAGTAGCCCAGGTTGTGCTCGCATTGTTCGCCAGACTGGGCGTAATTTGAAATCTCGTACCGGACAAAACCATGGGCGGCGAGTGCGTCACCCACCGCGACGAAGCTATCGGCGAGAATGGCGTCATCGAGCAGGGGTAACTTGCCTGCACGGGACAACTCGCCGAACGGTGTATTGGGCTCGATCGTGAGCTGATAAGCCGAGACGTGATGAATCCCAAGCCGCGCGATCTGCTCGGCTTCGCAAGCCGCTTGCTCGGCGGTCTGTCCACGAGCGGAGCCCGCAGCGACCCCGTAGATGACATCCGCGTTCACGCTCCGGGCGCCGGATCCGAGTGCCGCTTCGATGGCCCGCAACGCCAAAGGGCCATCGTGAAGACGCCCGAGGAACTTCAGTCGGTCCGCGTCGAGTCCCTGTGCCCCGACGCTCAAACGGTTCACGCCGGCGCTGACGAGGGCCTTGGCCTGGCCCGCATCGAGCGAGGAGGGGTTGCACTCAGCGGTCACCTCGATACCGTGCAACCCTCCTTCGGTCACTCGATCCAAGCACTTTAGCACCGCTCCAAGTGCCTCGGCCCGCCACAAGGAGGGTGTGCCGCCACCGATGAACACGCTGCTGATGGCCCGACTTTGAAGAATATCGCGTCGTTGCTCGATCTCAGCGCACACCGTCGCCGCGTACCCATCGTGGTCGATGGAATCCTGCTCGATGGCGAACGAAACGAAATCGCAGTACGGACATTTTGTCAGGCACCAGGGAAAGTGCAGATAGATCCCGATGGATGGCTCGCCCGCATTGGGAGTCTCACAGGCAGTCGACGGTGCTTTCACGCCCATAGATTGTCGATCCGCTGCGATAGATGCTAGCGTTATTGTACGTTTTTTGAGCGTAGCCGTGATTAGCGTCGACGAACTTACCTCGCGTGTCGAGGCCTACCAACCAGAAGCGAATCTCGAACTCGTTCGTGATGCGTACGTCTTTTCGTGCGAGTCGCACGATGGACAGCTGCGAAAGAGTGGTGATCCGTACTTCATCCACCCGGCCAGCGTCGCCGGGATCATCGCCGATCTTCGTCTCGATGTCGCGAGCGTATGTGCCGCCTTGTTGCACGACGTGGTCGAGGACACCTCGGTCACCGAGGAGGACATCGAAGAGCGGTTTGGCACCGAAATCTGCTTTTTGGTCGATGGGGTGACCAAGCTCAGTAAGATCAACTTCACGTCGCGCCAAGACCGTCAGGCCGAGAGCTTTCGCAAGATGGTCGTAGCGATGGCTCGCGACATCCGCGTGTTGGTCGTGAAACTGTGCGACCGCCTCGACAACATGAGAACGCTCGAGCACATGTCCGCCGACGGGCAGGAGCGCATCGCCCGGGAGACGATGGAAATCTATGCGCCGCTCGCGAACCGACTCGGTTTCGCGCGATTCAAGAACGAGCTGCAGGATTTGTCCTTCAAGTATTTGGAGCGCGATGCCTACGAGGGCGTATCGGACCTCGTCGAACAATCCGCGACGCAACGCGAAATTCACATTTCAAAGGTCTGTCATCAGCTGCAGAACAAGATGGCGCAGCAGGGCTTTGCAACCGACGTCAGCGGTCGCGCCAAGCACCTCTACTCGATTCATCGAAAGATGGAAACGCGGCAGTGCGGATTTGAGCAGGTGTACGACCTCATCGCGTTTCGCATCATCGTGGAGTCGGTAGCGGATTGTTACGCCGCGCTAGGGGTGGTCCACTCGATGTGGACTCCGGTCCCGGGCCGCTTCAAGGACTACATCGCGCTACCCAAACCCAACATGTACCAGAGCCTGCACACGACGGTGTTTGGCCCGGGAAATCAGCGGGTCGAAATTCAGATCCGAACCCACGAGATGCACCACGTGGCAGAACACGGCATCGCGGCGCATTGGAAGTACAAGTCGAACAACTCTGGAGGTCTCGATCCCAAGGACGCCGCACGTTTTGCCTGGTTGCGTCAGTTGATGGAATCGCAGACCGAATTGAAAGATCCCGCCGAGTTTCTCGAGAGCGTCAAGGTCGATTTGTTTCAGGACGAAGTGTACGTGTTCACGCCCAAGGGCGATGTGAAAGCCTTTCCTCGCGGTGCGACGACCCTCGACTTCGCGTACAGCATTCACACCGAGATTGGCGACCATTACACCGGCGCGCGTGTCAACGGTGCGGTAGCGTCCATCGGTTACCAATTGCACAACGGTGATTTGGTCGAGGTGCTGACCAACCCTGATCAGCTACCGCGCAAAGAGTGGCTCAGTAGTGCAATCACGACCCGCGCTTTATCCAAGATTCGAGCCCACCTGCGCTCAGCCCAGCGTAGCAAGTCGCTCAAATTGGGACGTGAGCTGCTCGAAAAGACCATCCACCAGGCGGGGATGAGCTTGGCACGCCTCGAAAAGAGCAAAGCCGAGCGGGATGACCTCCTGTCACGCTTCGACTTGGTGGAAATGCGCGAGCTCTTCGTGGCCGTGGGCTACGGCAAGGTCAAGCCGCGGCAGGTCCTCGACGCGCTCGCTCCAGAGGCGCCTGCCTCCCGTCCAGGGTCTGCGCAGAAGCGCACGGTGCCGGCTTTGGTGAAGGAAGGCCGTATCGAAGCCTTCGTTCGGAAGATGACCGGCCGGACCTCGCATGGGATCT
>JAPYTK010000054.1:13058-21422 GCA_029941785.1 Polyangiaceae bacterium | reverse complement strand
GATCTTGCTCAACGGGGGAGACGACGTGCTCGTTCGCTACACCAAGTGCTGCAACCCTCTGCCTGGAGACGAGATCGTCGGCTTCATGACCCGAGGTCGGGGGATCACCGTGCATCGGCGCAATTGCCCGAAAGCGTTCGAGGCCGATCCGGAACGACGGGTGGATATTTCATGGGATCCGAAGGCCAAGATCAATCGGCCGGTGAAGCTGTCGATCACGACAGCGAATCGCCCTGGTATCTTGGCGACCGTGGGTCATGCCTTTCACGAGAAGGGGATCAACATTAGCGAGGCGACGTGCCGGGCGGGCGAGGACGGACGCGCGAGCAACACCTTCACCTTTCTTTGCGAGGATTTGATGCAACTGAAACGCGTGATGCGCGATCTCAAGAAGATCGACGGTGTGGTGGACGTCGACCGGGTCTGAAATGCAGCCCGGCTGCGATGCCGACGAGGTTGACATCCCCGAAACTGCGCACTACCTCTCCCTACGCACTGCGGGAGTAACTCAGTGGTAGAGTGCAACCTTGCCAAGGTTGACGTCGCGAGTTCAAATCTCGTCTCCCGCTCCAAATGCTCGATTCTTTAGTTAGAATCGGGCTGTTTTGTTTGACCGACCAGCGCGCCCAAAGCGGCCGTCATCTACGAAGCAGCGGGCTGTCGGCGCGGCGGGGATCTACTGAGGCGATTCGATGATGCAGTCGTCGCCCACCATCAGGGACAGGCCCCCGTGGCGTGCAGCTGACGGGCCGACCTTGACGCGTTTACCGATGAGCGAGTCCTCGAGGCGGGGGATGCCGCTGATCGAAGACGCCTCCATGACGACCGAGTGGTCGATTCGAGAATGGTCGACAACAACCTCCTTGCCGATCGTCGTAAACGGACCGATTCGACTGTCGACGATCTGTGCTCCGGCGCCGATGATGGCAGGGCCCCGGACGGTGGATCGCGTCACGCTAGCGCCTGCTTCAATTCGTACACGCCCGACGATTTGGCTCTCCTCGTCGACGTCGCCCTCGATGCACCCCTCGAGCCAGTCATCGAGAACGGTGTCATTGGCGAGCAACATGTCGTCCTTCTTCCCCGTGTCGAGCCACCACGAGGTGACGTGTGCAAAGCGGCAGGTCCCGCCCAGATCAATGACCTTTTGAATGGCGTCGGTGATTTCGAGTTCGCCGCGGGCCGAAGGCTCGATCTGAGAAATCGCTTCAAAGACGGAGGGCCGAAACATGTAGATGCCAACAAGCGCCAAGTTGCTCGGCGGGTCGGCAGGCTTCTCGACCAAGCCAACCACCTTCCCATCGTCGTCGATCTTTGCGACGCCGAACTGCGAGGGGTTGGGCACCTCCTTGAGCATCACCCATGCGCTGAGTGAAGGATCATTGCGGAAGGTGTCCACCGAGTCCTTGATCTTGGTGCCGATCAGGTTGTCGCCGAGATACATCACGAAGTCGCTGTCGCCGAGATAGTCGCGAGCGGTCGCGACGGCATGGGCGAGTCCGGAAGGGCGGTCCTGTTCGATGAAAGTGAAGCGTGCGCCGAAGGCTGATCCGTCGCCTAGCGCGTCGCGGATCTCGCCGCCCGTCTCCGGTGCGATGATCACGCCAATCTCTTCGATGCCGGCATCGACGAGGTTGTCCATCACGTAAAAGAGCACCGGCCGGTTGGCGACCGGCACGAGCTGTTTGGCGCCTGTATGGGTGAGGGGCCGCAACCGTGTGCCCGAGCCCCCTGCGAGTACGAGTCCCTTCATCGTCGCGCTCCTTGTGCGAGGTGCTGTGCTGGTCGTGTCGTTCGTTTCATGATCCTCCGAGGCCGATTCGCTCGCGGCGGTACGAACCTTCCGTGATCCGCTTACACCACGACTGATTGTCGAGGTACCACTGAATGGTCTTTGTCATCCCTTCCACAAAGGACACACTCGGTGACCACGACACTTCACGGCCGATCTTGGTCGCGTCGATGGCGTAGCGCCGGTCGTGCCCAGGTCGGTCGGTGACAAAGGTGATGAGTTCGCGGTAGCTCGTGCCATCGCTGCGGGGCCGAAGTTGGTCGACGATGTCGCATATGGTGTGGACCATCTGCAGGGTGGTGCGCTCTTCACTGGCACCGATGTTGTACGTTTCTCCGAGACGGCCACGCTCGGCGGCCAGAAGCAGTGCTTCGGTGTGGTCCCGTACGTAAAGCCAGTCGCGGATGTTGCTGCCATCGCCGTACACGGGGAGAGCCTTTCCTTCGAGTGCGTTGAGAAGCACCACAGGAATGAGCTTCTCCGGAAACTGGTACGGACCATAATTGTTGGAGCAGTTCGTCGTGACCACCGGCAAACCGTAGGTATGGTGGTACGCACGGACCAAATGGTCAGCAGCAGCTTTCGATGCAGCGTAAGGGGAATTGGGCGCATAAGGCGTGGTCTCGTGAAAAAGACCATCGGCACCGAGCGAACCGTAAACCTCATCCGTCGAGACGTGCACAAAACGGAAATCTGCTGCAGCGTCTTGGTCGAGCCCGGCGTAGTAGTTCCGAGCACAGTCGAGCATTTCGAAGGTGCCGACGATGTTCGTTTGGACGAAGGCGGCGGGGCCATCGATCGAGCGGTCCACGTGAGATTCGGCAGCCAAATTGTAGATGACGCTCGGACGGTGCTTCTCGAACGCAGCCGTGATGGCGTCTCGGTCGCAGATGTTCGCCTTCACAAAATCACAGCGATCGCTACCGAGAGCGTCCTCGATGTTGTCCAGGTTGCCCGCGTAGGTGAGGGCATCGTAAACGACCACTTTGCTTCCGGGCCGCGTCTCCAGAATGTGATGAACGAGGTTTGCGCCGATAAACCCCGCGCCACCGGTTACGAAATAGCTGGTCGTCACCCGAGCGGCATAGCACAGCCCGGCTCAGGCCTCTTGCGTCGCTAACGCTTCTGCGAGGCTCTCCTTCCACCCGGGAAGGCTGACGTGGAATGTCTCGGCGGCGAGCGTACAATCCATCGCCGTATACCGAGGTCGGCGTGCCGGGGTAGGGAAGCGTTCGCTCGTCACGGGCTTTACCTCCGCAGTCGCAAATGCATGATCCCGGGAGCCGATTTGGAGCATTGCCTCGACCAAGCCATGACGACTGACAAAGCCTGTGCCGGCGAGATGATAAATGCCCCGTGCGCTCTCAACCCGCGCGAAGGGATCGGGCCCGAGCTCCGCCACGAGACTCACGATGGCTCGGGCGAGCGCGACCGACCAAGTAGGACTGCCGATTTGGTCGGACACGACCTGCAGCGTCCGATGCTTCTTCGCGAGACGAATCATCGTTCGCACGAAACTCTCCCGCTGCAGGCTATAGACCCAGGCCGTCCGTAAGATCAGCGCGGGAGCTTCCTGTTCGAGCAAGTAGCGCTCGCCATCTAGCTTCGACTGACCGTAGCAATTGAGCGGGCCGGTGGCGTCATCCTCGCGGTACGGACGATCGCTCGCCCCATCGAAGACGTAATCGGTGGAGACGTGGAGCAGAACGGCCCCCGCCCGGGCAGCATAACGACCCATTTCGGCCACCGCGTCGGCGTTGATTCGCTGCGCGAGCTGAACCTCCTCCTCGGCCCGGTCCACGGCGGTGTAGGCGGCAGCATTGACGATGAGCTTTGGCGCCACGGCCTCGAGGGTTTCGGTGACGGCTCCTGGCACCGACAAGTCCGTGTCGCCTCGGCCGTGGGCCACCACGTCGAGACGCTGTGCTCCCGTCGCGCACTCGCCGAGGAGCGCATGACCGAGCTGACCGTCCTTGCCAAAGATGAGCGTGCGCATCGCCAAACTACATACCAGCTCACCGCCGATTGTGCTTAGCTCGGTTCATGAGCACCGCCCCGACCGCGTCATTGGCTAGCCGCATGAGGGCGGTGGGCGAAGCCATCAGCCGCCAGTTCATCGGCAAGGACGAAATCATCCGCTTGATGTGCATCGCGGTCATTGCCGGCGAGCATTGCGTGCTCCTGGGCCCGCCCGGAACGGCCAAGAGCGCGCTCATCCGGACGATGTCGAAATTGATCCAGGCGCAGTATTTCGAGTACTTGCTGACCCGGTTCACGGAGCCCAACGAGATCTTCGGCCCGGTGGACATCTCCGCTTTTCGCGACGGCGTTTACCGCCGCAACACCAAGGGAATGCTCCCGGAAGCCGAGATCGTGTTCTTGGACGAGATCTTCAAGAGCAACAGCGCGATTCTCAACGCTCTTCTGACATTGCTCAACGAGCGGCGGGTCGTGTCAGGCGGCGAAGTGATTGAGTGCCCGTTGATCAGCGTGTTCGCCGCATCGAACGAGGTTCCTGGCGACGAGACCCTCAACGCCATCTTCGACCGTTTTCTTTTGCGGGTGCATTCCGACAACCTCGATGCGTATCACTTCAACGAGCTGCTCTTGCGTGGCATCGAGTGGGAAATACGACAACTAAAGAGTGAGCCGGTGCAGCCTCAAGTCGCCGCTTCGGAAATCGCAGCCTTGCGGCGGGGATTCGGCCAGCACATGCAGTTTTCAGACGCTTTTCTGGCAACCTACAAGAGCCTGGTGTTTCAGATCCGCGCCGAGGGGATCAGCCTCTCGGATCGTCGCATCATCAAGTTGCTCAAGCTGTTTGCGGCGAGCGCCTTCCTCGACGGTCGGACCGATGCGGACGACAGCGACCTGTTTATCTTGAAACACATCTGGAACAACGGGGATCAGGCAGCGATTTTGGATGCCTTGGTCACACCGGCCGTGGAATCCTTCTATCGGGATCATCCAGATCGGCGCCGCGTCGGGCCGGCCGGCGTTGGAATTGAGGCGCTCGAGGGTGAGGTCGATCGCATTCGCCTGCTGCTCACGGGTGGCGGGATGCTCGGCGACGTGCAGCTGTTCAGCCAACTCAAGGCGCTCGGGGAGATTCGCGCCGCGGTGCACGGCATTGGGGGCGAGCGCGCACAGGCGCTCGACAAGCGGATCGGACAGCTCCTCGAAGCGTCTCTGCAAAGTGACCGCTTCGCCCAAGTGTGAGCGAACAGGCGGTCCTCGGCGGGCCGCCTAACGTGGCTTGCGACGCGTCTTGGCTTTGCCCGAGCGGCGACGGTGGCTCGGGCTCTTGTCTCCCGTCTCGGTGGACTCCTGGTCCGCGGAAGCGGCAGCACGCTTGCCTCGAGTGGGACGCTGACGGACCGGCTTCTTGCGCTTCAATAGGCCGAAGAGACCTTGCTGGGCGCGAACGCGCGATGGGACGCCGTGCGTTTTCTTGAGCTTGCGCTGCTCGTCTACCGAGAGAGGACGCCAAACACCCGGTTTCAGGTGCTCGGCGTCGATGCCTGCAAATTCGAGCCGGGACAAGCGCATGACGTGAAATCCCGTGGCTTCGCCCATACGCCGGAGCAGATGGTTCCTGCCTTCGCGAACCGTGACCCGAAGCCACGTCTTGTCTCCCTCGTAACGGAGCCGTACGACCTCCGCTGGAAGGGTCTTACCGTCGTCGAGCTCCACCCCCTCGCGCCAGGCGTCGATAACCTCGGGTGGCATCACGCCCGCACACTTGAGCACGTAGGTCTTCGGAACGTTCGAGCTCGGGTGGAGCAGGGCGTTGCTGAATTTGCCGTCGTTGGTCATGAGCAACACACCGCTGGTGGCAAAATCCAGACGGCCCACCGGAAAGAGCCGTTGTGGTACGTCTTTGACTAGATCGGCAACGGTCGGCCGCCCCTGCGGGTCGCTCAGGGTGCTCACACAACCCCGGGGTTTGTTGAGAACCAAGTACACGAGCTTCTCCGCCTCGATTCGGTTGCCGTCGACGACAATCCGATCGCGGTAGGAATCGGCCTTCGCCCCCAATTCGGTGACGAGTTTTCCGTTCACTCGAACCCGTCCGGAGGTGATCAGACTTTCGGCTCCCCGCCGGGAGGCCAGTCCCGCTCGAGCCAAGATCTTCTGTAGCCGTTCCTGCGCCATAGGGCGCGGATGCTAGTCGCGTCGCCGGCGTCGAAGCAAGAGCCCTGCGCCCAGAAGGAGCAAAGCCATGCCCACAGGGCGCTTTTCGCCGTCGGGACTCGCGACCACGCGGCAGCCACAGCCACCGGCATCGTCTGCCGCGTCGCTGCCACCTGCGCCACTGCCCGTGCTGCCTGAGCCGGAGCTTCCACCGGCACCTGAACCAGAGGACGCTCCAGGCACGCAGGCACCTGTTTGGCATGTTCCCCCGGTGCATTCAGTGCCATCCGGCTTCGGAACAAGCGTACACATCCCGCTGGCGGCGTCGCAGGTCCCGGCCTCGTTGCACTCGTCGGCGCCCGTGCACATGACAGGGTCGGCGCCAGTGCACGTGCCATCCTGGCAGGTGTCGGTCTGCGTGCAACCATCGGCGTCATCACAGGTGTTGCCCGTGCTGTTGCCACAAGTACCGTCCTCGACCGCACCGGTTGCCATGCTGCACGCTTGGCAGTCGCCGTCGCCACCAGCACACACCGTGTCGCAACACACATCGTCGACGCAAAAGCCGCTATTGCAATCGCCGCCCATCGTACAAGGCGACCCCAGCGCGAGAGCGGACTTGAACGCGTAGGCAATGCCCGAGCCGCCACCAGCACCGTCGTAACCAGGGGCGCCAATGAGAGCCCACTGGCCAGCGATGGCGACGCTTCGGCCGAAGGTGTCCTCCTGAGCCTCGCTGTTGGTCGTGATCGTTCCGGCCTCGGCCCAGGTCATTCCGCTCCGTTCGAAAACGTAGGCTGATCCGGTGTTCGTGGCCTTGCCGTCATCTTCAGGGACACCCGCGATGACCAAGTCGCCATCGATGTCGACCGACCAACCTAGATGGTCTGCGACGGCGGGCATGGACGCCTCGAGTCGCTGTTGTTCGCTGTACACACCCATTATGTCCGCAGTGAACACGTAGACCGCGCCGGCGGTCGATATGGTGGAGGCGACGGCCATCGGTGCGCCGATCGCCAAATCGCTACCCGACATCGCGATGGACCAGCCGAATTTGGCCCCCTGGGCCGGTGTCGTGGCCTGAAGCTTTTGGTCCTCCGTCCACGCGTCCATCATGTCCCGCGTGAAGGTGTAAACAGCCCCTACATCTTCGAGCATCATCTCGTTGGCGTAGGGAGCGCCAACCGTTACGACGTCACCGACGATGGCAACCGAGCGACCCACTTGGTCGGTCTGCGCGCCTGTCAGGACGGTGAGCTTGGCCTGCTCAGACCACGCGTCCATGGTGTCCCGGTGAAACACGTAGGCGGCTCCGGCTTCGGCAGCCTTTTCATCCTCACCAGGCGCGCCGGCCACGACGGTATCCCCATCGAGGGCGATGGAATAGCCGAGCTGGTCGGCCCCTTGCGCGTCGCTCGCCTTGAGCTTGATTTGCTCGGTCCATGCCATACTGGCTCGCTTGAAGACGTAGACGGCGCCCTTGCTGAAGTCGTCGCCCTTGGCTCCAATGGCCGCATAGTCGCCCTGGAGCGCCACGGCAGACCCGAACAAGGCGCCTGCAGGAGTATCACCGGGCACCAGTTTGGCTTCCTCCGTCCACTGATCACCAGAGCGCACGAACACGTACGCCGCGCCGACACCCATGGCTGCGCCCTGGGCACCGACGATGGCCAGATCGCCGTCGATCGCGATAGAGACGCCAAAACCGGCGCCAGCCGAATCGTCGCTGGCTTTGAGCTTATCGGTCTGTTCGTAGATGATCGGATCGATACGAAGAGGATAAGATGCGCTGGCGTCGACAACATGAATCTCAATGGTGTCGTCGACGAGCTTTAGTGAGGCGGCGACAGGCGCGTCGTTGGCGTCACTCACGTACAGCTCCGAATAGAGCAAGGTCGTCTCGTCGTCCTGGAGGGCGATCTTCGTGCCGACCTGCCGTGCCTGGAGGTTGCCGCTGAGTGCAATCTCGATCACGAGGTCGGCATTCGCATCGCCGACGGGACGGGTGGCGAGATCGAAGCCTTGCTCAAGTCCGAGCGGGCCATTGAGATACCACTCACTCAGCCCAAGTGCCGGTCGTGCGTAGCGCGCTTCGTTGTCGACAAAGGTCGGCTGCACGGTCTGGGTCGCATGACGAGTCTTGCCCCGACGCACGGCTGCGAGAGCAAGCCCCGCCTGATACGACTTGCTGTGGCCGCTCAACACCACACCGTCTTCATCAAATTTGGCACGAAGATTCTGTGCGGGATTGTCCGCTGCACCCTCGTCGATGAAATAGGCCGACGACGCTTCGCGTTGGATCGCGAAAATCGAGGCGGCTCGCAGTGCAGCGGGGCTAAGCTCGGCGGCCTGCTCTTGGCCTACGGCCTCGCTGGGCATCGCTTCGGTGCCGTGGAGATCGGTGCCGTGAAGATCGGTGCCGCCATCGCTATGGGAGG
>JAPYTK010000054.1:597-12958 GCA_029941785.1 Polyangiaceae bacterium | reverse complement strand
TCGGTGCCGTGGAGATCGGTGCCGTGAAGATCGGTGCCGCCATCGCTATGGGAGGCGCAAGCACTTGCCAGCACCCAAGCCAGCATCAACATCACCAGGCTCGCATTCGATCGGCGTCGGTTCATCTTCGTGTCATTCATGTTCATTTTTCGTGGTCTTCTCGAAGCGCCAATGCGCAACGATGATGGGGCGACGTTGCCGCCGTTTTGCTCGCAATGCAAGCAGGATGACGAGACGTGTAGGCTGTGACATCAGCTCGTCATCATGGTGGGGTATAGCTACTCGGCCGACGATTCTGCGGCGATTTTCTCAGCCGCCTTGCGAAGCTTTTCTTCTTTCGCTTTTCGCTTCCGTTCATTGTCCTTGAGCTTGCGTTCGCGAGCGTCTTTGAGCTCGCGACGCCACTCGGTGTCATACAACCACTGGTCGACACGGCGATCGGCCGTCTTGTCGATGCCCATCCGCTCGAGGCGGCCCTTCCGATACATCTCCCAGATGTCAGGCTCGCCGTTAAAATCGCTGTCTCGCTTGATCCGTGACAACTTGCCTGAGACGTAGATCTTCCACTCGTCGGGTCGGGTGTCGTGGTTGCGATCCAGCCGCACCTCCGCGAGGCGCCCCTTTGCAAACAGATTCCAGGTGTCGATCCGACCGTCGTAATTGGTGTCGGCTCGCTCTTCTTTGCTTTGTCCCTCGGTGTCGTAGGTGCGAACCACGTCCTTGAATCCATCGAGGTTGGTGTCGACCTCGCGGCAGATGAGGATCTTGCGAGCGAGCGGACCCTTGCCGAATACGCGGAACACGCGCCTCACATTAGGCTGCACGGCTCCCGGACCAGCGGTTTCGCTCACCTCGATGTCCGTGTCCTTGAGCAGTTGCCCATTCTTGTCTTTGAGCCCCTTGCACAGCGCCTTGTCGTCGATAATGGTTCCGTCCTTGCGTTGCTGCGCCTTTATTTGTGGTGCGCGAGCGGTGGGCACAGACGGCCCTCCGCACGCGAACAGGGACGCGATCACCAACGGGGCGAGTGTTTGGTAGGCTTTCATCGGCTAGCTCCTGGGGGGACGGGCGCGGCAGCTGGGACCGCTGGAGGCGCGGCGGGAGGCGCAGGTGCAACAGCCGGAGCCTCGCCCGCGCACAAGTCGATCGCCGTGGCCTGGTCGGGTTGCCCGTCGCCGTCGCCGTCAATCATCACCACTGCGCACTTTGGATTCGCAGGCCGGTTGAAGGTCCACCATTGGTCGATGTAGCCATCTCCGGTGGCGTCTCGCTCCTCACGCATCAAACGTCCACCCGCGTAGTAGTCCCAGGTGTCGATCTTCTCGTCATTGTTGGTCTCGCGCTCCTTGCGGATCAGGACGCCGCGGGAATAAATTTGAATCTCGTCCGGGCGGCTATCACGATCGAATCCCGACTCGCGCCGCGCGGTAAGCCCCTGGGCGTCGTAGTAGATGTACGTGTCGACGATACCGTCCAAGTTGATATCGACCGCTCGGCATACTTCGCGCCCCGCCTCGAAGACGCGCACGATGTCCGGCCTTCCGTCGTTGTCGGCGTCGATGATCTGCCGCTGCGAACTGTCGAGCGCGCAAGGTTCGTGTTTCATCTCGACGTCGCGGGGCATTCCCGTCGCCATCTGGGCCCCTTGGCCCGCACCGCCGGTCGGTCCGCTACTGCACCCCAGTCCAAAGCCGAGAGCCAGGCTTGCGACGCCCATCGAAAAAATTCTCATAAGATGTTGTTATCTAAGGTGTAAATGATTTCACTTGAGTCGCCGACCGCTCGTGGACCGCGCCGCAGCACACTTTAGTTGTACCCAGCCTAGAACAGCGTGCAAGCCGCGAGCAAGATGCAGATGCTCAGGGCTCGAAATTCGGTCGTTCGCCAGGGTGATTTGGCGTCCGAACAGGAAGAAATACGCAGCGCGTTCGTTTTGGGGCGCTACAATCGTTACATGGGTGTTGCCAGGATTGACGACACACGTATTCTCACCTAGGGTAACGCAGTGTCATTCACCAGCCGTGAATGAGCAAATGGACAGCGGCGTTTGATCGACGAAACGACATGTCGCGCAAAAAGATATCAACGACCATCTACATCACGCCCGGGCAATCGGAGCGCTTAAAGATGCTTCATCAGCGAACGAAGGTTCCGGTGGCGGTGTATATCCGCGAGGGGATCGACATGGTGCTGAAAGATTACGAGCACTTGTTGCCGGGACAGCTCTCCCTCGAGGAGCAAGCGTCGAGCTCAAAGAAGCAGGCGTCGAGCTCAAAGAAGTAGGCGTCGAGTTCAAAGAAGTAGGCGTCGAGTTCAAATGAAGTAGACGAGGGCCTCCGAGCAGGCCTTCCGGACGACGTTTGACGGTCCCAGGCCGCGGCTTTGGCGGCCGCTCGCGGTGGACGGCGCAGTTCGACGTGGTATAGGGGCGGCCAGCTGCATGGCTTCGGCACAAGATCATATTCGAAACTTCTGCATCATCGCGCACATCGATCATGGGAAGAGCACCCTCGCCGATCGCATTCTCGAGGTGACTGGCGCCATTACTGCCCGCGAAAAGAAGGCCCAGTTCCTCGACAAGATGGACCTCGAGCGCGAGCGTGGGATCACGATCAAGGCGCAGACGGTTCGCCTCGATTACAAGGCGAAGGACGGCGAGACCTATCTGATCAATCTCATCGATACGCCGGGTCACGTCGACTTTCACTACGAGGTATCGCGCAGCCTTCAGGCCTGCGAGGGAGCCATTTTGGTGGTCGATGCCACTCAGGGTGTCGAAGCGCAGACCTTGGCGAACGTGTACCTGGCGATCGAAAACGACCTCGAGATCATCACTGTGTTAAACAAGATCGATCTCCCGTCGGCGGACGTGGAGGGACGGGCTCAGGAGATCGAAGACGTCATTGGTCTAGACGCCACGGATGCGATCGCCGCGAGCGCAAAGACGGGCGAGGGCATTGAAGACATCCTCGAAGCCGTCGTCGCGAAGGTGCCGGCGCCGACGGGTGATCCTGACGCGCCGCTTCGCGCGTTGATGTTCGACAGCTGGTACGATGCCTACCGGGGCGCGGTCGTGATGGTCCGCGTTGTGGATGGCGTCTTGCGCAAGGGCGAAAAGATCCGCTTCATGGCGACGGAGCGTGAATACGAGGTGACGGAAATCGGAGTGCACACTCCGCATCTCACTGCAGTCTCGGAGTTGCACGCTGGCGAAGTGGGTTTCTTCGCGGCGAGCATCAAGAGTGTCCACGACACCAAGATTGGAGACACCGTCACCGGGGCGAAACGACGATGCGAGGTCCCATTGCCGGGTTTCAAGGACGTCAAGCCGATGGTGTACGCGGGCATCTTTCCCACCGATTCCGGTGAGTACGAAGCGCTGCGCGATGCACTGAACAAGCTCAACATGAACGATGCGGCCTTCGTGTTCGAGCCAGACACGTCCGAGGCCCTAGGGTTTGGTTTTCGTTGTGGATTCCTCGGTCTCCTCCATATGGAAATCATCCAGGAGAGGCTCGAGAGAGAGTACCACCTCGACCTGATAACGACGGCACCGAGCGTCGTCTATCACGCCTATCTCCAAAACACGGGCGAGATGAAAACGATCGAGAATCCCGCCAAAATGCCCGAGCCGGGGCAACTCGACCGGATCGAGGAGCCGATCTACCGGGTGACCATCCACGTGCCCGCAGACTACGTCGGACCGGTCATCGCTCTTTGCCAAGAGCGACGGGGCGAGCAAAAGGGCTTGCAGTACGCCACGCCCGAACGGGTCATCATCACGTACGACCTGCCTCTGGGTGAGGTCTTGTTCGACTTTCACGACAGGCTCAAGAGTTGTTCCAAAGGATACGCCTCCATGGATTACGAACTCGAAGGCTATCGCACGGCCGACGTGGTGCGGCTCGACATGCTCGTCAACGGCGACCCCCTCGATGCGCTCAGCGTCATCGTCCATCGCGATCAGGCGGCCTCACGCGGTCGTGCCTTGGCCTCGAAGCTCAAGGAAATCGTGCCCCGACAACAATACGAAGTCGCGATTCAAGCGTCGCTGGGCAACAAGATCATCGCACGAACGAACGTGAGGGCTCTGCGCAAGGACGTGACGGCAAAATGTTACGGCGGAGACATCTCGCGCAAACGTAAACTGCTCGAAAAGCAGCGCGCGGGCAAACGACGCATGAAACGAGTCGGAAATGTCGAGATCCCCCAAGAAGCATTCTTGGCGATTCTCAAGGTGGATGAGTGAGCGCCTGCCGCGTCGGCCACCACGCACTTGGGCCGGGCATGACGGTTGAGCGTTATCGACTCGACAATGGTCTGCAAGTCCTCCTACAGCCCGACACGAGTGCACCGGTCCTGTGCTTTGAAACGTGGTTCGCCGTCGGCTCGCGCCATGAAAAGCTCGGCAAGACCGGCCTCGCTCATCTACTGGAACACCTGATGTTCAACGAGACGAGCCACCACCCACACGGTGAGTACGACCGGTTGCTCGAGGCGGCCGGCGCGGAGAACAACGCGGCGACCTATCTCGATTGGACCTATTACATGGTCAACGCGCCGAGCGAGGCGCTGCCATTGGTCATCGAGCTGGAATCCGACCGGATGCAACACCTCGTCTTGCGGGAGGATCACGTGGCACGCGAGCGGGATGTTGTCGCCAATGAGCGCCGACAAACGGTCGACGACGACGTGGACGGCAAGCTGAACGAGTTGTTGTACACAAACTCGTTTTCACGACACGCCTATCGGTTTCCTACCATCGGGACCATGGCGGACATCCAAGGCCTGACGACGGACGATTGCAGGCGCTTCTACGAGACCTATTACGCGCCAAACAACGCAACGCTGGTGGTCGTAGGGGATGTGGACACAGAGGCCGTGATCGGACTCATCGAAGAGGCGTACGGCCACATGGCGCACGTGGACATTCCGGAGGAGAGCCCTTGCGCCGAACCCCTCCGTGAGCGGCCCACTGAAGTTTCCGCAACCCTTCCGAGCGCGACGGCAAAGCTCGCCGTGGCGTACCCCAGCCCTGCCATGAGCTCGGCAGACCACGTCGTGCTCGAGTTGGTCAACGAGGTGATGTTTGGCGGGCGCGCATCGCGAGCTCACCGCAAGTTGGTCCATGACATGGAGTGCGCACAAGATGTGTACGCTTACGTCGGGCCCTTTCGCGATCCCTCCTTGTACGAGATGCACGTGACGGCGCGGCAGGGAGTCGGCAGCCAACAATTGCTGGCAGGGATCGACGAGGTACTCGATTCGCTGCAGCGCTGCCCCATCACGGCCGCTGACCTTCGCCGAGCTCGTTCTCGCCTCGAACTCGACGCGCTGCAGGGCATGGACAGCGTCACGGGAAGAGCGGAGCAAATTGGCTTCTGCGAGGTCGTCTTGGGAGATCCAGGAGCGCTTTTCGACCGTCTCGGCGCCTATGCGGCCGTGACGCCTGAGCGCGCCATGACTGTGGCGCAGAAGTACCTACGAACGGAACGCCGCACCGTGGTGCAAATCGAACCGGCGGCCGCCGAGGCCGCACCGTGACGCGGCTCATCGTCGAGTCGGACCATCGGCTTCCGTTGGTCAGCTTGGTCATGAGCTTTCCGGTGGGCGCAGCGCTCGACCCCAGCGACCGCCTCGGCCTATCCGGGTTGGCGGTACGCATGCTCAAACGCGGTTGTCCGGGACTGTCCGAGGGGCAGATCGATGAGCGCCTCGACGAACTAGGAGCGGAAGTGGAGACGGGCGCAGGCCTGAGGTCGAGTTGGCTCGCGTGCGAGATGCTCACTCGTTCCGTTCCGGATGTGGTCGACCTGCTACGGCGAATGCTCGCCGATCCCCATCACAATGCTAAACCCCTGGGCCGTCTGCAGCGCGAGACCGTTGCCGAGGTCATCGAATCGCGAAATGACGACGCCTCCCTCGCGGGGCGAGCCTTGCGCCGCTCACTCTTTGCAGGGCACCCGCACGAACGCTTTCCTCTTGGCACGACGACTACCGTTCCGAGGGTTGAGCTGAGCGATTTACGAGCACATCACAGCAGGCATTACGGGCGAAAGACCACGATCTTCGCGTTTTCTGGGGATATCACAGACGAACGAGCGGCGCGGATAGCGGAGTCGTTGGCCGAGGTTTTGCCACCGGAAAACGAATCGACACCCCCGCCACGGGAACCAGCGCCCCGCGCCACGCGGCATTTCACCCTCGTCGACAAGGGAGGACGCCATCAGACGCAACTGGCTTTGGGTGTGCTCGGGACGAAGCCTCACGACGAAGACCACACGGCGCTGTGCGTCGCCAACACGGCCTTTGGCGGCACCTTCACGTCACGGCTGATGCAGGAGATCCGCGCGAAGCGAGGCTGGAGTTACGGCGCCTCGTCGCAACTGCACGCAAGCACGGTACGCGAAGCCTTTAGCTGCTCCGCTGCGCCCGCGGCCAACGACGCGGCGGCCTGTCTTGCCTTGATGGTAAAGCTCATCGACGACTGGCGAAATGACGGTCTCAATGCGGACGAACTTGAATTTTGCAAAGCCTACCTCCGCCGGTCATACGCCTTCGAGGTCGATACGCCGAAAAAGAGAGTGCAGCGCAAGTTGCACAACATGCTGCTCGGCTTCGCGCCGGACTACGATGCGCATTATCTCGAACGACTCGCGGAGGTCACGCTCGCTGGGGCCAACGATGCGGTGCGCCGGCGAATCGACCCCACAGCGCTTTGCATCGCCGCCGTGGCGAGCGAAGAGGAGCAAGGCAGCGCATTGCGTGAGGCGCTCGTCGGGCTCGGTACGAGCGATGTCTTGGCGGCAGACTTCGAGTAACGCAGTGCGCGCTCAGGCGGTCACCGCATCTTTGGCTGAGATCGGACCACCATCAGAGGCCGTCGCGAGCAGCCACAATGCCGCCATTCGCACCGCTACTCCTGCCTCGACTTGAGCCAAGATCCCGCTGCTGACCCCATCGGCCAGCTCGGGGTCGATTTCGACGCCACGGTTGATGGGGCCGGGGTGCAGAACGAGGGCGTCGCTGTTGGCTCGCGCGAGCCGTTCGGGGTTTAGCCCAAACTTTCGCGCATATTCTCGGTCACTTGGGACAAGTGAGCCGCCTAGACGTTCGCGTTGGATCCGGAGCATCATGACGACATCCGCTCCCTCGATGGCTGGCTCGATGCGATCGTGCACCTCGACGCCGAGACGTTCGATTTCAGCGGGGAGCAGTGTACGCGGACCGGCTACGGCCACCGACGCGCCCATCGTGGTGAGCAGGTGAACGTTTGAGCGGGCTACGCGGCTGTGGGCGATGTCACCGCAAATGGCCACGCGAAGTCCCTCGATCTTCGCCTTGCGCTGTCGAATCGTGAAGGCATCGAGCAGAGCCTGCGTTGGGTGTTCGTGCATGCCGTCGCCAGCATTGATCACGGCGGCGCCGGTGTGCTTCGTCGCATGCTGAGGCGCGCCAGCGGCCCCGTGCCTTATCACGATGACGTCCGGATGCATCGCCTCCATCGTCTTAATGGTGTCGCGCAGCGTCTCGCCCTTGCTGGTGCTCGAGGTCTTTCCGCTGAAGTTGACGATGTCGGCGCTGAGGCGTTTTCCAGCGAGCTCGAACGAGGTTCGCGTGCGCGTGGAGGCCTCGAAGAACATGTTGATGATCGTCTTGCCACGCAGACTCGGGACCTTCTTTACGGCTCGTCGTGAGACCTCGAAGAACGTCTCCGCGGTGTCGAGCAGGCGGACGATCTCCTCCCGCGACGCACCCTCCATTTGAATGAGATGACGACGTGACGAGATTCTCATCGCGGTGAACCTCCTGTCAACGCACCGGCAGGATGGTGGAACACCGCGAGATCATCGCGTCGGACCTCGACTCGGTCGGTCGGGGGAACGTCTACGCGGGCGATGAAGTAATCAGGCTGGATCGGCAGTTCCCGCCCACCTCGATCCGCAATGACCGCGAGCTCGATACGGCTGGGCCGCCCGTAGTCCAAAAGGGCATCGAAGGCGGCTCGGATGGTCCGGCCGGTGTACAGGACATCATCGACGAGGACGATGCGGCGTCCGGCAACATCGAAAGGAATGTGGCTGGGGCCGATGAGCGGGTTGGGTAGGGCGGTCGCGGCGTCATCTCGATACAGGGTGATGTCCACCGAGCCAAGCTCCGGTGTTCGGCCCGTCTGCTCGCCGAGCAGGGCGGCGAGCCGCTCGGCGATCGGTTCGCCGCCTCGCCGGATCCCTACAAGTGCCAGCTGCTCCCCTGGTAGCTCGCGGGCCACGATCTCGGCGGCCATACGGGTAAGTCCGGCGGCGACGGCTTGCGCGTCGACCAGGAGCTTGTCGGTGGCTGCATCGCTCATCGGGAACGCTGGCTAGCTACCTGCTCTGGGCGACCGTGACAAGCGGCTTTGCACGTGAGGGGCTGGGACTTGCCCGTTAGGCCAACGGCGGCTAAACAGACCAGGCCTGCGAGGGCATAGCCATGATCAAGTCTCTGCGCATCCAACATAGCGAAATCGGTCCGGACGGGGTCGATGTGCACGTCGACTTGCCCGCCACGTGGTTCGTCGAGCGTTTCGAGCAATCGGAGGCCCGGTTGGCAGCGGAAGACGGAGCCAAGGCGACGGTCAGCGCAAAGCTGTCTCGGTCGGGGCGGGACATCGTTGTACGTGGGACAGTGTGCGCCTGTCTACACGTGCCGTGCGTCCGCTGTCTGTCTCCAGCTTCCATCACGGTGGAGGCCTCGCTTTCCCTGCTGCTCGAGACGGCGTCCCGGTCGCGCCTGGTGCGAGGGCTGGAGGCGCCTCAAAAAAGGGGTCCGCAAGCGTCTCGTGAACCGGAGTACGTCTTTTCGTCCGCCGAAGCAGACCTCGACGTATACGACGGCGAAACCGTCCTCCTCGATGGCTTTGTACGCGAGGCTATCCTCCTCGAAGTGCCTAATTTTGTCTTGTGTTCTGAGTCCTGTCCAGGTATCCCGCTCGCCCCTGGCAGCAACGTTGCAGGGGCCATGGCAGGCCCTTTCTCAGCCGCCTCGTCAAAGGACATTGACCCCCGTCTGGCACCTCTCGGTGCATTTATCGAAAAAGAAGACAACGGTCCGTTTACGGCTGCCGACCTCGTGGCCGCCGCCGCCGCGCGCTCGCAGACCTTGAGTGGCAAAGCCAAGCTCCAGTCCTCTAGTAGCCGGCGCGCTGTAAAATTCGGCAAGCAACGAGCTGAAAAAGCACCAAGCGATAGTCCTAAAACCAGGGCAGCGAACAAAAAAGATCAACGATAGTGCCGCGTTATTAGGCACTTGTAGGAGAGAGACCATGGCCGTACCCAAGCGAAGGAAGTCGTCGAGCAAGCGCGACATGCGCCGTTCCCAGCACGACAAGATCAAAGCGAAGCAGTACATCAGCTGCTCCAATTGCGGCGAGGTGGCCCTGCCACATCGCGCGTGTGCAGCGTGCGGCTGGTACAAGGATCGCGTAGTCGTCGCCGGCACGGACGCTACCCTTAGCCAGTGAGTCTACGCCCCTGGTGACGACCCACGTGAGCGATTCACCGGCGAACGTCGTGGCGAGCCGGATCCTTGGCACGGGGCATTATGCCCCGGCGCAGGTGGTGACGAACGACGATCTTGCCAAGAAGGTCGACACCTCAGACGAGTGGATCACGACGCGCACCGGGATCAAGCAGCGCCATTTCGCAGCGGAAGGTGAAGCGAGCAGCGACATGGCCGCCGCCGCGGGCCGCGCGGCGCTCGCGATGGCAGGATTGAACGTCGCCGATCTCGATATGATCATCGTGGGCACGGTCACCCCCGACCATCCCATTCCTGGGTGTGCGGTGCATGTTCAGCGCAAGTTGGGAGCGGACGACATTCCCGCCTTCGACATCGCCGCGGCCTGCGCGGGTTTCATCTACGGCATGTCGATCGCCGATCAGTTCATTCGCGGAGGCTCCATCCGCTGCATTTTGGTGATTGGTGTCGAACTTCTCAGCCGCAAGATGAACTGGGACGACCGCACGACCTGTGTGCTCTTCGGCGATGGCGCCGGGGCGGTGGTGCTGGGGCCCGCTACCCGTCCGGTGGATGGCGCGCCGCCAGTCGGTATTTTGTCGTCGCTCATTCACACCGACGGGTCCCTCGCAGGCGCGCTCAATATCCCGGCCTGTGGCTCCGCCGAGCCGCCCGTGCTGGAGCACCTCGAAAACAAGCAAGACAAGGTGCACATGGTGGGCAAGGACGTCTTCCGCACGGCGGTGCGCAATCTCACCTCGTGTTCGGCTCAGGCCCTCAAGGCGTCGACGCTCATGAGCAGCGACCTCGATTGGGTCGTGGCCCATCAGGCCAATATGCGCATCATTTCACAGGTTTCGAGCCGTCTTGGCTTTCCCCTGGAGAAGTTCGTGATCAACATCGACAACTATGGCAATACGTCGAGTGCGTCGATACCCATCGCCCTCGACGAAGCGGTCCGCGACGGGCGTATTCAGCCCGGTCAGACGGTGCTGATGTGCGCTCTAGGTGCGGGAATTTCGTGGGGAGCCGCCGTCGTTCGGATGTGAGCACCGCTGCGGTGTGAGGCCGGTTGCGAGCGTCGTTGTGCAACCTTCGGCGCGTGAGGCTTGCGATAGGCGCCGAGATTCGTTACAAAGCCGCCCCACTGCCTTTTCGCGCAGTATCAGGTTGGCTTGGTCCAATTCGGAGAAACGAAAATGAGTACGCCCCTCGCAAGAGTCAAAGAGCGCTTCGGCACCAAGGAAAAATTGGTGAATGCCGTCGAAAAACTTACCACCGACGAACTGTGGATCGCGAATCTGAGTTCCGATCGCGACGGTACCCGAGGGCTGGGCCACGTATCAAATGCCAAGCTGCTTCGACTCCACGATACGCTGTCAGAGGTCAAAGAGAAGTTTGGTAACCGCAGCAAGCTCATCGACGCCGTGCTGAAGGCCGAAGGACGCCCGAAGGATGCCGATTACCGCATCCGTCTCGAGAAGTTCGCCGTGCCGCGGCTGTACGACCAGTACAAGGCCAAGACTCGCAAAGCCACCAGCTGAGTCACACCGCGACTGCGCGGCATCTGGACGCAACCGGATCGACACCCCCCGCGGTGTGGGCTAGCGTCAGGTGGTGAACTACGAACTGGGCTGGCGACGGCAGGCGTGGCTCGTCTTCGCGAAGGACCTCAAGGTCGAACTTTGCACCGGCGAGGTTCTAATGACCAGTGGCTTCTTCGCCGTGCTGGTCGTGGTCATCGGGTCGCTGTCCTTCTACGCGGGACCCGATGCGCAAGTTCTCGTCGCGCCCGGCGTGATCTGGGTAGCGGTCGCCTTTGCATCGGTACTCGTCCTGTCCCGCACCTGGCAGCGTGAGCGCGAAAACGATGCCCTCAGTGGCCTGCTCAGTTTGCCGATAGAGCGCAGCGCCATCTTCGCCGGCAAAGCCCTGGGGGTGCTGGTTTTCATCGTTTGTATTCAGCTCGTCGTCGTCCCGGTCACGGCACTGTTTTTCGATATTTCTCTGGTTAAACACGGGGTTGGGCTTACGCTGTTGTGTCTGTTTGCGACGCCGGGCATCGCCGCAGCCGGCACTCTGTTTGGGGCGATGACCGCGCGGACCGGTGCCCGTGATCTGGTGCTCGCGAGTGTGCTCTTCCCGTTGTTGGCTCCTACCTTGCTGGCCGCAGTGGCCGGGACACGCGAGCTTCTCGGCGGTGCGCCGATCGAGCAGCTCGTCGACTACCTCAAGCTCATGGGCGTCTTCGCGGTGGTGTTCACCGCCGGCGGCTTTGGCATGTTCGGAGCCCTCATCGAGCCGTGAGCACCGTACGGCGTACCGCAGCAGTTTTCGGGGGCAGTTTCAATCCGCCTCACGTAGGGCATGTGCTCGCCGTGAGCTATGTGCTGAGTGTGTGTCGGGTCGACGAGGTGATCGTCGTGCCTGTCTACCAACACCCCTTCAACAAGGATCTCGCTTCGTTTGAGCACCGTCTTTCGATGTGCGAACGCGCTTTCGCCGATTGGCGTCGCGTGGTGGTTTCCGACATCGAACGGGAACTAGGCGGCGAGAGTCGAACACTGAAGACGCTCGAGGCCATGTACGGTCATGATCCGAACCGAGATCTGCGCCTCGTGATCGGCGCGGACGTCCTTGCCGATCGAGACAAATGGCATCGTTTCGATCGAATCGAATCCCTCGCCCCTCCGCTCATTCTCGGCCGTGCAGGACATGACCATCCAGAGGCCCCGCTCGCTGTTCTGCCCGAGGTGTCGAGCACCGAAGTTCGAGCCCGCTGTCGAGCAGGGAAGGGCATAGACGGTCTCGTGCCGCACGTCGTGCAGAGCTACATCGCAGAACACGATTTGTATGGGGG
>JAPYTK010000054.1:0-587 GCA_029941785.1 Polyangiaceae bacterium | reverse complement strand
AATACATCTGGATGTTACAGGTAAAAAATGCGTGATTATCGGTGGCGGAAAGGTCGGCCGGGCCTTGGCGCGAGCGTGGCGCGCGGCGGGGCTCCGAGTCACGCTCCGTTCCGCGCGCAGCGGGTGGCCCTCGCGGCGCATTGGAGCGGACGTGGTCGTCACCGCGACCCGTGACCAGGTCATCCCAGAGCTGGTCGCCGCCTTCGCCGAGCGCGGCTTACTGGGTCATCAGCCGGCGGTCGTCTTGCACTGCGCCGGCGCGCTGCCGCCCGACGTCTTGGCGCCCTTGCGTGGGAAGAACGTCGCTGTGGGCAGACTCCACCCACTGGTCGCCATCGCTAGCACGCGGCGGGCCCCGGCGCTGGAGGGTCTCACGGCCCACATCGCTGGCGATCGGCGCGCTCGGCGGGTCGCAAGGCGTCTGGCGCGGATGGCGGGGTTGCGACCCACCGAGGTTAGCGTGCACGACACGGTCCTTTACCATGCAGCGGCGGTCATGGTGGCCGGCGGCGGGGTGGCGCTACTCGATGCCGGGCGCCGCCTGCTGCAGGATGCCGGAGTCGATCCGGTGCTTGGAACCGCCATGT
>JAPYTK010000053.1 GCA_029941785.1 Polyangiaceae bacterium | reverse complement strand
AGCCGTGTCTGCCGCAGCTCACTCGCTCAGGCAAGTGTTTATTGCTTTTGGGCCTCGGCAAGCGAACCACGTTTGTCGCTCCAGCGGATCATCGCCACGGTCTGCGCCGCCCCAATGGCCCAACCGACGAGAACGTCACTCGGCCAATGCACACCGAGATAGAGGCGGCCGAAGCCGATGTAAAAGGCGACGAGCACGGCTACTCCGTACGCCAGGCGACCAACAGAAGGCCAGCGCCGGGCAACAGAACGGGCCAGCAGGGGATAGAGGGTGGCGGCAGCAAGTGCATGGCCGCTGGGCATCGCAAAGGAGCTGAGATGGACCAAAGGATCCCACAAGGCCGGCCTGGGTCGCGCAAAGAGGTGCTTCAATCCAAGCTGAAAGAAATAGGTGGAGAGGCCGAGCACGGCCCACAGACGGGCTTCGGAGCGGTCCCCTGCCCGCCACCACAACGCCACCATCACGACCACGAGAATGAGGCCGAAAGGGCCCCTGCCGAGTTCATGGCTCACCAGGAAAATCACATCGAGAAACGGACGGGACCACCCGTGAATCGTAAGCAAGATGTTCTCCTCCATGAGCACAATCAGACTTACGCTCTCATGTAGCTGAAGTACAATGCGGCCTCCTGAAAGGGCCAACCATGAAAACACGCCGCGCGCTCGCCGCCTCCTTCGTCGTCACCGCCGCCATACTGCCCGGTTGCGCCAACCCGATCATTCGAAACCCTCCGTCCCCGCCGTGCAATCAGCCAGGACCGGGCTGCGCAGGGTTCGATCCTCCGCCCCCACCCACGGTCGCCACGAGTGAGCCAAGCGCCCAGCCAACCGCTTCGGCCAGCATCACAGCCAACGTCAATCCACCGAAGGTCGTTCTCGCCTACCCGAGGCCCGAGCTGCGTGTGACGACGCGCGAGGATGGCAGCTGCTGGCAGCCTCCTCCCGTGAAGCCCTACACGTGTCCGCCGCTGTCGGACGGCGCCTGCAACCCTCCCCGCCAACCGGATCAGATCCAGGTGCACTGCCTGCCGTCGGCGACCCCTGGCGCTCGGATCGTCACGCGCGACAATGGCACGTGTTGGCAGATGCCCAGCGACGCCGACTCAGCTTGCCCCCCCGACGCCACATGCAACCCGCCTCCACCAGAGCGCGTCGCCTGCCCGACAGCGGAATGAAGCGAACGCTGCCGGCCGCGAACCGGAGCCGCGAGCAGGGGCCACTACCCCTTACAAAAAGCTGAATCCGCCGGGTTCATTCGGAGGAGGTTCGGGCGTGTCTGCATCGGGATCGCCGAGCGCATCCGCGACGCGCTTTAGCTCAGCGAGCGCATCGGAGTAGGAATAGGCTGAGGCCGCCGCGAAGCCGAGCCACCACAACGCATCGAGCGACCCATTCTCGAAGCGAAATCCTGCGCTCAGATAATTGCCATACAGACGCGTCCCCGCTGCCGTGGTGAAACGAGAGCCGTTCAGCGCGTGCGCCTCAGGAAAGCCAACGTAGCCGTAGTAACGACTCGATTCGTCGTGCGCGATCACACAACACAAGCCTCGTCGGTAAAAGTGCTTCCAGTCGGCAATTTTCATGGGCTCCCCCATGGAAGATAGCGCATCCAGAAGATGACTTCACGCCAACCGAGGACGTCGCTTCACTTGGCAACGAAATTGATAATCCTCTTCGGTACGTAGATGAACTTCTTGACCTCTTTGCCCTCGAGCTGACGGGCAACGGACTCGATCGCAATGGCAGCTGCCCGCGCATCATCCGCGGTCGCATCGAGCGCCAGGCTCACCGTGCCCCGCGTCTTCCCATTGACCTGAACACCCATCTCGATGGTGTCGTCGACACACAGAGCTTCGTCGAAGTGGGGCCACGCGTGGTACGCCAAGCTCTCTTCGTGGCCGAGCCGGTTCCACAACTCTTCACCCAGGTGGGGCGCAAACGGCGACACGAGCAAGATCAGTGCTTCGGCGGCCTCCCGAGGAACCGGGTCGCTCCCCATCAGGTGATTGGTCAAAGACATCATGGCGCTCATTGCGGTGTTGAACGCCATCTTGTCGATGTCACCCGTGACCTTCTTGATCGTCTTGTGGACTTCGCGGCGCGTCTCTTCGGCGCATGACTCGGTCAGCTCGCGTGTGCAGACATTGAAGACACGGTCACGAAAGCGCAACACACCTTGAATCTGACTTGTTTGCCACGGCTTGACGGCCTCGAGCGGTCCCATGAACATCTCGTAGAGGCGCATCGCGTCAGAGCCGTAGTCCCGCACGATGTCATCAGGATTGACGACGTTGCCACGGGACTTGCTCATCTTCTCGCCGTCTTCGCCCAAGATCATGCCTTGATGGACGAGCTTTTGAAACGGCTCAGCATCCTTGACGATACCCAAGTCGAAGAGCACCTTGTGCCAGAATCGCGCGTAAAGGAGGTGGAGAACGGCGTGCTCCGCCCCCCCAACGTACAGATCGACAGGCATCCAACTCTGTTCAGCGCTCTCGCTCCACGCTTGCGTTTCGTTCCGCGGATCGGTGAAACGAAGATAGTACCAACAGGAGCCCGCCCATTGGGGCATGGTATTCGTCTCGCGGGCGTACCACTTTCCGTCCTTTTCGAAGTACCGCCAGTCGCTGACCCGCGCGAGCGTTCCCGCTGGCTCTTCACCTGGCGAGAAGTTCTCGAGCTCGGGTAAGCGTACGGGTAGCTCGTCCTCGGCCACCGCGATCGGCTGATCGTGATGAATCGTGTGGGCCGCACCGATTCGCGGATCTCCACCTTTTTCCTCGACGGTCACGGGAAAGTAGATCGGTATGGGCTCGCCCCAATAACGCTGCCGAGAGAACACCCAATCGCGTAGTTTGTAGGTGATCTTGCCCTCGCCCCGACCGAGCGACTCGAGCTTCGAGATGACGGCCTTCTTGCAATCGGCAGTGCCCAAGCCGTCAAACTCGCCGCTCTGCACGTTCACCCCGGGGTCCGTGTACGCCTCACTCAGCTCGCCATGAAGCTCGCCGTCGGGACTGACCACCTCGACGATCGGTAGCGCGTGCGTCTTCGCGAAGGCGAAGTCACGCTCGTCATGCCCCGGAACCGCCATCACCGCACCGGTCCCGTAACCCCATACGACATAGTCGCTGACCCAGATCGGCACCTCTTCACCCGTGATGGGGTGGACGGCCATGGCGCCAGTCGGAAAACCCGTCTTCGCCTTGGAGCCGGCAGCCATACGGTCTCGGTCACTCTTGCGGCGCGCCTCGGCCACGTACTGGCTCATCGCCTCGGCGTGCTGAGCCGTCGTGATCTGGTCGACCAAAGGGTGCTCGGGCGCGAGCACGGCATAGGTCACGCCCATCAAGGTATCGGGCCGCGTCGTGAAGACGGCAAAGGACGAATCCGAATGGCCAGCAACGCCAAACACGATTTCGGCGCCCCGGCTGCGACCGATCCACTCCTTTTGCATCGCGAGCGTACCGGCGGGCCAATCCAGTCCGGCGAGATCTTGCTCCAAGCGATCCGCGTAGGCCGTGATCTTGAGCATCCACTGACGCAAGGGGCGTCGCTCGACGGGATGACTGCCTCGCTCGCTCTTGCCATCGATCACCTCTTCGTTGGCGAGCACGGTTCCGAGTGCCGGGCACCAGTTGACGCTGACCTCGTCTTGAAAGGCCAGACCTCGCTCGAAGAGCTTGAGGAAGATCCACTGGGTCCAACGGACGTAGTCGGGATCGGTGGTCGCCAGTTCTCGCGACCAATCGTAGGAGAAGCCGAGCATCTTGAGCTGGCGCTTGAAGGTCTCGATGTTCTTCTTGGTGGTGACCGCCGGGTGGGTCCCCGTCTCGATCGCGTATTGCTCGGCGGGCAAACCAAAAGAGTCCCATCCCATGGGATGGAGAACGTCGAAGCCCTGCATGCGCCAATACCGGGCCATGATGTCCGTCGCGGTGTAGCCTTCGGGGTGACCGACGTGCAAACCGGCCCCCGAAGGATAGGGAAACATGTCGAGAACGTAGCGCTTTTCGCGACCTTCTCGGCGCTGCGCTTTGAACGTCTGTTTGTCCTCCCAATAGGCCTGCCAGCGCGGCTCGATGCTCGCATGGTCGTAGCGCTCTCGCCTCTGTCGCGACTCAGTCCCCTCCTCCTGGCTCCCCGCTTCGTCTTTGCTATCTCGATTGCTCATGATTCGACCCTCGTTCGGTGCGGCCGACTTACCACGGATGGCAGCGTTTGCCATGTACCGTGACGCCACCAGCACGGGAGGCTATGTGGTCAGCGATGCACGTGCACTTCATCGCCGTGGCCGGAACAGGCATGGGGTCTCTCGCCGGCCTGCTCCAATCTGCGGGACATCGGGTCACGGGCTCCGATGTGGCGTTCTACCCGCCGATGGGGCCAGCCTTGAAACGCTGGGGAATTGAGCTTCACGAAGGCTTTCGCCCCGAGCATCTGAATCCCGCGCCCGACCTCGTTGTGGTCGGCAACGTGTGTCGCCGGGACAATCCCGAAGCCCGGGCCGCCATCGACGGTGGCTTGAAGTACGTCCACATGTGCGATGCCCTGGCCGAGCTCGTGTTGAAGCACACCGCCCCGTTGGTGGTCGCCGGTACTCACGGCAAGACCACAACGAGCACCATGTGCGCGTGGCTGCTCGAACAAGCCGAGCTAAAACCGGGCTTTCTCATCGGCGGCGTTCCCAAGAATTTCGACCGTGGCTGGCAACTCCCGCGGGGCGGCCGAGGAGGCAGAGGTCTGCCTCTCGTGCAGCGCGGAGCCGATGAGCGTTCCGGTGCCCGTTTGCGAGCCACCCCCTTCGTGGTCGAAGGCGACGAATACGACACGGCGTTCTTCGAAAAGACGCCCAAGTGTTGGCACTACCGACCCGAGGTCGCGATCATCACCTCGCTCGAGCACGACCACATCGACATCTATCCCGACGAGCAAGCCTACCGGGCGGCCTTCGAGGGCTTCATTCAACGCGTCCCCGAAGATGGGCTGCTGGTGGCCTACGCCGGAGATGCCGCCGTCGTCGAGGTCGTCAAGGCGCACGCGCGTGCCCCGATCTCCTGGTACGCACTCGATCGAGACGACCACTTTGGTCAAGCCGTTCACTGGATGGGGGCGCCTGCCGGACACGATACGACCGGGCAGAGCTTCGATCTCTTCGCGGGGGGCGTTGCTACGGGACGCGTCGCACTTCCGATGAGCGGCGACCACAACGCCCGAAATGCGCTCGGCGCCCTCGCGGCCGTGTGCGAGGGCTACGGCGTGTCCATCGACGTCGCGACGAACGCCCTCGCGCGCTTCGAAGGGATCGCTCGCCGCCAAGAGCTCGTCGCTGAAGTACGGGGCATACGCGTCTACGACGATTTTGCCCATCACCCCACCGCGGTGAGGGAGACGCTGGGCGGACTACGCCATCGCCACCCCACAGGTACGCTCTGGGCGGTGTATGAGCCGCGAACCGCAACCGCATGTCGCAAGCTACACCAGGCGGCCTACGCCGCGGCGTTCGCCGACGCTGATCAAGTCGTCTTGGCTCCGCTCGGGCGCAGCAACATTCCCGAAGAAGAACGCCTCGACACCACGAATTTGGTGTCGACGATCTCCGAAAGCGGTGTGCCGGTCATGGCCGCCGAATCGATCGAAGCCATCATCGACCGGCTCGTGAACGACACGAAGCCCGGCGACACGGTGGCGCTGCTCTCCAATGGGTCCTTCGGTGGGATCCACCAACGACTCGCCGATGCCCTCGCATGATCGCTGGCCCCGCGGCCCCCACGAAAAGAGGCCAATCTACAAGATTGGCCTCTCGTTCCCTTCGATCCGAACTGACGGTGCGTGACCTGAACCCCTAGCTTTCCGCTAGGTGGGGCACTCGGTGCCGCTTTAGGCTTCCCGGAGAATAAATTCCGGGCTGCTCACCACGACAGCACTCGCGCCCCTGATTCGATAATTACTCGGGACTCACTGGTCAACTCCATACAAGGTCGGTCAACTGGAACTGGCACATGATACCTCTTCCTACGCCAAGGTCCGAAAGTTTTATGCGCAGTGTAAGTCCTCACGAGCATGGGTGACGCCGTGACAAATGCGGGCTAGCTTCTGCGCGATGCGTCGTACCAGATCCTTCTGCACTCTCCGCCGCTTGGCCCTCGGGCTCTTGGCCGGCGGAATCCTCTTTGGACCCGCAACCTCCCGGGCCGACGCCACCGTCACGCTGAAGGGGAAGATCGTTGGTGGAGAGCACTTGCGGAACCCCGTCTGGGAGGACGCGAAGAAGCCAGAGAATCATCGCTACACCTTTCGAACGCCGTCGACGACGGTCAGCAAGAGCGCCAAAGTGCTGCGCGCCTTCTTGCCCAAGGAATTATGCATCGCGGTACTGCTGAAAGAGGGCAAAGCCCCCAACAAGGGACGACCTATCGTCGTTCATGTCAGCGGAGGGCGAACCAGCCCGACGACCCTCGTCATCACCGAAGGGCAAAACGTCGAATTTAACAACCACGACCCCTTTCGCCACAAGCTGTACGACATCGCCAAGAAGCCCGGTGGGCTTGGCCCGGAGGAAACGCCCCGGGGGAAATCGCGCGTGTGGCTTCCGCCCCAGGCGGGGACCTACGAGATCCGCGACGAGCTCTTCCCGAGCGTCCGGTCATGGATCGTGGTGGAGCCCCGAGCCATGGCTTGCGGTCGAGTAAACACCAAGGGCCTTTTTACCGTGCCCGAAGTCCCCCCTGGTCAGTACGAGCTTCGGGCTTACTTCGGCGGAAAACCCATCGGTAAGTCGCTGCCGATCGTCATCAACCCGCTACCGGCCGAACTCACCATCACAACTCCGCTCATCGTTTCCGAAAAGAAGAAGAGTCAGAAGTAGTCATCACCATGGTTTTTTCACGTGCCTGGTACATCATCCTGTCCGTCAGCTTGGCGGCGGCCGTTTTCATGCTCTACCTTGCGACGGCCGTCTCGAATCGAAACGCGGAGCACGCCTCGGGCAAGCTACTCACTGCGACCTCCCGATCCGTCTACTGGTATTTGACGGACGACGCCCGTCGGCGCGCGAGCGCCCTCATCGAACTCTCGGTGGACAGCGACATCCAAGCGGGGCTCTCCAAAGCCAACGAAGCCGATTCTCTAAAGACGGTCGATCAAGGATTGCGCGATAAGGTCGCCCAGAAGCTCGCTGCTTTCCGCAGCAAACACGACCAAGCCGGAGGCCTACGCTTTTATGCCTTGTGGGCCGTCGACCGACAGGGCCGCGTAGTGGCAAGCGAGAACTACGCAGACGGCACCGACTCGGAGCATTTCGAGATGGGCGGCTATCCTATCGTCGCGGATGCCATTCACGGCTGGATTCGTGATGACACGTGGGTCTTGAACGACCAGATCAACCGAATCGTGGCCCATCCGGTGGAGACCGTTGTCGGTGGCGAACCGGTGGGCGCCATCGTGGCATCCTCCCGGGTCGACGCGCAAGTCGCCCAAAAGATCAGCGACAGCACGGGAGCGGCAGTGGCCTTCTATGCAGGCGGCACGACGAAAGACACCGGCGCCCCGAAAGGCTTCAGCAAGAGCTTGCTCGAAGTGACGAGCAAGGACCTCGCCGCGGTCGAAGCTGACGTCGATTACCAGAAAAAGGGTCGCACGACGCCTCGTGTTCTGCGGCGAAACGTCGGAACGGACGTGGGCGTCGTCTTTGCCCGCATGCCAGGCGAGGCCTGGGACCAAGGCGCCGGTTACGTCGTTGGCCACCGACATGCCCGACTTTCCGATCCGCTCGAGTTCCGAAAACTCGCAACGGACAGTGACAACAAGTCCGTCCCGCTGATCTTCATCATTCTCGCGGCGGTTGGTGCCGCCCTGCTCGGCCTTTTCTTCTCCCTGGTCGAACACACCCTGCCCTTGCGGGGCTTTAGCGGAGCCATCAAGGAACTGGCCGACAAGCACAGCAAGGTCGATGTGCTCAAGCCGACGACCTTCCGCGGTGCGTACAAGCGCCTGGCGGCGAACGTGAACGACGCCCTCGACAAGGCGGCGTCTGCTGCGGGTGTCGAGCGGGGGCCTGCCGATCTCGAGTCGGTGTTGGGCCCACTGCCAGCCAAACCACAAATGAGCGCCTTCGCCGTGCCCGAATCCACACCTGGCCCACGCGACAAGCCGCCCAAAAAGCCCGAGCTGCCCACCACACCGGAGTCGCCCAACGAAGACGATGATTTGCTCAAGACCCAATTAGCCGGGGCGCAGACAGCGGATGTCGCGGCCGACGTCCCAGACGAAGGCTCCGTCTCGAGCAAGCCACCCGTTACGGGATCCCCCCCCGCTCCGCCACGGAAGAAGGCTCCGCTCAGCGACGCTCCCGCCGATCCGGCGGACGAAGAAACGCGATGGCCACAGGTGTACGCGGATTTCGTCGCACTGAAGAAGCAGCTTGGCGAATCCACGGATCGACTGAACTACAAGAAGTTTCGCGGCACGCTTCAGCGGAACAAGGATGCCCTCATCGCACGTCACAACTGCACCCGGGTGAAATTTCGGGTCTACGAGAAACAGGGACGCGCTGCGCTCAAGGCCTCGCCGGTGATCGACGAATGAGCTGCGGGCACCGTTGGTTGTGCGTCGCCGTGGCGGCGTCAGCCTGTTGCGTCTCGGTCGAAGCCTCGAGCAGCACGGGACTCGGATCCCCTGAAGCGGGCACCGCGCACATTGGCCGCGGGGGGGCATGGCTCGCGCGAGCAGACGACCCGCTCGCCACGTACTTCAACCCGGCGGCCCTCGTGCGCAACCCCAACGGCGTGCACCTCGGCGCGCAATTGATGCTGCGCTCACATTGCTTCGAGCGCCGAGACATCACCGGGGCAACGGTGTCGCCAGGCCAAAGCCTCGCGCCCCCACCCGGCGAGACGTGCGCCAGCGTGCCGCCGTTTCCGAATCCCCAAATCGCAGCGAGCTTCCGGCTGCACCCCCGATTCGCCCTCGGTCTTTCGCTCACAGCCCCGCACGCCGCCGGCATGGTCGAGTGGCCCGAAACCGTCATCTATGCGGACAAGTTCGGCAACACCGAGCATCCGACGCCGCAGCGTTACATGTTGCTGCAAAACAACGCGCTGATGGTCTTCCCGACGCTGTCCGCGGGCTTCTCGATCCATCCCACCTTTTCTGTAGGGGCCGGCTTCGTGTGGGGGATAGCCTCGCTGGAGTTCAGCAACATGACCGAGGCGACCTCGGCCCAACGTTCCGCCACCGGGCCACAGCCCGACGACTACACCGGTGACATCAAAGCCACGATCAGCGGCATCGACGGCTTCATTCCCGGCTTCGTCCTGAGCACCCTCTGGTCGCCCACGAGTCATATCGACATCGCGGGTTGGTACAGTTGGTCGGACGCCGTCAAGACCCGCATCAAGCTCTTCGCACAGGCCGGCTACTACACCCAAGGCGGGGCCGTCGACGAGACCGTCAACGGTGACCCCGACCGAACCACCGACCAAGACGACGCGGGACGTTTTCGGCTCGATATCCCGATGCAGGCCAAGCTCGGATTTCGTTATCACCACCCGCGGCGAGGCTACAGCGCGCCTGCCCTCGGCCAAGCGTGGTTAAGCAAGCACGAGGGCAAGGCACGCGACAGCATGACTCACGACCTGTTCGACATCGAGCTGGACCTCACCTGGGCCAACAACAGCGTCGTCGACAACCTCGAGGTTCGCTTCGATCCCAATATCCCCATCAAGGGAACGCCGGGATTTGCCCCAGAAAACGCGGACATCCCGCACCACTGGAAGGACGTGTTTGGTGCGCGCCTCGGTGGCGAGTTCGTCGCGATCCCGGATCTTCTCGCGGTGCGCGCTGGCGGTTTCTTCGAGAGCAAGGGCGTGGACGAGGCCTACCTCAACGTGGACTTTCACCCAGGCCATCGCATTGGCTTCGGTGCCGGAGCCACGCTTCGACTCGCCGCCTTCGACGTGAGCCTGGCCTACCAACACACCATGTTTGGCGCCCTCGACAACGGTGGACAGGGCAAGGTCCTCGGTATTTCCGGAGATCTCACCTCCGACAATCGCACCTTGCAGACGGTCAATGGCGGCCGCGCAACCTCCAGCCTCAACGAGATCGCGCTCGGCGCGACCTACCATTTCTAGCGAGGCTCGAGCGAGCGAACTTAAACGGCTCGCGATCGGGATGCAGTGGACACGCGTGCCGATCCGATCGATAAGATTGCACGATGAGCGAGCAAAAAATTCGAAAGGTCATCATCATTGGCTCGGGCCCGGCGGGTCTCACCGCGGCGATCTACGCTGCGCGTGCGAATCTATCGCCCCTTTGTTTTGAGGGCTTCAATGCCGGTGGCCTGATCCCCGGCGGCCAGCTGATGTTCACAACCGATGTTGAGAATTATCCTGGCTTCGTGGATCCGGTCACAGGTCCCGAACTGATGGAGCGGTTTCGTGGGCAAGCAGAACGCCAAGGAACGGAGCTCATCACAGCCGATGTGACGAAAGTCGACCTCTCCGAGCGGCCGTTCAAGGTCTGGGACGAAGACAAGCTTTACCTCACTCATACGGTGATCATCGCCACGGGAGCCCGGGCCAATTATCTCGGCTTGGAGAATGAAGACAAACTCAAGAACCGTGGCGTGAGCGCTTGCGCGGTGTGCGATGGCGCGCTCTTCCGCGGCAAACCTGTCACGGTCGTGGGCGGCGGCGACACGGCGATGGAAGAGGCCATGTACCTCTCCGGAATGTGCGACGACGTCACTTTGATCCACCGCCGCGACGAGTTCCGAGCCTCCAAGACCATGGTGGAACGCGTTCGCAACAATCCCAAGATCAATCTGATGCTCAGTCACAACGTGGTGGATGTCTTGGACGTCGAAAAAGACATGGTCACCGCCGTGAAGGTGAAGAACCTCAAGACCGACGAGATCATCGTACACCCCACCGAGGCGTTGTTCCTCGCAATCGGTCACACCCCCCTGACCGACCTCTTCAAGGGTCAACTCGATACGCACGACAACGGCTACCTCAAGGTAAAGCCCGGCACGGCGCAGACCAACGTCGAAGGCGTGTTTGCCTCTGGTGACGTGTCCGACTGGGTGTACCGTCAAGCCGTCACTGCCGCCGGTACCGGTTGCATGGCCGCGCTCGAAGCGGAGCGATGGCTCGCCGCCAACGGACCGGCAGATCATTGAGCACCGGCTCCTTCCGCGACGAACTCATCGAGCTGACCCAACAAGGCCGGGCCTGGCTTGAGTGGCAGCACGACTGCGGCGGAGAGGCGCTCCCTTTCTCGACCGACCTGGAACAAGTCGCCGCCCAAGCGAAAGCAAGCCTCACTCGGACGGCTGGGCCGCGAGGGAACCCGGCGGGCCAAGCCCAAGCACGTCAGGCCCGACCATCCCCCCCCACGTCGACGAGTGACGCGGCACGACCGGCTCCGCGGACCGTCGCCAAGGCGATCGATGTGCCTTCTTCCGTCGAGGCTCGGCGGCTACGGCTCGAGGCGATCGCGCGGGAAACGAGCGCGTGCACACTCTGCTCGCTCCATGAAGAACGAAAGCAGACCGTCGTAGCGCGAGGCAATCCCGAAGCCGACCTCGTCTTCATTGGCGAAGGACCTGGCCGGGAAGAGGACGAGCAAGGACTGCCATTCGTGGGCCCCGCTGGTCAACTGCTCGACCGGATGATTGGTGCCATGGGCTATCAGCCCGAGGACGTCTACGTCGCCAACATCGTCAAGTGCCGCCCTCCGAACAACCGGAAGCCCGAGCCGGAAGAGATGGCGACGTGCATTCCCTTTCTGCACGAACAACTTGCGCTGGTTTCTCCGAAGGTCATCGTGGCTCTGGGCGCCACAGCAGTACAAGGATTGCTTGGCACGACCGTAGGAATCACCCGCCTGCGCGGTACGTGGAAACTGTACCGTGGCCGGACGCCCGTCATGCCGACCTTCCATCCGGCCTATCTGTTGCGCCAAGCCGAGAAGAAGCGGGAAGTGTGGAACGATCTACAGCAAGTCATGAAGCGTCTTGAGCAACGGCCCCCCAGCGCTGACCCGGCGAAGGCGCCGCGGGGCGATTGAGTGACGGCCCCGTCTCGCGGTCGCACGGTCGAGTTCGTCGACAAAACCAAAGGGCGACGACAGCTGCTTCGCTTCGCCCGAGCGGTCTTGATCGGATTCGGGGCGATGGCGTGGCTCCTTCCCTTGTTGCGCAGCACGCTTCCCCTCGGGGAGATCGGACGCTTCCTGGACGGGATGTTCATCATGGTCTGCCATCGCATGCCGGAGCGCACCTTCGCCCTCGCCGGTGTAGCCATGCCCGTGTGCAGCCGCTGCGCTGGACTCCTGGGAGGCCTCGCGCTCGGCGCGTGGATCGCGCGCCCCCTACCGACCCGAAAAACGTCGTGGGTACTTCTCGGCGTGGCCTTGCTGCTGATGATGGCTGACATCATCACGCAAGACATGGGTCTTCATTCCGTGTGGCACAGCAGCCGACTGCTCACGGGACTCGTCGTCGGCTACGTTGCGTCCATCGCGCTCGTCGCGGCGATGCAAGGCAACAAGAATCAAGCGGCCGCAAGCCCTGACTAGCGGTTACGCCCGCCAAGTTGAGAGCACTCGATGACGCGGCCGGTACGACCCGTCTTGACGCATTCGTCGTACACGGCGCGCGCCTCCGCTTGCCGCCCCAAATCTTGGTACGCTGAGCCAAGACAGCGGTAGCCGAAGGCGTTCTCCGGTTGCCGCTCGATCAGCTTCTCGGCCAAAGGGATGGCGTCCTCGAACTTTCCGCGATTGAGCTGCATGACGATCGCTGCACGAAGTTCGCCATCGTTCATCGCCATGGTCGGGTCGGTCGAGGCCTCGCGGGTCTCCTCCTCGTCGGTCTCGGTCAAAACTTCGGGCGCCTGTTCATTGGCATCAACCTTGACGACGACACCGGTCTCGCCGGAGGCGGCGATCGGCTTCGACGCCTTTGTCTCCGCCGCGAGGGGAGATGCGGCAGCCGCAGCTTGGCCTTCTGAGGGCACGGTGGCCGCAGCTTGCGATTGCGGCTGCAGACCGGCTTTCACGCCGAAGCTCACCATCGCCAGTGCCGCCGCGGCGACGAACCCGCCGACAATACGGCGTAAGCGCGCTCTACGATTCTTCTCGGCATCGCTCAGCCAAGCCGTATCGCTTTCTGCCGACTCGAGCTCCGCCTCGGCCTCATCCTGATTGGCCTCGTAAGCCACCGGGGCCAGAGACTCGGTATTGAAAAAGGAACTATCGAGCCCCGGCTCGTCATCCTGTGCAGCGATGATGGCGACCTCGGGGGCCACTGCCCCGCGGTCGACGGACCCAACACCTCGCAACGTCTCAGGTGCTGCCAGGGTGACAGGGCCCGGGCCATCCTCATCGGTCAGCTCGCTCAAAGCCTCGTCGTCCTCGACGGGCTCGAAGACCATCACAGGCGCGGGCGGCCGGGAGTAGTGTTTGGGCGTCTCCGGACCGGGCACCGAGTCGGCTGCTTCGTCGCTGCCTGACGCGAAAGTCGAAGCCTCGTTGGCGTGCGGAGCCATCGCCGGCGGTCGTCGTGAACGATACCGTCTTCCTCTACGCACTGCCCGACTCGCCACTTTCACGTTATCCGTCATGTCTTAGCTCCTTCGATACGTTTCGCACCATCCCATTCACGATCCGGGCCAAACTTTCGACACGTCATTTCAGACACTTAGAAGATCGGAGTGTGCCAAAATGGGACACCGATGTCTCACCGCCGCTCTGAATCTCACACTTTTACACGCAAAGGGCCAAGGCGCACGCCCTTTGGATGCCGAAAATTCCGACTCGAACCGTTCAACGGGCGATGAGGATCAACGGTGATCCATGTGCGTCCACGCGCTGGCAAAAGCGCCGCCATGCCTGGTAAGAGGCGACGGGTACTCGCGCAGCCTTCATTCTCATCTCGCTCGTGACGACGATGGTGCGTCCCTTGCGCTCGACACGTCGCAGATAGTCGGCCAAAGGACTCTCGAGACGGGCGGGCTTGGGAACCGATACGGCCCGCATGCCATCCGGGACCGTCAGCTTCCACGACTCGCCGTACACACGCTTCGCGCCAAGGACGACCGGCTGCCGACGTCGAATCTGGCCGGCGAAGCGCGCGCTCATCCGCCAACCTCGTCCAACAGGCACGACGTAGGCATCACCGTCCCGACGCACCACAGCCGTCCCGCTCACCTCGAGGCGCACGGCACGCTCCAATTGGGCGAGGGGGCCGACTCGGGTCTGGCCCTGCAACAATTTGACGGAGCCGAAAAACTTCCCCCAATCGCTGGCGAGCCGGTCTTGGCGCGTGGCCTCTGCCAGGTAGCGGCGACGCCATCTCGACGCGTCGGCACCCCGGACGGTCAAGACGCCTCGGAACCGAACAAGACCTTCGGCGGTCACCGAAAGCTCGACCTCGCGCTGCTCGCTGGTCTCCGAAGCTTTCGCGTGAGGCAAGCGAACGAGCCGGCCTCCTTCGGAAGTAATACGTAGGCCCAGAGCTCCGCGGTCCATCAAGGGCAGCTCGCTCGTTCCGGTCAACTCCGCCGTGCCATCCAGATACAAATCGAGGACCGGTATGTAGGCGATGGCGTGGTCGAACACCGCGAGACTCGGTGTCTTCGTGGCCACCCCCCCTCGCAAGCTCGTGCGCACCAAGACCAGCTCAGCCTCGATCCCCAGCTCGCGCAATAAGGACACGATGAGCGTCGCCTTGTCTTTGCAGTCGCCCCAACCGCGGGCCAAGGTGAGAGCGGCGCGGCGTGGTCGAATACCCTCGATTCCAAACTCCAACGCCACGTAGCGAAGTTCGGAAGAAACGTAATGGTAGATCGCGGCCACCTTCTGTCTCACGGAGGAGAGCCCCGCCGTCAAATCCTGCGCACGCTTTCGCACGGCATCGTCGACATCGAGCTTGTCCCGCGACAGACGCGCATACCAAGCGCCCAGCTTCTTCCAGCTCTGGAAACTCGACACATGGATGTGTCCCGCCAACTCCGCGAGCGGTGGCATCCGATCCTCACGCGCGACCGGAGGAACGTCGCTGAACACGAGCCTGTCGCGAGTGTGACCTTCAAGTTGTTTGCTGTCGCGCTCGCGCAGCTTGAGTCCGTTCACTGACAAGGACAGCTTCTTTTCGTCAGGGGCAGTCAGGATGTACTCTGCCTGTTCGATCGGATCGACCCCCTGTATGTACTCGACCTCGCCGAAATGGCCGGACATCTCACTCTGGGGAACGACGTCATCGATGCGGTAGCGTAATTCGACAATATCCCCGACTTCGATGGGGGGAAGCTCGACCACAAAACGCCGCTGCAAGGTGTACATGTTGATCGATGGATCGTTCAAGGGCGCCTGAAAAATGCGCGTCGCTTCATCGACTCGTCCGTCCTTCCGATAGACCTTGGCGGCGCGAAGCTGCGCCAGCTGTCGGTCTGCGTGATACACGAACACGAACTGCCGCGCTCGACGGGCCGACTCCTCATCTTGGGGTTGAAACACGAGTTGACGAAAGCGACTGGCCATTCCGTTGTCGTAGACGGTCGTCACGTGGAGTTTCCGCAACACCCGCCGGCCCGAGGCTTGTTTGCTCTCACGTTGCGCGAGGAACCGTTCAGCCGGCCATGCGTGTCGTTCATCCGCGCGGAGCGCCCGGGGGTCGAGGTGCTCAAGGTACTTTCGGACCTGCTTGTCGTGGGGTGCGACCCGAAGGACGCGTTCGAGCGTGCGGATCTGATCGCGCCGCCGCCCCAATTCGCCATACAGCGAAGCCAACGCACGAAGGGTCGCGCGGTCGTGGGGCGCGATCGCCAGTCCGCGACGATACGTCTTCTCCGCCTCGTCGGTCTCGCCCTGCGCCCACTGAGCACGGGCCACGGTTCCGTGGGCCCACAGCGAAGACGGCTCGCTTGCCAACAAGCGACCTGCCCAATGAGTGGCTGCCGCCTTGTCTCGACGGGCCACGGCAAGGTCCATTTGCTCCTTCAGATAACCACCATCATCGAAACGCAAGGCCGCATAACGGCGCGCAGCTTCCAGGGCCTCTGTCTCCCGACCGAGCGAGCGAAGTTGGCCCGCCAGCGCCCGCAGAAGAGCCACACAGTGGGGCTGCTTTTCGCTGGCATCGCGAAGGAGCCCGAGCGCGGTACGCGAGAGTCCTGCCTCGACGTACAGATCAAATTTCCCGAGCAATGCTTGCGCGTGGTGCGGATCCACCGTCAGAACACGATCGTAAAAAGGCACCGCGTCCCGCCACTGTGACCCGGCCCGAGCCAGCCGCCCCCGCGCCATCCACAAGGCAACCTTCTGTTCGTTCTTTGAAGCCAGCGGCGCCGCTCGGTCGAGCCACTGCCTGCGACCGTTCCGATCCTCGGCCAGCTCAGCGGCAAGCATGGCCCTCTCGAACCGAGGCTCAGCGACGGCAGCCCGACTCGCCCAATCGCGTGCGAGGTGTTCACCTTCAGGGTCCGCCCCCGTTCGCAGCAAGAAGCCCGCCCAAGCCTCCATGGCCGCGGGATCGCTCGGGCGCGCCTTCACGGCCCGCTCGAGTTCAGCGAGAGGACCAAAAGGAAGAGGGCGTTTGCTTTCGGTCGTTGGCTTTCCGCGAGCCGAAGCCGCGGACGCGTAAGCCACGCTCGCCTCTTGATCGGCTGCCACCACGATCCCCTTGGCGGGCTCACCATCGCGTTCGGCGAGGCGTAGAGCGAAAGCCGGAGGGGCGTTCGCACCGCACACCTTCACCGTGATCCGGTTGGTCCCGTCGAGCAAGTTCACCTGGACGGCGTGCCGCTCGGCGTCGAGTTGCCGGTACGCCGGATCTTTGAGAACGAGGCGATCGTTGAAGTAGAGACGAAATGCCCCGCGCGCCGCCATCCACAGACTCATCGGACGAGGCTTTCCGCGCAGATAGTTCGTCGCCACGGCGCAAATCGCCTCCCGGGGCCGCATCATCGCACCGAAGTCCACATAGCCATAAACGTGAACATCCGGTGAGACACGCCAGCGAACAGGATGAGCCTTACCGACAAAAGCGCGATCATAGATGATCGGTTGGCTTCTCTCTTTTTCTGGAAGCACAAGCTCGTCAATTCCGGCTTTGTTGTCGTTGTCGAAGGGCCCGACGACCAGCCAACGATCCAAGTAGCCCAGCTCAGCGATTCGCTTGCGAGCTCCCGCCAAGTCACCGCGTCGGCGCCGGGCGTACGCCGACAACAATCCCGCGTAGGCACGAGGCGGAGCGGAGCGGCGCCGGTCCAGGCTCAGCTGCACAAGGGCTCGCTCGACGTCGCTGGGATCGGCGGTTTCCCATAATCGCCACAACCGCCGAAGCGCAGCATAAGCCTCTGCATCGCTCGACGCCTCCACCCGCGCCACCGCCCGGGCCACCGCAGCGTCGATGAAAGCTGCGGGCGAACGCGTGTGCGCTTCGCGGGGCAACAGAAAGACCACGCCGACCACGAGCAGGCAAGCAAGCCACGGCCGAGCGGCGTGGCGCGCCAAGGTCGGGCCCGTCATCCTGGCCCGAAGCCGCGATAACCCGCTGCCAGTTTTGCTCGCGAAGGATCGAGATGATCCTCCATCAACTCGAGGAGCTGTGCGCCGTCGAGCAAATCCACTGGCGCGGGGGTTGCGGCACTCCCCGATTTCGCTTCGTCGGTAAAACCAGCCAGCGCGATAAAAATACCCTTGAGCGCCCCCATGTCGGCTCGAACTCCCTCGGCAAAGCCGAGCACGTCGACCGCCTCAATCTGCCCCTGCAGTACCGGCGTTGCTTGTAGGACGATGCGACCCCCAGACAGCGGTTTGGGGTCGCGAAGCGTCATCTCGATCACGCCGCCCGTTCCCATCGACGAAAACACGGTCTCGAGTCCGAGCGCGTCGACGACCTCCTCGATCATATCCTTGAACTCGTCGGCGGTGATCTGCGGTCGCTGATCTTCGGTGGCGCCCGGACGAAGGTCTGCGACGCGAGGCACATTCGGCGAATACCGCGCGATCATCAGGATCAAGAGCATCCCGAGCAGAAGAGGTGTGACCGCGACGACGACGACTAACATCGGAACGTGGGTCATCAAAGCACTACCCCGGATCAAAGGCCAGCCCAGTGTCGAAGTGAGACCGGGAGGATCGCGCAGGAGAAGTGTTTTTGGCGGGTGCGACTTGCAACGATGCAAAAGCAGGGCGATAACACAAGCCAAAGAGATGCGGGGTATACTGCTTCAGAGATTGGGGAAAGCGTGATGGGCCACCAGCTGGTCATCTACGAGAAGGAATTCGCCCGGATCGAGCGCGCGGTTTCCCAACTTGTGCAGGCAGCCAATGCTCGGGTTGTCTTCGTCGTCGACAAGAACGGACAGCTCATCGCAGCGAGTGGGGAGGTCGACGACATCGACACCACCTCGCTCGCTTCACTCACGGCGGGAAACATCGCCGCCACCGGCGGGATCGCGAATTTGCTGCGCGAAAACGAGTTCACGACTCAGTTTCACGAGGGAAAAAACGCTCACATCCACATTCAGTTGGTGAAGAGCCGCGTGATCTTGGTGGTGATCTTCGATGCGCGATCCAGTCTGGGCTTGGTCCGTTTGCGGGTGCGAAAGGCCAGCGAGGAACTCGGCGTCATTTTCGACGATATCGATCACCAAGCGCCGCAGGCCCAGCAGGCCTCGCCTTTTGCCGAGATCACGGACGCGGACATCGACAATCTGTTCAATGATTGAATGAGCTAGACGATTCATGAGTTTCATTAATCTGATGGCACGGGAGATCACCTTCAAGGTGGTCTATTACGGCCCGGGACTCTGCGGCAAGACCACGAATTTGCGCTTTATTCATGGCCAGGCGAACGAATCCGCCCGCGGCCGTATGGTCGAACTCGCGACCGAAGAAGACCGAACGTTGTTCTTCGATTTCTTCCCGCTCGAGCTAGGTGAAGTGCGCGGTTTCAAGACGCGCCTGCAGCTTTATACCGTTCCCGGCCAAATCCAATACGAAGCCGTGCGCCGCTTGGTCCTCAAAGGGATCGACGGCTGCGTGTTCGTCGCTGACTCTCAATTCGCTCGCGCAGATGCCAATGAGGTATCGCTTGAGAGCCTCGCGGAGAATCTCGAAGAGTACGGTCGGAAGCTGAACGAGCTGCCCTACGTGGTGCAGTACAACAAGCGTGATCTTCCGGGCATCATGGATATCGAAGAGCTTCGCGCTGCGCTCAACCCGACGGGTGTGCCGGAGTTCGAAGCCTGCGCCACAACCGGCCAAGGCGTCCAAGAGACCCTTCAAGCTGTGGCGCGACTGATCTTCGTTCACCACCGCGAGCAGTCGATTCGGTCCCAGCGCAGCAATAGCGCGGAGCCAGTCACGCAAAAGACATAACTCAGCCTACCATCCACCACCGATGCGAAGCTCCGGTGGTAGGCGGTCAACAAGCAAATCCCGGTACATCGGGGTACCGAGCGATACTAGCGCTTGCGGCGCTTCTTGTTCTTGGCCTTGATCTTCGCGCGGTGACGAGCGCTCTTGTTGCGGCAGGTCTTGCGCGACTTCTTGGAACTCATGAGAAACATTGAAATATCCTCTCGAAGGGCCGTCTTTCTAGGGCAAATTGTCGATAAAGGCAAGCACCCCGTGCACAGCTGGCTGTGGTATTCATGGGCTCGCTACGGAAGCCCATGAAAAAGAACTACGTCCTCGACGCGAACGTCCTGCTGCATGATCCGCTATCCATCTTCAAATTTGAAGACAACAACATCATCATTCCGATCTATGTGATCGAGGAAATCGACAAGTTCAAGCACGAGAGTACCGATCGTGGCCGACACGCTCGCATGATCGCTCGCACGCTGGACGACTTGAGACCGGAGAATGGCTCGCTATCGGAGCCGGTCGACATCCGCGGCGGCGGCACGCTGTGGATCGCCCTTCCACGCAAGCGCCACCAGCTACCCGTGGGGCTCGAAGAGGCCTCGCTCGACCACCTCATCCTGCAGACGGTCATCGACATTCGCAGCGCAGAGGGTGCCTTGCCAACCGTGTTCGTCACCATGGACACCAACCTGAGGATCCGTGCCGATGCACTCGGCCTCCCCTCGCAAACGTACGAGAATCCGCGGGTCCATAATTTCGATTTCGAACACAGCGTCGTCGAGGTGGACGTCTCTCCCGACGCTATCAAGACGTTCTTCGACAAGGGTCATCTCTCCTGCGAGAAGACGGATCTCGATGTCGACACGGTGTATCCGAACGCGAGCGTGATGCTCCGAAATCAACAGTCGCACAACCACACCGCGCTGGCCCGTTTCGACGCTCAAAAACAAGCGCTGGTGGCGCTGCGCGTCCCGCGCGAGGGCTGCATGGGGGTGCGGCCGCGCAACAAAGAACAGACCTTCGCCTTGGACCTGCTGCTCGACGATTCGGTCCAATTGATTTCGCTGCTCGGGATGGCGGGCACCGGCAAGACTCTGCTGGCTCTGGCCGCGGCGCTTCAGCGAACGACGGTGGACGGTACCTATGCGCGGATGCTTGTCAGCCGGCCCATCATGCCTATGGGGCGCGACCTAGGCTTTCTGCCCGGGGACATCGACGACAAGCTCAACCCTTGGATGCAGCCCATTTTCGACAACCTCGAGATCATCTTCTCGAGCGGTCCGGGGCGCAGCGAGCGCGATGCCCGGTCGTACATGCCCTTGATCGAGAGCGGCATGATCCAAGTCGAGCCGCTGACCTACATTCGTGGACGCAGCTTGCCCCGACAATTCCTCATCGTCGACGAAGCCCAAAACCTCACACCCCACGAAGTGAAGACGATCATCACGCGGTCGGGCGAGGGTACGAAGGTGGTCCTGACGGGCGATCCCCACCAAATCGACACGCCGTATGTCGATCATGCGTCCAATGGCTTGAGTGTCGTCGCTCAACGCTTCAAGGGAGAAGCGGTCGCCGGGCACGTCACCTTGACCAAGGGCGAGCGAAGCGGGCTCGCGGAACTGGCAGCCAATCTACTCTGAGGGTGGCGTGCGCCAGGAGCTCACAAGCCCGCCAAAATGGGAGCCGCAGGCCAGCCGGCTCATCGACGAAGCGTCGCGGCACATCCGACTGCTCGGCTGCGTGACGCCGGTCAACCTGCGCGCGGAAGTCGCCGCGCTGCGCAAAGCCTACGACAACGGTCAGCCCCGTTTGCCACGCTTCGAATACGGTCGGACCGATTATGGTGCATTGGTGAATCATCTCGAGCGAGGTGCGGCCGAGCTCGAGACGCTTCCGCAAGACGCTCTGAAATCGCTGTACATCGACCGTACTCGCGAGCTCACGCTCGAGGCCAAACTCTGCATGACGGTCGGAACCGAAGCCTTCGGCGGCTTGGCCAACGAGCGCTACCCGCGGCGCGATTCCTTCGACGAAGCGGCCGATGCACTTTGCCATGAGTGGCTGCAGGCGGCCGATGAATCTAGCCATGCTGCCGACGCCGAGCCCACCATCCGGAGTGACGACGCTCTCGACCCGCGCAGCCTGTTGTCCCAGATGCGGTCGATGGTCGGGGCGAGGCGGCTGGGCGTTCGGGTCGTCGTCAGCACCCGGCTCGCCGCGCTGGCGGCCACGGGGCCGGGCACAGTCTACGTCGCCACCGGACACATGCTGACGGCCACCGCCGCCCACCGCACGGTGCTCCACGAAATCGAAGGCCACGTGCTGCCTCGCATTCGCGCAGCCCAAGCCGCGCTCGGCATTTTTCGGAGCGGCACACGTTATGGCTCCGATGACCAAGAGGGACGCGCGCTATGCATCGAAGACAAGGCGGGACTCCTGTTGGCCACACGCCGAGCCGAACTCGCTCGCCGGCACCTCGCCGGCCGGATGGTCGGCGCAGGGGCGAGCTTCGTCGACACCGCCCATGCGCTCCTGAAGCTCGACACTCCTCTCAGCGACGCACTGAGGATCACGGCCCGCGCCCAGCGGGGCGGCGGGCTCGGGCGCGAACGAGTCTATCTTCCAGCCATGCTTCGCGTACGGTCTCTTCGGGACAATCCCTCGATCGACGCCGTGCTCGCAAGCGGTCGGGTGTCCGTCGACGCCGTATCCACGCTAAGGCCGTGGGTCGCCACGCGCCCCCCCCAGTGAGGGACCTCGCACGCTTCAAACCGCACGATCACGGCGGAGGATCGCAGCGAGCCGCCGCATCGCCCGGCTGTGCAGACGACTCACCCAGGATCGACTGAGCTGGAGCTCGCCCGCCACCGCCGCGAGCGTATGCCCATCGATGTAAAGTCGCTTGATCACGGTGCGCTCACGGTCGTCGGGCAGGGCGTCGAGCGCACGGGCGACTTCGCGCCGCATGCGATTGCGATAGGTCGACTGCTCGGGGTCGAGGCGCGCGGGCCCCGACGGCAACCCGGCCTTTGCGCACTCTTCCGAAGCGAGACCAAACATCATCGCGACGGTGTGCACGGAGAGAGACTGCATGAAGCGACGGCGGAACTGTGCCTCGCTCGGTGGCATCGCCTCTGCGTGGTCGCCTCGTGGTCCGTCGCTCACGAGGGTCAACATGGAAGCGATCAGAGCGGTCGCGCGCCGCTTGTGGCGACGTTCCTTTCGCAGCACATCGAGCATGGCGAAGCGAAGACGATTGCGCACGTAACCCTCGAATGGCGAGCGCCCGGACTGGTAACGACGGACGATCTTCACCAAGGCTTCGTGTCCGGCTGAAGCAAGATCGTCGATGTTCGCCTGATCCGCCATTTGCGAGCCGACCGACCGGGCGATTTCGCGCACCCAGGGAAGCGCCTCACGGGCAAGGCGTTCCTCTTCGGCGGAAGAAAGCCGTAGTGGTAGGGTCTTGGGGCGGTCCAAATGACGCTCGGAGGCGGCGGACGCAGCGGCAGCCCGTTCCCCCCCCACCGGCGAATCTCCCGCGGTCTTGTTCACGACTCGCCACCAGCTGGGGCGCGGCGTTTCTCCGCGTCGATGCCGGCGTGTTCGGGCTCACCGAGCGTGCACGCTTCACCGGTCTCGTAAACAGCCAGGTGTGGTTCGGCGCCGCGATACAAGGACCGGATTTGCGGTTCCTCCTCGATGAGTCGCCGCAGCTCCGCCCGAATGAAGGCTTCATCCTCCGCGTCGACCACGATGCTCAAATCCCCCATTGCCCGGTCCACACACTCTGTCACAAAGTCTCTGGCCTCAACCATGCGCCCTCCCGAACGCAGTATCCGTGCACCTCCGCGTGGTGTCATGCGAAATTGCATGAAACCGCGCCAGTTTGCCAACGTCGGCAAGGACCTACACTTCGCTCAGATTGGGCCCGGCGACCACGCCAGCGAGGTCGCGCCCTCGGCCATCCTGGCGCCCCCCGGGACGACTCCCGCTCTCGCAAAACGACGTCTCGACCCTGCTTCGCGCTGGCGGGCCCCCCAACCGCCAGCTAAAACGTGGTCGTGGCCACGACCGACGAACGAGACTTCCTGGCGGGATTTCACCGCTGGGCCCGCCACGTTCGCGCGCACAATGCGGCCCGCCTCGCGACGAGCGGCATCGCGGTCGGCCTGGTGCTTGGCGTCGCCGCAGCGGCCTTCGCTTGGTGGTCGCGCAGCCACGACCTGAGGCTTCACTCTTGGTGGCTCGGAGCAGGCGGACTGCTGGTGGGCCTCTGGATCGCAAGACGCCACGCGTGGAGCGATCAGCATGTCGCACTCTTCTTGGACCAAAAACTCAAGTCTGACGAAGCCATTACGACCGCGCTCGAGCTGCAGCAGAGCAGCCCTTCAGACGACGGCCCCTACCTCACGGTTCTGCGCGACGCACGACGAGCCGTGAGCTCGGCGCCGGTCCCCGCGCAACTTCCGCCCATCACGCAGCGCTCCCATCTCTTCGCACCGGTGGCCGGCGCGGCCATCTTCGCCATCGGCTTGCTGCCGTTGCCCCCAGCGGCGGCAACACCACCTCCTCCACCAGGGACGGAGCAGGTAAAGCTCTCTCATCTCGGTACCCTCGACGACGTCATCAAGCTCTCGCAACTCGATCCCGAAGACGAAGCCCAAGCCAAACGCCTGAGAGAACTGAGCCAGCGGGCCCAGACCTTGCGCAAACGATTGCTGCAAGGCATGCCCGAACGGGAGGCTCTCGACGAGATCGCCAAGCTCCGAGATGCGGTTGCGCACGAGCGACAGCGCCTCGGAACGGGAAAGGAGCGCGCCGGACTCGAGTCGGCTCTGTCGCAGCTGAGGAAGAACCCCCAGCTCGATGCCGCACGTAAAGCCCTTGGCGATCGGGACATGACCGCCTTCGACAAAAAGATGCGCCGCCTCGCAAACCAACTCGAGGGCGACGATCGCAAGCGGGCGCAAGAGGCTCTCAAGAAGGCCGCCGAAGCCGCCCGCAAACGGGGGGCGCCGCGTGTCGCACGTTCCCTCGATGAACAGCGGCGCCGGCTCGCGGAAACCGGACAACACAACGACCGGCTCCGGGCCCTTACAAAAGCCATCGAGGAAGGTCTGAGCGAGGAGGCCAAACGAGCCTTGCGCGAGATGAACTCGAGCGGCGACCCAGAGGCTGCGCGCAAACTGTCGGAGGCCATGGCCAAGGCGCTCGACCTGCTCACCGAAGAGGAGCGCAAGCTCCTCGCAGAACGACTGCGCGCACAAGCAAAGGAGCTCGATCCCAACGGCGGCGGCTCCCGTTCCCTGAGCGAAGAGCAACTACGCCAAATGGCCGAGAAGCTCACCACCGAGGAAGGGATCAAGCAGCTCGCCCAGCAGCTTCGTCAACAAGCGAAGCAGAAGCCACCGAGCGCCGAAGCGAAGCGGCAACGACAGCTCGGGGAGGCAGAGCGCGGTCTCGGTGAGACGGAACGCCAGCTCCGAGGCGGAAGCCTCATGCCCCTGCCAGGGCAGGGACAGAATGCCGGTGGTCGCCCGGGAGGGCCACCCGCTGGCGCCGATCCCTCCGGCCGCCCCGGCGGAACCCCGGGCGGCGGCCCGGGTCAGCATGACGGAAGCACAAAGAAACTCGAGGGCGACGAACTGCGATCCCACGCTCGCGGGCCCCTCAGCGCCGGAGCTCCGAATCCGGGCTCGGTTCGGGGTCGGACGCCGGGGCGCGAAGGCGAAACGGCGAATCTTCGGGGCGAGAAAGAGCTGGGCCGGGTGGGTCCCTCCGAGGTCGGCGCGGTCGAACGAAGCGAGGTTCCCAAGGAATACCGTGAGCAGGTCGGCCGTTATTTTCAACCGTGAGGCGCGCACGTACTTCAGCTACACAGTGAGGGGAGTGTTTTTCGCCGCCCCTTCCCCCGCCTGCTGACCACCATCAACCCGGAGCGAGAGTTTGAGCGAACCTACCGAATTCGAAGTGGCCCTGAACCGTGCCGGCGAAGCGAGCGCCAAGCTCCGAGAGAGCATCGGCGAAGTGATCGTCGGACAACGAGCAGTGGTCGCCCAGACGCTCTGGGGCCTGATCGCTGGCGGACACGTCTTGTTGGAAGGCGCGCCAGGACTCGGAAAGACGCTGCTCGTTCGCACGCTCGCGCATTGCCTCGATCTCGAATTTTCCCGAATCCAGTTTACGCCCGATCTCATGCCAAGCGATGTGATCGGAACGAACGTACTGGTCACCGCAGAGGACGACTCGCGCAGTTTTCGCTTTCACAAGGGGCCGATCTTCTCCCAGCTCGTGTTGGCCGACGAGATCAACCGGGCCACACCGAAAACCCAGAGCGCCCTGCTCGAGGCGATGCAGGAACACGCCTGCACGGTGGCCGGCGAACGACATGCGATGGACGAGCCCTTCTTCGTTCTCGCCACCGAAAACCCCATCGAGATGGAAGGCACCTATCCGCTGCCAGAAGCGCAGCTGGATCGCTTTCTCCTGAAAGTCGTGGTCGATGGCCCCAACGAAGACGACATGACCGAGATCCTGGTGCGAACCACCGGTCACGCCAACCCGCCGCCGGACCGCGTCCTCGACGCCAGTGAAGTGCTCGCCTTGCGGCGCACATGCCGAGACATCGCGGTTGCGGAACCCGTCCTGCGCTATGCGGCCCGACTCGTCGGGGCAAGCGATCCAGACAACCCCGAGTCACCCGAGATCGCCCAGCGCGCGCTACGCTACGGCGCCGGTGTGCGCGGCGCGCAGTCGTTGGTTCTCGCCGCCAAAGCCTCGGCGCTGCTCGAGGGGCGTGGACATGTCGCCTTTTCCGACATCTCATCCGTCGCGACGCCCGTTCTACGTCACCGACTCATCCGCTCCTTCGAGGGAGAAGCGGACGGGATCAGCACGGTCGACGTGATCGAAGCCCTCATCGACGCAGTGCCCGCCCGTCCGGACGACGTCGAGCGGGCGAGCGGACCATGAATTCGCCAGCGATGACCACGTCTGTACCGACGACCGCATCGGTCGCCGCGCGAAGGCGCGCTTGGGGATCGGCTATTTTTTGTGCGGCCGTCGCGTCTCTCTTGCTCGCCACCCGGGCCAGCGCACAGCCAGCGATTGGCGCGACGCCCATGACGAAGGTCAGCGGCCTGGTCATCGATGCCCAAGCCATTCTCGGAGAGCGTACGGTCTCGCAAACCGGATGGAACGAAATCCTGTTGCGGCTGAAAAATGACGGGGCCTCGCCATTCAAAGGACTCGTTCGCGTGCACACCAGCGACGGCTCTTCACGCTACGGGGGCAACGATCCCGCTCCCACCACGGCCAAAATCTCCCTCGCTCCTGGCGCCCGTGTGAGGCTTCACCTGCCAGCACAAGCGGTGGGGTACAACATCCTCAAGCTCTCCGTCTTCGACGCAGCAGGAAACCTCGTCCACCAGAACGTCCTTCGCGAAAAATCGGACGCTTCGATCATCCTGTTCGATGCCGGTGCCGCCCAGCCTCTCAAGGCTTCTCTCGACCAACAATCCTTGGTTTTCACCGGCCCCGCATCCGGCGCCCGGCACCACTCGACGGCGAGCAATATCACACTCGATGTCGCCCTAGCCCCCCGCGACGCGGCCACCGGCGACGTGGTCCTTCCTCGATTCAGCGTAGGCTATAGCTCCGCCTCCGTGGTGCGCATGCCGAGCGATCAACTGACGTCCTTGGATGCGGCCGAACTGCACGCCTTGGCCAATTGGGTCAACGCGGGCGGCAACCTCGCGATCAATATCAGCCGTCCCGAAGACCTACGGCACGCGACGCTCGCAGCGTTTGTGGGAGCCACGCCGACGCCTCAACCCGTCCCCGCGATGACGACGCTCGACCCTTCGCTCGTCGAGACGCTCGAACTCAAAGGTTACAGTGGCGGCAATTTGCGAGAGTCGCCAGTGGGTGCCACGGCAAGCTACGGCCTCGGGCAGGTGCACATCTTGGCCTTCGATCCGAGCTCGCCAGCGGCCGTTGAATCACTGTTTGTCGTCGCGCGCATGCTGCAGCTCGTCGAGCGCAGCGAACGCCGGCGCCCGGCCAGCCTCTTTCCCATCGGCACGGCGTTTCGTCCTAACGACACGCTCGCCCGCGAACTCGATCCCAACGTCGGTTCCCGGTGGCCGATCGCTTTCGGCGGGCTGCTCCTCTTGCTGTATTCGGTGGTCGCCGGCCCGCTCAACTTTGCCCGTCATCGAAAGCGCGGCCGCCCTCTGCACTCCC
>JAPYTK010000052.1 GCA_029941785.1 Polyangiaceae bacterium | reverse complement strand
GTACTGGGTGCGTGACTACAACTACGAGAAAAACGACCACGATCTGTACGGACAAGCCGAGCTCGACCTCGACGGCTCGATGGGCGCCATGGTCGAGTTTGGCCCCAACGTGACGACGGACGCCGAGGCAAAACGGCTGGCCAAGATCCGCATGGAAGAGCAGCGCGTGCGCCAGAGCCATTACGAGGGGGAGAGCGACGTGATGCGACTCGGGGCGGGCAGCACCTTCACTCTCGAAAACGTGGGCGAGTCCGGGAAGAATGTGCTCGTCATCGAGGTGGAGCATCGCGCCGAACTCACCGCGCTCACCAGCGGCGGCAGCGGGGAGGAGATCGATTACCGCAACCGCTTCGTGGCCGTGGATGCCGCTCACACCTTCCGACCCGCGAGGCTCACGCCCAAGCCACGGATCCACGGCGTCATGTCGGGCGTGGTGCGGACCCAGAATCACGAAAAGGGCGACACCCTACCCACCCCCCCGGTGGGCGCCATCGACACGCAAGGGCGCTACTACGTCGAGCTGCACCTCGACACCCCGGGCCGTGACGCGAGTCACCAAGGGAGCAGCGGAGGCGGCTACGGTGGCGTGCTCGCCTCGCTCCCGATCCGCATGAGCCAACCGTCGGTCGGACGGGACTACGGCATGCACATGCCGCTGCGCGCTGGCACCGAGGTCGCCGTCGCCTTCGTCGGTGGCGATCCGGATCGGCCTCTCATCATCGGGGCGGTTCCCAACGGCACCACCGCCAACGTGGTCAGCGCCGTGGACTCGAACAAGAGCCGCATCAAGACGCAATCGGGCGTCATCATCCAGTTCAGCGACGCCTGAGCAGCCACGCCTCAGCAGGCACGCCTCAGCAGGCACGCTTGCCGCGGCCCAAGGCCTCAGCCGAGGTGGATCTGCTTGCCGTTGATCGACGCGACCTCTTCACTCGTGATCGCGGCGCGCTTCGAGCGCGTGCTCCACTCGCCGTGGACGACGGTGTCCGTCTCGCCGGCATGAACGCTCAAGAGCTCTTTCACGCGGGTGAAAACCGTCCCGAACACTTCCGTCGCCTTGTCGGCCATCACCCGGAGCTTCCTCGTCTTGATGGCGATCTGCGGCCCGCTGAGCTCGACGCCCTTCTCGCCGTGAAGCTCCAGCTGGCCCTTTACCGATCGTAGCTCGACGTCGCCCTGAAAACGCAGGTGGGTTTGACCCGTGCTGGCGATCACGCCGATCACGAAATAGCGGTCGTCCTGACCAATGACGAGCAGGCTGTCGCCTTCAGCCGGCGTGAACGGAAAAGCGAGCGCCAGCTGAGGGCTGACCGTCTCGCCCGTCGGCAGGCTGACCTCGAGCGTCGCCGCGGCGCAGCAAGTCACCGTCGCGGGGCCCAAAAACCGTCCGCCGAGCGCGTCGGTGTCGAGTTTCGCTGCGAAAGAGAGTGCTGCGGTCATCCTCGTTGGCTCCTCGTGGCTGGCGACCCAGGCCCAAACGGCCCATGGGGGAGAACCACTTTGCTCAATCGCGGGCCAATGCGCAAGCCCAAGTCGCCGGGAGGTTCATCGAAGCGGCGCATTTCTTCACTCGAGTCGACGCTATCGGTAGACGCTGAGGTACGGCGATTCTATCACTGCGAGCGATGACCCGTACTGTCGAAGCCCCCAACCAAGACGTCGATCAACTCACCGCCGCCGCGCTGTCGCAGCTCACCGGCACCACGGTGCTCAACTGCCTCGGCAAGCAGCCAGGACCTTCGTCGCTCCCCGGCGATCTGGCTCATATCATCGATCTGCCCGAGGGCGTGCGCGATGATTTCTGGACCGTCCTCGAGCCGAACCTCGGCGCCATCAACACCCCGCACAGCAACGCCATCGTGGGCGAGTACTGCACCAAACACGAGATCGCTCCGCGCGCGCTCACGCCCGTGCTCGGCGCCTGCCGTTTTCTGATCTTGCGCGGGGTCGAGAACAACACCCCGCCCGATCTGCTCGAAGAGGACATCAAGCAGCTGCTCGCGAGCGACGACGCCCAAGAGCAAGACATCGAGAAGGCCCTCGCGCTGATTATTCCGCTCTACGAACAGGCCGCCCCGCAGCTTCGTATGGACGCGGTGTACGAGGCGCTCATCGATCACGGCAAAGTGGTGAACGACGTCAAATGGCGGGTCGATCACATCAGCCACGCCAACACCGGCGAGGCGATCAACATGCCGGTCACCATCCTCACGCTTCGCTACAGCGAAGGCGACAGCAAGGGACAGATGACCTTTCAGCTGCTCCCCGACGAGCTGAAGAAACTCCAACAAGCTTGCGAGCAGGCGCTTCGCTGAAGGGATCGTAAGATGACCGACTTTACGACCAACTACACAACCGCCGACTTCCTCAGTCAAAACACGACGAACGTTGACGATAACACAACGACTACGACGATAGACGAAACCCGCACCAAGCACCTACTCCTCGAGGTGCCTAGCTACGAGAACCAGTCGCCGAAGAACTATAGCGACGGCAAATCGTATCTTGAGATGGGCAACTGCGACGGGAAAGGGATGCGAGCACCTTGGGCAGGTGCGGGTCTTCTGGCTGGTAATCATGCATTCAGCGCCGCCGCCGACGGCGCTGACTTACTCTCCACTGATGTTTGGGGTGGAGAATTTATCGATGATAAACGCAACCGAGGTACGGGCAGCAACGTCGGAGGCTCTTTCTATAAAGCGAGCACGGCATTCAACAGCCCGACCCAATCGACAGAAAACAAGAACTTGCCGGGTGCGACTCCGCCGAATGAAGCGGTCTCACGTGCCAAAGGTGCGTACAGCGCGCCTGGCACGACGACAGGAACGACGGAAAAAAACGCGTTAGCAACGAGTTTGATCCCCGCTTACGTGGGCTGGCGCGATCACACCGACGGCCACCGCATCACGACCACGCGCGGGGACAAGATCGAGATCATCGGCGGCAACTACAAGATCGTGAGCCTGGGGCGCGGCACGGGGGTGGCGAGCTACGAGATGAGCGGCGGCATCATCGTCGACGCGATGGAAGCGCCGGGCAACGTGACGAGCATCACCTGGCGCGAATGCCCGACGGAAGATCTTAAGCCCGGCCCAGATACAATAAAGAAGAGTGGCTGGAAGGTCGTCTCTCAGACGGTCAAGGGTAACGAGGTGACGCGCTATCACGGGACGCAGCGGGAAGAGTTTTATGGCGACGAGCTCATCTCGGTCACAGGCTCACCCAAACCCCTGCCTACCTCCGCAGAGAGAGAGGTCAACACCAACACTGATGGTGAGCATGCGTACCTAGGCGACTGGGCGCCCCCCGACCCTACGCTCGGCTCAAAGGGTTCGACGGAACACTCAGACGCTGCAGGATACATGGGCTTTGGGAGCGCACAAGACGAGTTGGGGTTCATGTCGAACACAAAGGCTTATCCGACCAAATGGGATAGAGCGGGCGGGGGAGCGCCGCCGAATCTCCCATGTCCCGACATCTACGAATCCACCTGGGCGAAGTCGATCACCAGCTACACCAAGGCGTACGGAAAAGTGACCGAGGAGGAGTACTACAAGGAGGGCAAGGAAACGCATACCTACTTGGGCGACGGCGAATCGTACACCGATTACTTTCACATGCTTGGGGCCCTCGGGCACTTCGAGTACTTCCATGGTGCGAAGACGGAGTTCTTCTTCGGGGCGTCTACGACGGTCGGGTTGGCGAACCGCTTCGAATTCTTCATGGGCCTTGAAGAGCAATTCAACCTCGGAGTGATTATGGAGGTGCAGATTGGCCCACAGATTGAGAACTCGGTTGGTCCCGAGTTAGAGTTCAAACTTGGAGGTAAGTTCCTCGGGTGCATTGCGCCGAAAGTTGACGCCAACTTGTCACAAATTAGTAATTGCCTGAATGAGACTCAAAATGCGGTTCTGGATTTGCAAGCCAACGTGGCGGAAGCGAGCAGCGGATTGTTTGAGAAGATGTTGAAGCTTAATTGCCAAATTGGTTAGCTGCAGCCAAACCAACCATGACCATTCGACTCAAGAGCGATAGCGGGCTCGTCGCCGCGTACAAGAACTGCCTGCGAAAGCCGGGTCAGCCGGAGATGACCTTCATCATCCGCGGCAAGTACCGACTCGCGCCGGGAGAGCCGCTGACGCTGGTGCGCAGCGAAGAGATCCCCGACGCGCTCATCGAGAAAACGCGCAAGGACAGCGAAGAGGCGGCCGATCTGCTCGACGAAGCGAGCCTGTCGATCGGCCAAGGCTCGGCCACCGGCGAGATGATGCGCGAGGACGACGAGGGCCGCGTGGGCGCTCCTGTCTACCCGGGTGATTTTGCCGACTACAAAACCAACGCCGAGGTGATGATGCGCGGCAGCTGTCACCCGCCCAGCGCCGAGGACACCGAGTGCGAGGTTGGCATTCAGATCGGCGACTGGGAAAAGAAGCTCAAGGTGATTGGGCACCGCGTGTGGATCGATCGCACCGCCGGAGGCAAGCACACCGATCCGAAGCCCATCGGTTACATCGCGGTGGACGACGCGCACGCGTACGGCGGGCCAGGCTTCGCCAACAACCCCGTCGGCAAGGGGTTCATTGGCGAGATCGACAAAGACGATGTCGACGACCTGTATCAGCCGCCGCGGTCGGAGCGCTCGATGGTCATGCCGACCCAGCAGCTGCCGAACGTCGTGTACCCCAATGGGGCGACCGAAAAGAAGGGGCTCGCGGCCGGTTTCGGCCCGCTCAACTCCGCGTGGCCCTACCGCGCCGCGAAGCTCGGTAAGAATTACGACCAAAAGTGGCTCGACACGCGCGCGCCGTACTTTTCGACGGACATGGACTGGAGGTACTTTCAAGCCGCGCCCCCCGACCAACAACTGAAGGGCTTCTTGCGCGGCGACGAGAAGGTGACCTTCACCAATCTGCACCCGACGACGAGCCGTTTGACGACCCGCTTGCCCGAGGTGCGCGTGCGCGTCTTCGTGCGCGACGTCGAAGAAAACAGCCGCGAGATCGTGATGCAGCTCGACACGCTGTTCGCCGACATCGACGAAGGGGAGCTTTACCTGACCTGGCGCGGGGTGACGCCGGTCAAGGAAGAAGATCTCACCGACATGGAGTACGCCCTCATCGTGACCGAAGCGCTCGCCGACGAGCCCGGCCCGGTGAAAGCGTACATCGAGCAGCTCGAGGCCTTCGCCGCGGATCCCATCGGTCTAAAAGAGGCCTTCCCCGAGGGCTTCATGGAGTTTGCGGAGCGGGCCGAAAAACTCGAAGAGGCGACCGACGCGGAGCTCGAGGCCTTGCTCGAGAACGCCGAAGGCAACAGCCCGCCCGTGGCGGTGTTCAAGAACATCTTCGGCAAGCTCATGCCCCCCGAGCTCGAGCAACTCGACGGCACCTGGAACAAGGCCACCGAGAACGAACACGTCGACGCCGACGACATGAAGAAAAAGGTGCTCACCGGGGTGAAGAACGCGCTGCGTGGCGGTGGCGGGGATGCGGAAGCGAACGTCGAGCTCGACGAGGAGACCGGCGCGGTTCCGGCGGGCTCGAAGATGACGGGCAACGACGATCCCATCGGCGGCGCCGTGGGCATGCGTCTGCCGGTGCGCGACGGCGAGGCGGTCGTCTTTCCCATCGGCAACATGATGCGCAAGCAAGAGCAAATGTTGCTCGAGCAAAAAGAGAAGCTTCCTGATGACATTCCTGAGGAAGCACGGGCCGAGGCGCACGCGAAGTTCGACGCAGCGCTCGAAAAGATCCGCACCAATCCCGAGCTGCTGAAGAACGATCTTCACTACCGCCCCTACAGTGAAGACGATCCTCCGCCCGACAAGCCGGGGCCGGGCGCCGATCTGCAAGGGCACGATCTCAGCGATTGGGATCTGAGCGGCATGGATCTTTCGGGTGCCGACATGCAATGCGCCACGCTCAACCGAGCGAATTTGAGCGGCGCCAACCTGACGGGCGCCAAGCTCGGCGGGGCGCGCCTCAACCGTGCCGACTTGAGCGGTGCGAACTTGACCGATGTCGATCTGACCACGGCGTCCTTCGACCGCGTGACCGCCAAGGGGACGAACTTTGCCGGCACGCGCCTCGACATGTTCCGCGCCACGAAATCGAGCTTTCACGAGGCGTCGTTCGCTGGCGCTGACGGCATGCTCGGAAGCTTCAGTAAATGCTCGCTCATCGGCGCGGACTTCGAAGGGGCCGAATTCAAGATGCTGAGCTTCGACGAGTGCACCCTGGAAGAGATCCGCTTCGGCGGCGCGAAGCTCGAACACGTGCGTTTCGACAAATGCGAGGGACGCAAGATCATGCTCGAGCGTTCGCAGCTCTTGGGCACGAGCTTCAACGAGTGCACCCTGCCCGAGATCCAGGCATCCACCGCTACGGGCGAGGGGGCGGTTTGGTTCAAAACCACCATGAACGGGTCGAACTTCTACAAAGCCGATTTGATCGATTCGCACTTCTTCAACGTCAACGCGCAAAAGTCGAACTTCTCCGAGGCGAACGTGCCGGGCGCTCGTTTCGATCGGGCCATCTTGCGGGACGCGAGCTTCGAGAAGGCCAACCTCAAGGGGGCCGACCTGCGCAAGGCGGTGCTATCGAAGACCAACTTCCAGAAAGCCAGCCTCTACGAGGCGCAGCTCACCGAAACGGCCGGGGTCAATGTCGACTTTCGTGAGGCCAACATGGAAAAGGCGAACATTCAACGCTCGGAGATCACCCGCCGATGACCCCAGCCGATACTTTGGTCGCCAGCATTCGGGCTGGAGAGGCGCTCGATGGTATGCAGATCGGCTCGCTCGACCTGAGCGATCGCGATTTGTCCGGCGCCAAGCTTGCCGGCGCCCAGCTCGCCCAAGTTCGTCTCGATGGGGCCGATCTAAGCGGTGCGAATTTGAGCGGGGCGATGCTCATCGAATGCTCGCTCGTCGAGGCGATGGTCGATGAGGCGGACTTGAGCGAAGCGAAGATCGTCATGTGCGATCTGAGCCGCATCGATCTGCGCGGAGCCAAACTCGGACAAGCCAAGTTCGTGCAATGCAAGATGCCCAAGGCGCGCTTCGATGGCGCGAGCTTCGAGGACACCGCCATCGTCAAATGCGAGCTGCCCGAGGCGCAGTTCAAGGGCGCGACGCTGACGAAGTTTCATCTCGACACCTCGCTGCTGCCCGGCGCCGATTTCTCGAATGTCACCGCCACCGAGGCGACCTTCAGCAAGGCCGACTTGACCGGCGCGCGGTTCAACGGTGCCACGCTCGACAAGGCGATGTTTCCGGCCGCCAACCTGACGAACGCGAGCTTCGAGGGCGCGACCCTCGAAAACTCGGTGTTCATGGCCGCCAACCTCACCGGCACGCATTTGAGCAAGAACATGGTCTTTTGCGTGTTCAACGAGGCTTACGTGCTGCCGGCAGGCACCGAGCCGGCGGACGACATCGATCCCACCGAGTGGCCCCTCGATCTGAGTGGCTACGATTTTCGCGGGGCCAACCTCGAGCGCTGCGTGCTCTCGGGCGCCATCCTTCGCGGGGCTGATTTTCGCGAGGCCAACCTCGAAGGGATTTTGCTCAACGATTGCGATCTCACCGACGCGCAGTTCGAGGGGGCCAACCTCTTTCGCAGCATGCTCAAGGGCTCAAAATTGCCCGGCGCCGATTTTCGCGGACAGAAGATCCGCCTCGGCATGTGGATGGAGACGGATCTGAGCGGGGCGGACTTCAGCGGCGCGCAGGTCGATCTGACCATGATGCAAGAGGCGAACCTGAACGGCGCGAACCTCAAGCACGCGGTGTTCGAGAACATGATCCTCGACAAAGCCCAATTCGAGAGCCTCATCGTCGACAAGACGCGTTTCGACCGCGTGGGCTTCGAGAAGCTCGACATGCGAAGCTTCCCCTTCGATGGACTGACGATGACCCGCTGCGACTTTCGCGAGTGCAACCTGTCGGGCATGCACATCAAGGACTGCAACCTGTCGATGAGCAACTTCAGCGAGGCGGACTTGAGTGGGATAACGCTCGAGAACTGCTCGATCAAGATGGCCACCGCCAAAGAAGCGAAGCTGGACGGCGCGAACCTCAGGGGCGTCAACGCCAAGGGCGTGTTCTTCGGCGAGTCTTCGCTCAAGGGCGTCAACTTCAGCGAGTCCAAGCTGCGCTACAGCATCTTCACCGGTTCGGATCTGAGCAAGGCCTTGTTCATCAAGGCCGACTTGCGCGACGCGATGATCGACAAGACCACCGCGCACGAAACCTGCTTTCAATCGGCCCGCCTCGTGTGGGCGGACCTGTCTCACACCGACGCGACCGGCGCCGACTTCAGCATGGCCAATGCCTTCGGCGCGCGCGTGCACAACCTCAAGGACAAGAACGCCAACTACGAGGGGACTATCACCTTGCTGCAGCGGACGACCGATCTCGCGAAGCTCGAGGCCGAAGCGTACAACCCGGCCAAGGCCACCTGAGGCGAACACCATGAATCTTTCAACACCAGCCGCAGCGCAGCCCACCGAGGCGGTCACGATCGATCGTTACCTCGGTCCGGCGCGCGTGGTGCGCCTCGAGGAGGGCGCCGTCGTCGTGGTGATCGACGGCGAGACGCTGGTGCACGCCACGCTGGCCCTGGCCTTTCCCTACCGTCCGGTGATTGGGGATCAGCTGTTGGTCATCGGGGACGAGCAGGCATTTTTCGTCATCGGGGTGCTCGAGGGGCGCGGCCGGAGCGGACTGTCCAACGATGCGGGCGTCACGCTCAGCGCCGAGAACGGCCGCTTGCGTTTGGTGGGCGACAAGGGGGTGCGCCTGCAGGGTCGAAGCGTCGATGTGCAGACCGAAGAGCTGGAGACGATCGCCGTCGACGCGCTGCAGATCTTCGGAGAACAACGCAAACAGGTGCGCGGAGTCATCAAGACCGAGGCCGGCCAGATCGACGAGCTGAGCCAAGGCGCGTGGCTCACCCAGGCGAAACGTTTCATCCTCAAGAGCCTCAACGCCGTTCGCGTCAAGAGCAACACCGTCCGCTTGGGCTGAGATAGAGTAGGAGCCAAAGAAGATGTTACCGGCAAGCAATCGTGGGATCGGGATGTCGCTGCAGTTTCCGAACGTCTGCAAGGCGCCGGCGCCCCCCCTGCCATTCATTCCCGTCCCCCTGCCGAACATGGGGATGAACATGCAGGCGGTGCCCTTCTCGCCCTTCGTGTTCGTTACCTTCATTCCAGCCACGAACATGGCTGCGCTCAAGGTGATGACCAGCGGCGGCGAGCCCGGACCGATGGGCGGCCTCATCAGCCAGGTCATCAAGGGCCCGGGCAAGACCACCATGGGAAACCCCATCGTCTTCGTCACCGGCTTGCCGTCGGAATGCCTGGCGACACCGACGAACGGCAACTTGATGAACGCGCCCGTCGGGATCCAGTGCGTGCCGAGTCAGCCGATCGTCTTTTACACCTACCGTCACGCCTTGGAGGCGGACGGGGCAGCGGAGGGAACTGCGACCGAAGGGGGGATCTTGCCGCTCGATCTGAACACGCTCCAAATGCTCGACGACGTTGCGCGCGGCGAAGGCGACACCGAACGAGCAGCCCGCGTCGAGGGACAGTGGCTCACGAGCGACATCGCCTACCTGCGCGTGCGCTTGTTCAGCTCGCACACCGATCGGAATGTGTACAACACGCTGCGCGCCCTGGGCCCAAAGGAGCCCCGCGCCATGATCCTCGATCTGCGGGGCAATCCCGGTGGCGACGCGCTGGCGGCCATTCGCCTGGCGAGCGAATACCTTCCGAGCGCCGCGGCGATCCTGACGCAGATCGACAACGACGGGGACGAGGAAGCCGTTCGGACCCAAGGCCCCGCGAGCTACGGTGGCTCGCTGTGCGTGCTCATCGACGAAGACACCGCCTCGGCGGCTGAGCTGCTCGCGGCGAGCATGAAACACCACGGGCGCGCCACCGTGATCGGCCGACCGAGCTACGGCAAGGCTACCGCGCAGCGCGTCGGTCGCAGCGAGGACGGCGCCTTGGCTTACACCACGGTCGCCGAATACCGCCTGCCCGATGGCAGCCCCATCGAGGGCTGCGGGGTAATTCCAGACATCGAAGTCCCGGTCGCCGATGATGCCGTCATGCCGTGTGCTGACGACGCTTGCGTGCGGATCGCGGTCGAGCGGCTCGGATCCGACCTCGCCGAGCCCGTGGCCTGAGGCGCGCTCGGCTTGTCGCCCGATCGGGGTTGTGCGACCAAGGCCGGACCATGACGATCCAAGATCCTTCGGCCTCAACCGCACAAACGAGCGCTCCGACGCCCGTCGGCTCGGCCCCCGTCGCCTCGCCCGACAGCGGCATCGCGCTGGCCTGCCTGATGGGCGCGCCTGCGCCAGCCGATCTCGCTGGCAACCTCGCTTGCTTGCTCGCGCTGCCGGAAGAAGTTCAAGCGGCCTACTCCGAGGCCCTGCAAGCCAACCTGCAGCCGGTCATCGACGACCGGGTCGAGACGCGGATGAAGCGCTTCTGCCGGCGTTTCGAAATCGACTCCGAGCAGCTCGCCCCCTCGATCAAGGCCTGCCGCTTCTTGTTCACGAGCAGCGTCAAGGCCGGCGCCAGCCGTGAAGACTTCATCGCCGACGTTAAGGCATTGCTGTCCGAAGACAAGGCCACCATGGTGCTCGATCGCTTGATCCCCCTCTTCGACGAGGCCTTTCCCCAGCTCATGCAGGCGGCAGCCTTTCAGAGCATCGCCGAGCACGGCAAGGTCGTGCGCGCCGTGCACTGGCGGATGGATGTCATCAAAGGATCGGATCACGTGATGAAGCTCGACATGCCCGTCGCGACGATCACCCTGCAGTACCAAGAGGGCCCCAACTCAGGGCAAGCGAGCTACCAGCTCATGCCCGAGCAGGCCGCCGAGCTGAAGCGCGCCTTGTCGATGCTCGTGGGGTAGGGGAGCGCTCGCCTTGACCGGAGGTGCGAATGCTTCACAAGTTCCACGCGAAAGCTCGCATCATGAAATTCTCTCACATCGCACCTATGTTGATCTGCTTCGGGGCTCTGCTCCCCCTCGCGTGCTCGAGTAATACCGACACCTCGTCCAGCTCCGGAGGCGACGGGGGAAGCGGCGGCAGCGTCTGCAAGGACGGCGCGAACGGCGGTCTCACGCTCACCTGTTCCGGCGGCTGAGGGCTGCCGTCTATTCTTCCGTCTTCGTGCTCGCGGTGTTACGGCGTCCATGAGCGCCACAGACGACGATTTGCTCGTCTTCTTGGTCAAAGATGATCTTGTTCTCGCCCTGCATGTGCTCGTCGAAGTGCTTGGCGGATTCGTTTCCGATTTGCACTTCGGAATTCGGAAAGATATCCCTCGCGACCACGATCGTTGCGGTGGGGTCGATGCCAGTTGCTGTACCACTATCGATGACGATGGTCTCGATTAGGCACAGTTCGTCGCGCGCGTTCTGTAGTTCGGCGCGGCGCTGGTCGAAGACCGCGCGGTCGCTCTTGGCGAGTTTCGCTATGAGCGTGGTGTCTCCGAACAGCGGTGCAAGTAATTTCTCGACTCGCTCGATGGTCACGTGCAATTCGCCCATCCTTGCCACCAGTTCTGTGGCCCTGGCCGGATCAAACGAACCCACACCTGCTCCGACATACGTGGCGATGTACATTTCTGACCCCAGGCACGTCGTGCGAACATTCCCTGCGGCCCGAACGCGACCGCCCACGATGCCTCCACGATCGACGGTGATGTTACCCCCACATACAATGGTGCAGCCGCGAACCTGTCGGTCGATGTGGATGTGCCGCCCCGCTTGTACGTTCACCCCGTTGAGGTAGTGCGCCGTGATGTCTCCGCCGGCTCGTAAAATCGATCGACCATGGCCGGTTACGCCGCCCCCGATCTTGATGTGGCCTCCTGCGATGACGGATGCCGAGTCGACGAGGCCGGCGATTTCCACGTCTCCGGTTGCCGCCACCCTGAAGCCCTCGATGACATTTCCGGTGATCACCACGCTGCCGTCAAAGTCGATGTTGCCGACGTTGTAATCGACGTCGCCGTGTACCTTGTAGATCTGAGCGACCCGGATGCTGTTGCCGTCGAAGTCGACGGACCCGCCTACCGTTGCGATGATGCGGCGCGGATTTTCGACCAGCTCTACTCCCTCGCCGAGGCGAAGCGGCAAGAGGGAAGTCGGTGGCGGAGGGATCGGCGCGCCGAATACGTCCCGTCCAGCCATGCCCGACTGTGGATCAGAGATTTCACAAATCACATCGCCGGCCGCGACGCTGCAAAACAGGGCGACATCGCGGTGGTCGAACTTCTCGTCATCGTTTGGGGCGGGTTCCCGGTTTTCGTTGAGCGACACGTTCCACAGGAGCTGTCCGCCGTGGCCGTCGACCGCCATCATGCCCCGTGCGAGCACGGTCGTGGCGCCGATGGGCAAACGCGATGTGGTCATTATCTGAGTGACCAAACGTTCGACCCTGGTTTTGGACATCACGATACCCGACGCAATGATCCAATCGGCGATCTTTTCCGCCGGGCATTGCTCCGCCGCGCCTGGCTTCTTGTCGATCGCCAGCGCCGCAATCGGCCGCTCTGGATCGACCTGTATAGCGCAATGCCATTTGTCGATCTTGGTTTCACGAAAGGACTGAAGACCCGTCGGGTTGCGGACACCGCGGTCACGCCAAGTCTGTTGCGTAGACTCTGCGATGATCTTGTCGATCGCGGCGTTACTGTCCGGCGTCCGTCTGGGAAACTCTACGCTGTTCTTCCACACGGCGGCGCCGCTCGCGCGGGAAGCCTTGTAGGCTCGAACGCAGACCGCCTCCATCTCGATGGGCCTCGGCGAGTGGGGCAAAACCCACACGATGTGCTCGCCAGCCTGAAGTGGCTCGGAGGCATGAAAAGCGAATCCGCCGCGCGATATGTTGATGAGCCTGGCGCGGAGGACGACTTTGTCTTTACGCTGAGCGTCTTGGCCGTCTTTGCCGTCTTTGCCCTTGCGGCGTCGGCGGACGGTTGTCTGCATGGTGCTCGCTTGGCGAAAGTACCGTCGCCTGTCGAATGAACGAAGATGCCGCGGTACCCGAATTTTGAGGGAGTTCTCTCCGTGATTGTTCACGGGGCTCACGACCCGTGAAGTGAAGGAATAGAGTCCCTCGGCGCGGGCCACAGCGACGCGGACGGGTGTATCAATCGGGAAGGCGTCGGCCGACGCACCCGATACGTGAAAGTACTCGCCGGTGCTGTCGAGAACGAGGCCAGCATCGTCCCGTACGACGACGGTTCCGACATCTTCGTTCATGAGACGAACGAAAGTCGCGGGACCAACGAGTTGTTCGGGCGCAAGGTCGTGGGACGGAGTGGGCAGCTCCTCGGGCGGTGGGGCCACGTCCTCAGGGCGAGCGCTCGAACGCGGCGCGCTTGATGCGTCGTTCAATTCGCCTCGAGCGGATGGCTCCGCCGTCGGCGCAACTTTCCTGGCGGTGTCGTTCACCGTATCCCCCACTACATAGTATGCGCCCTCTTTCTATGGCGCGCCAGTTACTGGGCACGAATTAACGAGCGAAAGAGGGCCCGATTCACGTCAGAAATGGTGTATTGCGAAGGCGTGATGCGCCGCCGATTAGGACGTCTTAGATCCCGAATTTCAACGTCATTTTTCCATTATCGCCAATTATGAGACCGGTCTAGCGCGGAGCGTCGCCGGCGATGGTGATGCGTTCCATCCGTCGAGCTGCGGGAAAATAGTCGTTGATCGGTCGGTGCAGCGTGCATCGGTTGTCCCAAAACGCGATGGTGTCGGCTCGCCACCGAAGACGACAGGCGAACTCTGGCGTCTCGATATGCTCAAACAAGAAGCGGAGCACGGCATCGCTTTCCGCTTCGCTGACACCATCGATGTGGGTCGAAAATAGCCGGTTGACGAACAGCGCTCGGAGGCCGCTCACGGGGTGCGTACGGACCACCGGATGTTTGACGGGTGGGTGGGCGCGGACCGACTTGCCGAGACGCTCCCAACCGCCGGGTTCGGCCAGACTATGACGAAACCCATGGGCGAAGGAGTGGTAGGCCTGCAGGCCGTCGAGGTAGTGCTGCATGCGATCGGACAGCGCGTCCCAGGCTGCGAACAGGCTCGCCCACATCGTGTCGCCGCCAACTTCAGGCACTCGTCGTGCGCGCAAGATAGAGCCCAGAGGTGGCTGGCTCTGAAAGGTCATGTCGGTGTGCCAGGTGTCGATCTTGGTCGGCTTGTCGGTGGTGCTCTCGAGCACGTTGATCATCTCAAAGCCATCGATCGACGAGTAGGCGGGATGGGCGACGGGCTCGCCAAATCGCTCGGCAAGATCGAGATGCTGCTGCGGCTCGATGGCTTGGTCCCGAAAGAACAGCACTTGGTATTCGAGGAGTGCGGCGTGCAACTTCTCGAAGAGGGCGTCGTCGATGGGCCGGGTCAAGTCGATCCCCGACACCTCCGCTCCGAGCGCGGCGGCGACGGGCCTAAAGCTGACGTCGGATGGCGACACCTATTGCTTATAGCTGTCTCGGGGGGATCGGGGAGCAGAAATGAAGGCAGAAACCAGCGTCTTTTCCCTTCTGGCGTTGGTGTGAACAAAGCGCCCTGGTGTGAAAGGCCTGTGGCAGCGATGTCACGGACATTACGCACTTTTGGCGATATCCTGACTTCACGGTCAATATAATCAAACAGTTGCGAATTGGCACCGATCTCGCAAAAGGCGGTAGGCATGCCCCAACCACCCAGCGACGGTCAGCCGTCACCAAAGCCGGCCGACCACAACGCGCACGGACCGTTGGTGAAGCCACGCTTTCGCGTGGTCAGCCTGCTCAAGAGCGGCGTCGTTGGTGTTGTCGCGACCGCGGTGGATTTTCTTCTGCTGTGGCTTCTGGTCGACGGGCTAAGTTGGGCGCCGCACTGGGCCAACCTGCCGGCGCTTACGGGCGGGCTGGTCGTGCAGTTCTTCGGGAACAAGATCTACGCCTTCGAAGATCATTCGCGAGCGCACGTGCGCCAGACCTCACGCTTCTTGCTCGTGGAGACGGGGGCTTTCGTGCTCAATGCGCTGAGCTTCCATTGTCTCGTCACCCTTTCCTCGATTTCGTATGTGGTGGCGCGACTGATTGGTTCGGCCGCCGTGTACTTCTTCTTTTCCTACCCGCTATGGCATTGGGTGTTTCGTCCCACGCCACGAATCGCACCGATCGGAGTCCTATCATGATTTACGCGGCGCTCATTTTCGTCAACGCGGTGGCTACACTCTTGGCTATCGTCGCAGTGTATACGGCCACGCGAAAAAGACGCGCAAGGCTGCCCGCAGCTGGCAGCAGCCAGGAGCGCGTGACCGTTCTCAAGCCACTGTGCGGCCGTGACGATGCACTCGCGAGCAACCTGGAGACCTTTTTTCGACAGGACTACCCAAACTTCGAATTGCTGTTTGGCGTCGAGGGCGAGGAAGATCCGGCCATCGAAGTGGTCCGTCGACTGCAGAAACGCTTTCCGGACGTGCCTTCGCGCCTTGTGATCCACCAGGGCAGGCGAGGTCTCAATCCGAAGGTGTCCAATCTGCGCGCGACGCTCGAGACGTGCACCAACGATTTGATCGTCATCAGTGACTCCAACGTGGCCGTCTGTCCCGACTATCTCAGGGAAATGGTGGGGCAGATGCAGGTGGAGGGGACCGGTTTGGTGACCAACTTGTTTTGCGGCGTGGGGGAGCAGACCCTCGGCGCCCGGCTCGAGAATCTCCATCTGAACGGGCCGATCGTTGGGAGCGTGGCGATGTCGCGACTCAATGGAAGGACCGTGTCGGTAGGTAAATCCATGATGTTCCGTCGCTCGGTGTTCAGGCGACTAGGAGGCATGGAAAGCGTGGCCACGTTGCTGGCGGAAGATTACGTCATCGGTCGCATGTTCCGTGCGGCTGGCTACGAAGTACGGTTGTGCGCAGGCGTGATTCGTAACGTGTGCGTCGATGCGACGGTCAAGACCTTCTTGCGTCGCCATCTTAGGTGGGGGCTGCTCCGCAGCAGGCTGAAGCCCTTGATGTACCCTTTTGAGATCCTCGCTAATCCGATGGCCGTGGCGATGGCCGCACCGTTCTTCGGCGTGCCATGGCTTCCCGCCTTGGCTTGGGCTGTGGCCTTGACTGCCGTTCGCGACGCCAGCCAGTGGATTTGCTTGCGCGGCCCCTCTGGCCTTGATGTGATCGCGCTGGGGCCCTTCAAGGAGATCCTGTCTGCTGGCGTGTGGCTCGTTGCCCCGTTCTTGAAGCATGTCTCGTGGCGAGGTCAACGCTACCGGGTGAGCGCCGGTACGCGCCTCTATGCCCAAGCGCCCCCGCGGCTCGGGTGCACTCGTCGTGTTCGGTCCCAGGTGGTAGGCTGCCCGAGTGAGTGAAGACAAACACGCCGAACCGCTCTCACGGACAGCGCTCGCGAAGGAGCGCAAGGCCGAGGAAAAGAGCTTTGCGACATTGGCCGCCGCGCTGGTCGCCTTGTCGCCGAAGCAACTCGCCAAGCTTCGGCTCAATGAAGCCACTCTCGAAGTCATCGACGAGGCCCGGCGCATGCGCTCCCACGCGGCTCGAGCACGGCAATTGCGTGCGGTTCGCCGGGAATTGCGTGACAGCGACAATGTGGATGCCATCGGCGCGGCCCTCGATGCCATTGTCAACCACCATGGCGGACCCGCTCCCTCGGCTTATGAGGCAGGCCGCTGGGCGGATCGATTCCTCGACGAGGGCGATGCTGCGGTAGAGGTCTTCTTGTCCGACTACGAACATGCGGATCGCCAACGGATCAAGGCGTTGATTCGCAAGGTGCGCAAGGCCGACGAAGCGAAGACCGCCGAGGCGCGACGAGCATTGAGGTCCTTTGTTGAGACGATTCTAAAGGACATTATCCCGTGAGCAACGCGTTCCGAAAATACGCGGGTGCGCGAAGCCAATTGCCTTGACAGCCGGTGCGCCCAGACGGTCTAGTGGTACGAGTGATGCGTAGCTCTTCCTTGTTTCTTGTTGGTGTTCTGCTCGTGGCGTGCGCGACCGAGAACGGGGGTGATCAGCAAGGCTCGTCAGGAGCGAGCGATGGGGGAGCGGGCGGAACGCTCGATGATGGCTCGGGTAACGCGGATGGTGACTGCCTCACCGATGGCGAGGAGCTCGCACTCGGCACGGATCCCAACGCCGTCGATTCGGACATGGACGGCGTGAGCGATTGCGCCGAGATCGACTGCGTGAGCGATCCGCTCGACACGGCGGAGGTTTGTTACGCCTGCGGTTGGAAGCACAACGACCCGGGCAACCTCGTGTCAACGGGCGCAACCGAGGGGAGCACGATCGCCAACGTCAGCCTCATCGATCAGTGCAACGAGCCGGTCAATCTATGGGATTTTGCGGGCGAGTATCACATCTTGTACTTGACCGCCGCCTGGTGAAGCACCTGTCAAACGGAGGCCGGGAGCCTCACGAGTCGGCAGCAGCAGTTCATCGGCGAGACGGGCCTTCCGTTTTCCTACATCGTCGTCCTCAACCAAGACAGCGGCCACATGCCTCCGCTCGGCGGTACGGCGACGGCCTACGCTACGGCGATCGGCGCAACCTATCCTGTGCTGGCCGATCCGACGGACGGCGTTGCCAAGGGCTCTCCATGGAATGGCGCGACGCTACCGGGCCATTGCGCCATGGCGCCTGACATGACCATTCTGAAATGCTGGACGGGCCACGGCGAAGACACGCAAGGCTACGACGCCATCAAGGCCCACGCCGGACTGTAGCCGCCCGTCCGTGTTGTGGGGCGCGGCTCGGCAAGCACGGTCCAGGCTCAGCCCGACACCGGCCGTGGCCGCTACCGGACAGAGCCGGGAGATCACCTGACGAGGAAGCGAAAGGTGTTCAGGTATTTGTAGGCGTTCGTCAGCGCCGCATTGCTGTGCGTGGAGACCTTCCCCGTGGATGAGTACATGACCTCATGACCGGCATCCATTCCAGCGAAGGCGCGGGCGCCACAATTCGACGAGGGAGAGGAGCTATTGAAGCTCATCACCGCCAGCACATTGTTGGACGCATAGCTCGGCTGAGTTTGTGCGGCGAGGACATAACCGTTGCCCCACGATCCGCCCCACCCATCGTTGGTCGCGTTCTTTCCCGAAATCGTCAGAATCCGGTTGTCGCTCAATATGATGGCGTTCATGTGGTGGCTGCTGCGGTCATATTGCGAGCTGCCCCCGTTGGTCGACGTGAGATTGTCGTAGGTCCAGGGGTTGTTCCGGGGCCCGAAGGCGGCGTAGGTCGTGGTGTTCGCGGTGTACAGCGCGACCATCACCTCGTTGCCGCTCCAAGTGGCCATCGTCGCGTTGACGCAGCTGTCGAGCCAGCCAGCGACATTACACGGCAGATCTTCGCCTGCGGTGTTGACGACCTTCACGCACTCGGTCCAGCCGCCACCCTGGTTCACCATGTCACAGTAGACTTGCTTCGCTTTCAGCGGCCCTGCGCCATCGACATCAACGGTGTACGGCCCGCTCGTCTTGGCGCCGTTGTCGAAGAGCTCTTTGCAGCTCTTGAGAACACCAATGCAATTTCCCCCGATGCAGAAATCGTTCCCGTTGCAGGTGTTGTTGCAGCTTCCGCAATGCGCGGTGTCGTTCGTGGTGTCCGTTTCGCAGCCGTTGGCGATGACGTTGTCGCAATCACCAAACGCCATCGTGCACATGTCATAACCGCATTGCCCGCCGGTGCACGTCGCGTTGTCGACGTTGAGGACGGCCATCGGGTCGCACAGCGTGCCGCAGCCGCCGCAATGGTTCATGTCGTCGAGTGACTGTTCGCAACCGTTCGTCTGGTCGTTGTCGCAGTCGCCGTGGGTGGCGGCGCAGTTGTCGTAGTCGCATGCACCTTCCGTGCAGATCGCCATGCTCACGTTCTCGAAGCCCGCGTTGGCGCAGTCGTTGTCGCATTGACCGCAGTGAAGTGGGTCGTTGTCGATGGCGGTCTCGCAGCCGTTGCTCCGCTCGCTGTCGCAATCGCCAAAGTTGGCCTGGCACATGTCGTAATCGCATTCGCCGGCGGCACAGCTTGGCGTTTGCGTATTTTCCGGCTCACACGGCACGTCGCACGCGCCGCAGTGCTCCAAGGTGTTAAGCTCGCACTCTCCACTTTGTCCACCTTGCGAATCCGCACCGCCCGCGCCACTGCTGCCCCCCGGGCCCGTTTCGCCGCTACCGGTGCTCTGGGGTGATATCGGAGCGTCAGGGGTGTTGGCCACCGAGCAACTAGCTGCGGCGACGAGTCCGAGGGAGGCAAAGAGGATTCTTCTCATCATGCTGAAAGTGTATCACAACAGTCGCAATGGCTCCCCGAAGTGGCGTTGGCCCTTTCGCTCCAAAAGAGCCCCCCAAATACATGTTCGCTCCAAAAGAGCCCCCCAAATACATGAAAACCCGACTCGAGAGCTATGGTCGCTCGAGTCGGGTTCGGGGGTGTGGGCGTTTGCCCACAGTGCGTCGCAGCTCAGAGTGCGCAGTCGACAGCGAGAATCGTGGCCCCAGTGGGGGTTGTGATCTCGTGTGCACGTTCGACGTCCACGGAGCAGTCGTGAAGCTTCTTGATGGCAGAGTAGGTGACCTTGTCCGAGTCGGTCAGTTCACCTTCGAGCGTCCACAAGAAGTCGGGAGCCGAACTGCTGCCCCATGACGAGGCGCTCACGGCCCACTCGCCACCGATGACGAAGCCCTTCTTGTCGATCTCAAGGGTATAGCGGTAGGTCTTGCTGGTGATGTGCGACCCGTTCTCTTCGGTGTAGTCGACGTAGGGCCCTTTCTCCAAACCGTAGTGGACCTTCGTGGTGACCTTTGCGATCTGCACGGTTCCTTCGGCCCGGAAGTTCTTGAGGGGATCTTCGACATCGTCGATGTTCTCGATGGACTCGATCGTGCTCTCGAAGCCGTAGACCGGTTGGTTCCAGACTTGGTCTTCGCGGGTCACGTCCATCACGAAGCCACGCTTGGCCTCAGGGTTGACACGGTCGGAGAGGTACTGGGCCAAGACGAGGTGGAAGGCGCCGGCGTTCGTGTCGCGGCAGGCCTTGTTGTACACGAAGATACGCTCGCTCTCGACGTTCTTTGCCTGGTAGTCGTCAACCGAAGCATAGGTGTTGACGACGAATGCACCCTCGGGCGCCTCGGCGACCGCAGTGGCTTGAATGACTTTCTCTTCATCGGAATCGACGGACTCCGTGTACGTGACCAGGTTGTAGCGACTCCAGAAGTTGCGCTTGATGAAGATGGTCTTCGCCGTCTCGCTGTTGGCCTTCTTCTTGTCGGCGTCGCCTTCGGCGGGCTCTTCGCCCTCTGCCGGCACAGCGGGCTCGGCGACCTCATAGACGGTGCCGTCCACGATGCGACCGAGTTCGTCCTTGACGATGGTCCGTGAGTTACAGCGTGTCCCCATGAAGGCGGACCCTCCGGACGTGGAGTTGCTGGCGTACGCCTTCGTCACCAGGCCACGGATGTCGCCCTCGGTGAACAGGACCTCTTTGCCGTCGATGTTGGCGACCACGCTCGCGGCGGGGGCCTTCTCCATATAGGCGGCGGGAGCCCAGCCGTGACAGTGACCCATCCAGCTCCAGTTATCCTCGTAGTCCTCGTACTCCTCGTAGACGGTCCAACCTTCCTTGGTCATGGTGTAGTCGGAGTCGCGCATGAGAATGTCGTACTTCTCAGCAGGTGACAGTTGCCAGGACGGTGCCCAGGCTTGTTGCCCTTCTTCCGGTGCGGCCGCGAGCGCGTCCTGGGCAGACTTCGCCTGCTCCTCGAACGACTCGAAATTGGCGCTTCCATTCCAGCGGTCGGAGAGGCCCTTCTTGTTGAGTGGCCAATAGGTGTCGGCCCACGGCTTGTCTGTCAGGAAGCCCTTGAGTGCTTCTTCCTTCTGCAAGTCGCTGATCTTCAGGCTCTTGACTCCAAACGTGTCGGGTGCATTCGCCCCGTCCCACGCCTCATTGTTCTCCTCGCTCCCGATCGAGTCGCCCAGGCAACCGGCGGTGAAGGACATGGCGAGTCCCGCGACGAGGGGGAATATGATGCGGCGGGTCTTCAGCTTGGGATTCATGATGTCGTGCTCCGTAGTGGACAGTATGCTCATGTAGGACAGTGTGTGACGTCCCCCTACGCAACATCCAGGCCAAACATCGACCCCTGCAGGGCCTGGCTCAGAACTAGACCAACGACCCGCAATCTCAGCCGGTTAGCGCGTCTTATCCGGGCGGCAACATCGTGAGAGCGGCTACACAGCGCGCGGGCGGATCCAAAACCATGGTGAATGAACGATCCATGTGAGCCGCGGCATAGCGGCACGAATGACCGGGCCGAAGAGGCCTGGCGACCCAGGAATCAACTTCCTCGATGGAGGAACTCGTCGCAGGTTACACTCCGCGCATGAAGAATTTTGGGGTTCGATTCGTCACGCTCATGGTCCTGCTGTGCGCGCCGGCCCTGGTCGGCTGCGACGCGGCGAAAGACGCGGCGGAGAAAGCGGCGACGAAAGCTACCGAGGAGGAGGCGGGCGTGGACAGCGCTTCCGGAACGAAGACCGATGACGACGCGAAGCCCGCCTCTTTAGCCAAGCAGAGCGGCGGAGCGAAGACGCCCCAGGCCGCCTTCGAGATCCTCAAGAAGAGCGCCAACGGCCGCGACTACAAGACGCTCTTCAACATCCTCACAGTCGAGTCACAGGATCAGATGCTGATCGGTGCGCTGATCGGCTCCGGACTCGCGCTCGTACCCGTGGGCACCAAGCCCCGCGCCGGCAAGAAGAAGGAGCTGGACGCCATCTTCGCCAAGCACGGCGTGAAGAACGGGGGCAAGCCCAAGGGCGGACTCGCTGGCATGGCAAATCCTGAAAAGATGATGAAGGACATGGCGAAGGATCTCGCCGGCATCAAAGACCGCGCCGGGCTCTTCAACGATCTCATCCTGTTCCTGGAAAAGAGTGCACTGTCGCAGAGGCGCCTCGAAGTCGTGAGTCTGACGGGTCTCAAGGTGAAGGGCGACAGAGCAACCGGCACATTGGTGCTGAAGGGCAAGACAGTCCCCGCGGAATTTCGCAGGGTCGACGGACTCTGGTACGTGCATCTGAAGAAGTGGCCGGGCTAGGAAACGAACGGGGCTGAACGCGCGCCGCCCCGCCGAATTACGACGACAGTCTGCGGATTGGGCCGCAAGACGCGCGGAGCTGTACTAACGGACTCGGGCGCGATACATTTTCGCCATGCAGAGTCGGAGTTTTGGCGTCGGAGTTTGTGGCTTGATCCTCTTCGGCGGTTGCGCCGCCGACATAACGACCTTTGGTGGAAACACCCCCGCGACGGGCGCTGGTGGCAGCGTGGGTCAGGGCGGCGATGTGGGTCAGAGCGGAAATGTGGGTCAGGGCGGCAATGTGGGTCAGGGCGGAAATGTGGGCCAGGGCGGCAATGTGGGTCAGGGCGGCAGCGTGGGTCAGGGCGGCAGTGCGGGCCAGGGCGGCGACATGGTGCGGTGCACCAACAACTCTGAATGCGCGATCTCTTCGCTGTGCATGGAAGGCACTTGCGTGGACGGCAAGTGCGAGGTCAGCGACCTTCCCCCAGGCACGGATTGCGGTAGCGGCATGGTCTGCGACGGAATGGGCGACTGCAAGGCTGGCGATGGCACCATGTGTGGTCAGGCATCGGAATGCGCGAGCGGGTTCTGTGTTGACGGCCTATGTTGCGACACGTTGTGCGACGGGGTTTGTGCCGCTTGCGATCTGGCCATGTTCGAAGGCAGCTGTACACCGCTCGAGCCCGCGACGCCCGACCCTGCCTGCATGGGCGGCGTGTGTGACGGCAGGAATGCTTGCGTCAGTGGAGAGCATATCGCCAGCGGAAGTTTCGGGTTCTCGGGGAATCAGTTTGCCTTGGGGGTTGCGGCAGATAGTGCCGACAACGCCATCGTCATTGGTCACTTTTCCGGTTCGATGAACTTTGGCGGTGGGACCCTGACGAGCGCTGGAGGCAGCGATCTCTTCGTGGCGAAGTTCGACAACATGGGCGGCCACGTGTGGAGCAAACGCTTCGGGGACGGCGCCAATCAGTATGGTTACGCCGCGAGCATCGCCATGAATGACGACATCGTCATCGCCGGGCACTTCGGCGGCGCGATCAACTTTGGCGGCGGCGCGATCAATAGCGCAGGCGATACCGATGTCTTCCTGGCTCGCCTCGACAAGGATGGCAATCCCCTGTGGAGCAAACGCTTCGGCGATAACGACGAGCAACAGGCTCGCCGCGTGGATGTGGGTCCTAACGACGAGATTGTCGTAGCTGGCTATTTTCGCAGCAGCATCGATTTTGGTTTGGGCTCCCTCCAGAGCAGCGGTGATTTCGATGCGTATGCCGCCGTGTTCGACGGCAAGGGCGTGCCGCAGTGGGCGAAACGTTTCGGCGACGGCGACGACCAACGAATCTACGGTATCGCGTTCGATAGCAAAGGTGATCTCGCGATGACCGGCCGGCACTTCGGCAGCATCGATCTTGGCGGCGGAAACATCACGAGCAACGGTGGACGGGACGTATTCGTTGCCAAGCTGAGCGGCGCCGGCGCACACATGTGGTCCAAGGGGTATGGGGGAAGCAGTGATCAGCTGGCTACCGACCTCGCCGTCGACGTGAACGACAACATCGCCGTCATAGGTTGGGCGATGGGTGACGTCGATTTTGGCGGTGGCGCGCTTGTTTCCGCCGGCCAGCAGGACGTGTTCCTCGCCAAGTTCGACACCAATGGTCAGCATGTCTTCAGCCATCTCTTTGGCGACGCGGACAATCAGGAAGGGCGAGCCGTCGCCTTTGACAGCGCCGGGCGCATCGTGGTGACAGGATATGTAGACGGGACAATCAACTTTGGCGGCGGCAATCACGTGGCTTCGAACGGTCCGGCCGATGGGTTCTTCGCGAAACTGACGCCAACCGGAGATTTTCTCTATTCGAAGATTTTTGGAGGTGGCGGCACCGAAATTGGATATGACATCACCGTCAACTCAAGCAACGACAGCATCGTGGTGGGCTATCACTCATCCCAAGTGGACTTTGGTGGCGGCGTGCTCAACTCCAATGGCAACTTCGACGCCTTCATGGCGATGTTTGCCGAGTAGCCGCTTCAGACCCGGGTAGGTTTCGGCGCGCCGCTTCTGCTCAACGCACCCAGACCGCGTGGGCCCCGGGCTGGCTCGCGGCATGTGGACCATATTGGCCGCTGGCAACCCCGGTGCCCATAAAACTACCCGGTGGTAGGCCGCCGCCGGCGCAGTAGGTGGTCTGGCTAAGGGCCGGCACGCCGACATTCCAGATGTAGGTATTGGTGTCGACGGAGTAATCGTATGTGGCGTACCGGAGGGCCTGGGCCAAATAGACGGTTGTGCCGTCGTAGGTGTTTGACCCGATGAGCATGGTGAAGATCCCTTTCTCAAAACCGCCGGTGTCGCACGCAGCCTGTGAGTATTCGAGCTTCAGATTGGCGAGCAACGGGTACACGTACTTGCCCACGTTGGCGTAGCTCGACAATGGTCCGAAGCTGGTCTTCGTACCGGAATCCTGCGTTTTGACGAACTCGCTTGATAGCTGGATCAGCTCTTCCGCCCCGGGCGGTCCCACGACCGAGCCGCGAAGGCACGCGAGGTTCTGTGCAGCACACGGCGCCAGCCCCGGGTAGGGCACGCCATACGGGCTGGTCGACGTATCGCCGGTCCAAGCGAGCAGCGTCCAGCCACCATTGTCGGTCGTCATGTCGCAATAGGCTGCGAAGGCATCGACCGAGCTGCCGGCGTTGGGATCGATGACGTAAAAGCCATCGCCATTGGACTGTCCGCCCTGCAGGATGTCGAGGCAACTCTTGGTGGTGCCGCACATTCCGTTTTGGCAGGTCTCGTTGTTGCTGCACGATTTGGTGCACTGCCCGCAATTCATGAGGTCCTGGCTGCCATCGACCTCGCAGCCATTCGTCTTGTCGGCATCACAGTCGAGAAATGGGCCGGCGCATTGATCGTAGCTGCAGTCTCCGGTGTCGCAGTTTGCCATCGCCACGTTGGCGGGCTCGCACGCTTGGCCGCAAACAGCACAATCCGTCACCGTATTGATTAGCAGTTCGCATCCGTTGCTGCGGTTGGCGTCACAGTCTCCGAACAACTCCACGCACTCATCGTAATCGCACCCGCCCGCGGAGCAGAGCATGGTCTTGACGTTCTCGAAACCGCCGCAAGGCTGATCGCATCCGCCACAATGATCGACATCGGCCAAGCCGTCGCTCTCGCAGCCGTTGTCCGTCATGCCGTCGCAGTCTTGGAAGGAACCGACGCAACTCCCGTAACTGCACATGCCCGATTCACATGTAGGACCGGCGACATTGTCCGGCGCGCAGGCCACACCGCATGCGCCGCAGTCGCTCAGCGTGTCGAAAGGCTCTTGGCATTCGGTGTCCTGTCCACCACTGCCACCTGTGCCCGCAACAGTGGATGACTCCCCGACGAATGGAGGTTGCGGTTCGTTGGCAAGCGAGCAACTCGCCGTCCACGCGAGGACCACCAGCGAAGCGGGAACCGCACCGCGCAGAAAATTGGAGAGCATGATGTTTGATCGTACCAGATTGGTTTTTGAGTGTCGATCGTCCCTATTCGCGCCGAGGCACAGGTCGTGAGCCCATTTTCGCTGGGCGGGACTCGAAAAGTGCCCGCGTTAGGGCTATCCTCGAATGAAGCGAATTCGCTCATCCTTGGGGGTACTCATGCATCTCGTAGCGGCCAGCCTCGTCACCACGCCTTGCTTCGCGCCCGGCGAGGCGGAAGACGACTGCGCGCGCGTTGGTCCGAGTGATGAAGCGTGCACCATGCTCGCTGCGATGCGATCCCGTACTCGGTGATTCTGCCATGTCAGAAGTTTGTGAAGATGCCGTCCACCCCGATCCGCCCGAGGGTGCAACGGACACGGCACAACATCGGGGCGCATCGTCGAACGCACCACGATTCCGTTTCGTGTCACCGCCGGTTTGGTTGGCCGCTCTGACGGGAGGTGTGCTGGCCGTGTCGTTCGTTCTTCCGCATGGCGCCGTGGACCGGCTACGCTTGTGCGTTTGGCATCATGTGCTGGGTGTGACCTGTCCGTTCTGTGGCATGTCGCGAGGTTTCGTCGCGCTCTCCCATGGAGATGTCGCGAGCGCGATCGCTTTCAATCCCGCTTCGCCGCTGATCTACGCCGCGTTCCTGTGGATGCTTGGGGCCTCGGTGTGGGCGATGGCAATGGGCCGATGGGACGATGGGCCTCGAGCGCCTGCGTGGCTACGGTTCCCCTTTTATTTCACTGCGATTCCGCTCTTCGCGTGGCTGACATGGAGCCGCGTTGTAAGTACGTACTTTTGAGCGATAGGGCGGCATACAGGTCACCAGCAAGCATGTGCAGGTGAACCAAGCTGGCGCCATGATGAGTGCACCGCAGCCACAGGCCCTCGTGCAGCCCACGGGGGGATCCATGGCCGGCGCCAGCGATCAGGCGATGACGGTCGTGAGGAGATACGGCGGACTCATGGCCTTGGGTGCAGTGGGCGTAGGCCTCGTGGTGGCTGGTGTCGGCGCGGGACTCATCCTCACGTTGAGCCTTCCGTGGTTCTTGATCAGCGTCCCAGTCGCCGCATCGCTCGTCATGTTTGGTGCGGCTTTGGTCCTGCGCAAACAGCAGCGCGCGGCGGCGAAACGGAGGAGAGCGAGTCATGAACAGCGGTCAAGGCAACCACCCCGGACCCCAGCCCGGCTACGGCCAGCAGCCGATGCAGGGACAGCAGATGATGCAGCCCGCTCAGCCCATCAACATCGTTGTACAAAACACCAACACGGCAAATGCCCAGGCCGGTGGGTATGGCGGAGTCGTAGTGCATGGTAAGCCACCGGGCAGTTGGTTGTGGCTCATCGTGTGGCTGTTCTGTTTCTGGCCTAGCGCTATTTGGTACTACATGAGCCGCAGTTGGTGAGCTCGGGCCCTTGCCAACACGTTGCCCGCTGCGCCACCGCTTGACCCGCGTTGGAGCAGACCCTTTCCGCTCCGTTCGCGCCCTCCGTGCGTTGGTTCGTTTGTTCGCTACTGAGAACATTTAGCTGAGACTTTGCTCAGCTTGCCGGTATAGTCGGGGTGGTCGTGAATAATCCAAATCGAGGGGGGTCAACGGAAACCCACGAAGAGGTCCTGTCTGTAGGCGGCCCGGGCGGCATACAGGTCACCAGCAAGCATGTGCAGGTGAACCAAGCGGGCATGATGAACGCGCCGCAGCCGCAGGCCCTCGTGCAGCCCACGGGGGGATCCATGGCTGGCGCCAGCGATCAGGCGATGACCGTCGTGACGAAATACGGCGGGCTCATGGCCTTGGGTGCAGTGGGCGTAGGCCTCGTGGTGGCTGGTGTTGGCGCGGGGCTCATCGTCACGCTCAGCCTTCCGTGGCTATTGATCAGCGTCCCAGTCACCGCATCGCTCGTCATGTTTGGTGCGGCTTTGGTCCTGCGCAAACAGCAGCACGCTGGGGCACAACGGCTCCCGCGCACGCTCGAAGCGCAGTTGTTGGAGCATGCAGCCGCATCCGCTGGCCGTGTGACTGCGGTCACCGCTGCGCGGGCC
>JAPYTK010000051.1 GCA_029941785.1 Polyangiaceae bacterium | reverse complement strand
CGAGAGTTAACATAATGTCTCTTATGCGCAATGGTTGGGGTAGGAGCAGGTTGGCGGTGATTCCACGGAGGAGACTCGCGAAAGCGACCGACGCCACGTGATGTGCTCGTGGCCCAGTTTCCACGCTCCGCGGGGTGGGCTGGGGCTACTTTTGTTTCGTGCCAGGAAGAAATGTTGGTGATGGGGATGAAGCTTGAATGCGAGCTTGGAGCCGCTGAGGCATTATGTCACGCTGGAGCATCTTGGGTGTCTCACGGCGGCTCATGCATTTACGGTAGCTAAGGGCATGGAGCGTGGCCGCGCAGACCCTTCATCTATTCATCAAGGAGACATCATGATTGTCGCTAAGCTGGCCCTAGGATTTGCTCTACTCTTCAGCACGACGCTGGTGCTGGGCTGTCACACCAATCTAAAGAGTGGCAAATGCGAACTCACGGTAAAGAAGGGCGTCGAAAAAGATGAGGGGCAAAGCTTACTAGATTACCTCGACGACAAAGGTTGGTGCAAAGAGGGGAATCGCAAAAGTTTTCAAATCGCCAAAGATGATGACATCTTATGCCTTCCGGCTCGTCGTCAAAGAGGGCAAAGACGAAGAAGAAGAGTTTGTCCAGAGCGTGAAGCTCATTGGAGCGGAACTTAGAGACAAGGTGTTTGATGGCGACGATGTGGTCGTCGAGCTGTGCGATAAGAACTTCAAGACGATTAAGTCGGTGGAGCCGGCCAAGAAAAGGAAGAAGGTGGCCAAGGCAGCAACGACCACCCTCACCATTCCCAACAGCAAAATGCAGATCAACGAACCGCCTCACTTGGCCGTGAAGCTCAACTCGATCTGTTGCGACCCTTTTGCTTTCAGCGTCAGCTTCTTGCTCTGGCGGCCGTAGACCTCATGCCACGCTTCGATGACGTAGCTGCCCGGCGGCACGCCGTTGAAGGCGAAAGCGCCGTCTGCGCCGGTGACCGCGAAATGGGGGTGCGCCACGACGCCGACGTAGGACCGCATCCACGGATGGACGTCGCACCCCGTCTTGATCGCCACCTCGGGCGATTCGAAGGTTTGCGTCCGGCGCTGGCCGCGCGTCGGCATCGCGAAGTTCGTGCTGTCGTTTTGGGTGGGTGAGGTGCGCACGTTGTGCATCAGCGAATCGCTGTTGACGAAAGTGAGCGTTTGGTCGACCTGGACCCCGACGATCCGCGGCTTGTAGATGCAGCCTTTCTGATCGATCACGACCTCGCTCTTGGGCGTGTCGAAAGCGTAGGCCTCGAGGCCCGAGCGGATGTACACGAAGCTGTTCTGCAGCTTGCCGCCCTTGGCAAGAACCCGCTCGTCGTAGACCGGCCCGGATTGGGCCGCCTTGCAGCCGGGCTCACCGATCGCGAGCTTCGTCGGTACCGGCGCGGTGCCGCTCAGCAGGATCACGCCGGAGATGCGTCCCGCGGTCGCCGAGTCGACGGATTGGGTCGGTGCGGGCCCTGAATGTCGGGTGGACGCCGCGGTCGACGAGCTGCTGCGCTTGTCTCCGTTGCACGCCGTCAGGCCGACGGCGAACAACAGACACGAGACCGCGACGAGGCGCTTCGGTATCGCGGCGGTTCCCACTGGCGCTCGCTCAATAAAGGGTCGGCGCCTCGCTGGCGCCCTTGGTGTAGACCCATTTCGTGAACAGCCACGCGACGACGATGATCCCCGCCAGCAGCGCCCAGCCGTGTTCGCCATCCCCGAAACCCAGGTAGCTCGGAAAATGGTTGCTCAACATCATGAAGATGAGCGGCACGGACATGTAGGTGTTGTGCTTCGAGCGCAAGCCCGCCATGCCGCCCCAAGCGGGCTCCGGCTTGGTGCCTTCCTTGATGGCCGCGATAATCTTGCGCTGCATCGGCCAAATGCGGAACCACACGTTGTACGCCATCGCGGTACCGAACAGGGCGCCGGTGTGGATGAACAAGGCGCGCGCGCTGAAGTGGGCCGAATAGTGCATAAAAGCGAGAACCCCGACGAGCAACACGAAGCTGACCACGACGGCCGCCTGCTCGTTCTTGGCCATCATCTTCCACAGCTGATCGTAGATGAGCGCACCGACCAACACGATAGCGATTCCGATCATCATCGCCGTGCTGCCTTGTGCTGCGTTCTCGGCTGAAACCATGTTCGCTTGCTTGTGTCCGTAATAGACGAGCACCAGCAGAAGAATCCCGGTGATCCAGGTGAAGGCCGCGCCCCAACGGAAAAAGTACAGCGTCCGCGGTAGCAATTCGGGCATCGCCTTCTGCTTCGTCTCGGCGTCGAGCGACTTGGCGAAGTTGCCGTTTATCCAGTTGAAGAAATAGAGCAGGCCGATCCAAAGAACGCCGGCGACAACGTGCGCCCATCGAAAAAGGGGCTGGACCCATTCATAAACCGCATCCATGAGGCATCTCTCCAGGTGGTAGGGGTGTGCAGCTTCGGTGCCTGAGTAGAGGCATCGCGAGGCGAGTGCGTCGTGTACTGATACTGAAATCTCGGCGCGACGATGGGTAGGTCATCCGGGCGCTGTCAAGCTTTGTGTGCGTTCGTGGGGCGGCTCATCTGCGACGACGATTCCTTCAAAGCCGGAGCACAGACCCCGGAGAAGAATGACGCTGACGAGGTATTCGGGTTTTGAGCGAACAATGGGTTCTTCGACCCACACGGCTTGTTCCATGGGATAAATCGCCGGTGTTTCGTCGCTTCGCCCATAGCCATGTGTCCCAGACATCTACCCATCTTTGAGCCGCGCCTCGATTCGCGCCAGGCCATTCACTCTACCGTTCTTGGCGCCCCGCAGGATGACCTGCCTACCAGCCCCCAGCCCCCAGCCCCACGATTGCGCATAAGAGACATGATGTTAACTATCGCTGAAAGCCAAAAAGGGCCTTCATGGGGACTATACTGACTTGTCGGTTCGACCATGACGCGACGGAACATCACAGCCATCACCCTAGCGATTCTCACAGGAATCGGAGCTTGCACGAGCTTAGAGGTTCTGAACGTAGGCGAAACGGTCGCGGTGGGTGGCATGGGTGGTGCCGGGGCGGCCAGCGGCTCCTCGGTGAGTGGGCAGGGCGGAGACAAGCCACCGCCAACCATCGACTGCAGTTGGCATTTGCCGCAGCACATCGAGGTCGAGAGCTTGGAGGGGAAGAGCGGCCCAGGGACGTTCAACCCCATGGTCGTCAGTCGCTTGGGACCAGAGCTCTTGCGAGTCGCCTTGCGCCGTGACGGAAAGATCCAAGTGAGGACCGTCGGCGCGTCCATCAACACCGCGACGATCATCGACGGCACGGATCTGTTCAACTTCGCACGGCTCTCCGCCTTTAGCGAGGGATTGCTCTATGCGGTGGACGCGGATCCCCTTACGAAGGGCTACCAGGCGGAGCTTCGACTTCTCCGCTTATCTGATACAGACACGAACCTCACGAGTTTCACCAGCTCCACCGTCGTCGAGCCGACCGGCTTCGTCGATCTCGATCCGTTGAACTTCAAGCCGCAGGCTCTGCTTGTGGCGCGGCCCTCACAAGGCCTGTCCTGTGCCATCGATTTCGTGGTGGTCCATTCGCGCCAGGGCGCCCCGATTACAGAGCTCATCGAATCCTACGGCCGCTGGGACTGCAACGGCGGCTCGCCCGTCGATCTCGTGCAGATCTCACCGCCCAGGCCGAAGCTCTATTGGCCGGATGCCGTTCCCACCATTTTAGTCCACCGCGAGGGCAAGACCCACGGGTTCTTTGGTAGTGCCTTTTCCAAGCTCGGCACCCGCGGCTACGTGCTCGATGAAAACACGAGCGGACCGCTAATTCCCAGGGTCCTCGAGCCCGTCGCGTTAACCCTGGTTTCAGCAAACGACTCTGCCGCTGGCACGAGCTTGTTGGGAGTAAACGTCGGGCCTCCGTACGAGCTGTTGATTGGCCAAGTCGGTAACGAAGAGCTAGCCGCCATCGACATCAACTCCGATTTGTCCGTGTTTCTCAGCGCGCCGACCTACGCCGACGTCAAGGTGCAAGGCGCGATCGGATGGCTGGGTGACATCGCAGCCTTCGTCGGCAAGACGCTCGTGAAGCCCAACAGCATGAACTACGCCTTTTACGACACCGACGGCATCCATCGAGGTCAGGGCGAGCTCGCCTTCACGGCGTTGCTCGATCCGGAGATCACGCGACAGAAGATCAAACATGTGGCCTTTGATGTCGCAGACATTGATTTCAGTGAAAACGGTGGCCTCGCCCACGTTATCTGGATCGAGGAACAGCAACGCTCGACGGGTGGCGATGGCGGCGGCAGCGACACCTTCGAGGTGATGTACTTCGACCAGCTCAACTGCGTACTGAGCACGCCCTGAGTATAGTCCCGATGAAGGCCCTTTTGGGCTCTTTCAAGAGTTAACACAATGTCTCTTATGCGAGGTGGTTGGGGTAGGAGCAGGTAGACAGCCGCGCCGCGAGCAGCACAGTCCTACTCGTGCACGCAGTCCGGATGGGCCCTTCGGTGCAGCTTGTCGTACTCCGCTCGGGTGAGCTTTCCGAGCCAAAAGCTCATCGCGACTTCGCCCCAGCTGCCCTCCCAATCCTTCGGCATCATCCGCGGATCGAAGTGGCTCCCGGGCGGAGGCTTGGGCACCGGGATCATCAGGTAGGCGTCCCCCAACTTGTGCGGCGGCAGCCGGCGCGCGAGGATCTGTTCCTGCAGCTGCGCGAAGGAAAGTTCAGCGTTCTTGTATCTCGTCGCCAATGCGAGCACGGCCGAATAGTCGCCGCTGCCCGGCGGTATGTTGCTCGCTGCGACGGATGCGGTGGCGCTTGGGCTTTGCGTGTCGGGTGCATGCGTCGCGTCGGGCGGAGCGGTGGCGCGCGGAGCGGTGGTGGGCGCGGCGGGTGCGACGGGGGGAGATTCGCCGGGGCATCCGCTCGACAGCATGCAGCCGATCGCAATGGGGATGTGCCCTAGCGTGGCGCGAGGAAAGACCATCTCAGTCACTTAACGTTTACGGGCGGCGTACGCAAACTCGGAGTTTGAAGCGTCGAGTATCGTCCGCATGAAGACCCGTGTGGCTTTGCCGATAGTTAACACAACGCTACTTCTACGCAATCGCGGAGCCACCTACCGGCTCTGCCTACCTGCTCCCACCCCAACCATTGCGCATAAGAGACAGCATGTTAACTCTCGAAAGAGCCACACGGGCCTTCATCGGGACTATACTCCCCCCCGAAAACTGCGAGGCATCACAGCGGCGCTTGTCACTTCGCGGAGACTTTAGCTCGCTTTTGCACCATGAAGCTCACGTTGGGGTAGCCAGCAAAGGCCGCGGTCTGGAAGACGCTCTTGACGACGAGCGCCGGGACGTCCCGATCAACCTGCAAAATGCACACCCCCGGGAAGCCCTTGCCGGGGTGGAAGCTCTTCCACGTCTCCCGCTTACGCTTGAGCATCTCGAAGAGTTTGTCGACCTTCTGCATACGGCCGACCTCTTCGATGTCACGGGTCGAGCCAGCCGGGTTGCCATCCACGAGCACCTGGTTGCCATTCACCGCCACCATCGGAGCCTCGATCACATCTTCGACGTTTTGTGCCTTCGGCAACTTGATGTGCTTGTCGACACCAATTTCGCCGGAAGAGGAGAAACTCATCAACAAGAAGATGACCGTCACCAGCAAGAAGTCGATGAAGGCCGTGAGGTTGAGCGAAGCGTTTGGATCACGTCCGCCATGGCCTGCCACGCGGTTGTAAACGAAACGAAGCGGAACGCTCCGCATCAATCGCGGTTTCGCCACATGAATCGCGTGGGCGTGAGGATCGTGTTTTTTCAGTGAAGGGCCGCCACCTGACATATTTTTCTTCCTTCGTCTTCCAGCGAAACGCTCTCAGCGAACCGAGAAGGTCATGTTGAACACGGGCTGCTTTTTCCGCTTCCCCTCTTTCATCGCCATCTCGCGTTTGGTCGTGTAGAGCGCATCGAGCACCGCCACGATCTCGCCAAACTTCAATCCATTATCGGAGTGCAGGATCGCTTGGTCGAGCTTCCGGTCGCTCGCGTCCTGATGACCGCCGGGTTGCTGCCATTCGATCCGAGCCCGCATACAAAAGATGACCGATCATCCGCGTAACGCAAGCTTCCGCAGTGTAGTTGGATTTTTACAAACTCGGGACACGGGCGTCATGCTCAATATTATCGCCTATAACCCAAATATGGGTGGAACGTGGCAAGCGTTGAAGCTGCCCACGAACTTGGCGGGCGTATTGCCGGAGTTGAATGTGACTTCGTAGGAGCCCTCGATGACGCCGCCTTCCTGGGCGTCTTTGGTGATGGTGAGCGAGCCCCTCGCCTTACCGTACGACTTACCATCGTGAACGACGGTGGCACGTGGGGACCAGGCGCGGATGTTCGTGGGAGATACGATCTGGCAGCTGCTACCACCGAAAAGCGAATCACCGCACCGCGTAAAAATCTACGCCAAAGAGATGGGTAAAGTGACGGTCGAGCCGGTTGTCGCAGGAAAGCCCTTTGGGTTTTAGTGCCGCCAACCGGCTCCCACCCCAACCATTGCGCATAAGAGACATCATGTTCACTCTCGAAGAGGCCAAATAGGGCCTTCATGGGGACGAATCTCCTGGGATTGTTGCTAGACTCAGCCCGTGGTCGTTAGACTGTTGGGGCTCCGGCCCGAGGACAAGCGCCCGACGGCAGTCGCGTTTGGGACGCTGGTGGCCATGCTCGTGGCGCACTCGATGCTGGAGACGACGCGCGATGCGTTGTTCCTCGAGAAGCTCCCGCCAGAGCAGCTTCCGTTCGCTTACCTCGCCATCGCGGCGTTGGCGCTCATCGTCTCGAAGGTGAACGCGCTGGCGACGGCGCGCTTCTCTCGCCGCAAGCTGCTCAGCCTCTGCCTGCTCGGCGGCGGGATCATCACGGCGGCGTTCTACCAACTTCTCGATGCGCCATCTGCCCTCACGTTGGGCGCGCTCTACGTCTGGACCGGCACGCTGGCGACGGTGGTGGTCGTGCAATTCTGGTTGCTCCTGGGCGACGTGTTCGACGTGGTCCAAGCCAAACGCGTCTTCGGCATCATCGGTGCCGCCGGCCTGCTCGGGGCCACGTTGGGATCCGGCCTGGCAGCCACGATCCTCGTGTGGCTCGGCAGCCCACGACCGCTGGTGTTGGTTTCGGGTTTCTTCTTCGTGTGCGCGGCGCTGGTGCCCCTTGGGCTCCCGCGGCGCCCACAGGACAGCGAGCCACGACGCGCCTCCAGGCCAAAGGCAAGCCACGGCAAGTCGGCACTGCAGCTGATGCGAAACGACGCCTACCTCCAGCGCCTGTTCGTCGCGATTCTCATCGCCGCGGTGCTGGTCACGGGTGTTGATTACATCTTCAAAGTGCAGGTCGTCGCCCACAAGGCATCGGTGCTGGCGGCGACGGGTGAGATCTGGGATCTGGGCTCGTTCTTCGCCAAGTACTACGCCGTCGTGAACGGGATCTCGCTGATCGTGCAGCTCTTCGTGGCGCCTTGGTTGATGCGCACCGTCGGCGTAAACCGCGCGTTGTTGATTCTCCCAGGTTTGCTGCTGATCGGATCGGTGGGATTCATCGTCGCCCTGGGACTGGTGCCGGCGCTGTTGCTCAAGGGCGCCGACGGGGCGATGCGCCACTCCGTCCACCGTATCAGCAGCGAGATCCTCTTCTTGCCGCTCCCGAAACACGTGCGTGAGCGCTTCAAGGGCTTCGCCGCGGCGATGGGCCAGCGCGGCGGCCAAGCACTGGCGTCGGTGATCATCCTGGGAGCAGCGGCGCTGCACGCGGAGTCGAAGCACATCGCCATCGCCCTCGTCGTGCTGTCGGTCGCGTGGGTGTTCAGCCTGTTGGGGCTCCAGCCTCTGTACCTGGAGCTGTTCCGCACTCAGCTGCGCGATGGAGCCATCGACACGGAGCTCGACGTGCCCGATCTCGATCTGGCGTCCTTCGAGGCGCTGGTGTCGGCGCTCAGCTCCGAACAGGATGTCGAGGTCATCGCAGCGCTGTCGATGTTCGAGGGGTACGGCAAGACCAACCTCGTGCCGGCGCTGATTCTCTACCACCCCTCGAAGGAGGTGGTGCTGCGCGCCTTCGAGATGTTCGCGCGGAGCGAACGGGCTGACGTCCGCCGCTTGACCGGCCGCCTGTTGAAGCACGACGACCCGGCGATCCGCGCCGCCGCGCTGCGGGTCGTAACGTCGATGAAGGCCGATGGAGAAGTGCTGCGCCAGGCGATGGCGGACGAGGACCCCGGCGTCCGCTGCACTGCCCTCGCAGGCATGGTTGGGGCCGGGCTCATCGATGACGACGAGGCCTCCGAGGAGCTGCGGGAGATGATGGGCGGGAGCAGCTTCACGCGATTGGAGCTCGCCCGTGCGCTGCGCTACCTGCCCCCCGACCGCTTCGCATGGGTTGGTGTGGAGCTCGCGACCACCGTCGAGCCCGGGCTTGGCGACGCCGTGTCCCAATCCATCATCAAGTCGCCGCATCCGAAGTACCTGCAGACGCTTCTCGGACTGCTCACGGATCGCGAGGCCCGCGACGCGGCGCGCCAAGCGTTCATCGCGATCGGCGAGCCGGCCCTGCGCTTTCTCGAGGAGCAGCTTGCCGACAAGTCGCTGCCAGGTGTGGTGCGCCGCCATCTGCCGCGAACGATCAGCCGATTTGCTGGAGAGGATGCCTCGCAGGTGTTGCTCGCGGCGCTCCCGCGCGAAACGGACGAGCGGGTCCTGTTCAAGATCCTCCGGGGCTTGGGGCGACAGCGCGCGCACAACCCCGATGGCGCCATCGACCGGGAGCAACTGCTCGACGTCGCGCGCAACACCTTGCGTCGCGCCATCACGGCGTTGCACTGGCGCCTCGTCATCGAGCGCGTGTGCGGCAAGCCCGGCGAAACCCTGGACGCCGACGAGGCGAGGGACGCTCGCTCGACTGCTGGCGACCTCCTCGTGTCGCTCCTCCGGGACAGCGAAGAGCTGGCGGTTCAGCGGCTGTTCAGGCTGATGCACATCATCGAGCCCACCCAGGAGTTCCGCATCATCTACGACGGCCTCCGCAGCCAGGACAAGAAGACACAGGCATCCAGCCGAGAGCTCGTCAGCCACGTGGTGCCCCCTGCTCTGCGCGACGGGATCCTCGCGATCGTCGACGATGTCTCCGACCAGGCGCGGCTGCGTGCCGCGGCGGAGGCGTTTCATGATCCCGAAGACCGCGAACACCTCGACCGGCTGATCCTGCTGCTGCGCGAGGACAAGCTCGACGAGGGAGGCCGCGTCGAGCTCGACAAGGCCTACGCGAAGATGCTGCAGAAGATGCTGAGGGACCCCAGCGACGCCTTGCGCAGCATCGCCGGTTACCACGTCGCGGAGCTCGGCTGGAGCGACCTCCGTAGCGAGATCTACCGCGCACGCGATGAGACGAGCGACGTGTTCGGCGATGTGGCGGAGAGCGCCATCGACCTCTTGGACCTGAACCCGGTGGTGAGTCATGCAGGTTAGCGAACGCATCTTCCAACAGGACGACGCCGACGCGATCAGCCCCGTCAAGCGCGCGCTGATGTTGAAGACATTCCCCGCCTTCACCGGCCTCGAGCCGAGCTCCCTCGCGCTGCTCGCATCGATCTGCAAGGAGCGCTACTTCAAAAAGGGCAGCGTCATGCTCAAGCCCGGCGTCCCGGTCCTTCGCTTCTACCTCATCGTCGAAGGTAGCGTGCAGATGTACAAGGGCGGCATCGCGACGAAGGAGTTCGGCCCACGCTCTGCCATCGGCGGCCTCGCCGCGCTCACGCGAGATCCCGAAGGCGCCCACACCGTCGCATTGGAGGATGTGCTCGCTCTGGAGATGGATCGCGACGACATGCAGGACGTCTTCGAGGACAGCTTCTCGGTGTTGCTCGGCGTGTTGTCAGCGCTCGCGCTGACCTTGCGTGACATGCAGCGGCAGATGGGAGGCAGCGCGGCGATCGCGGCCTCCCGCAAGCTCAAGGCCATCAAGGCGGACCAGAAGCTCAGCCTGGTCGAGCGGATGTTCTTCCTGCGACGCACCACCAACTTCGGCGACGCGCGCATCGAGGCCCTGGCCGACATCGCCCTCGAGGCAGAGCAGGTCCACTACGCCAAAGGCGAGCAGCTCTGGAAGACCGACGAGCCCGCCGACTACTCGATCATGGTGCTGAACGGCGTCGTCGAGTGCCGCCCCGAAGAAGCCAACAACTTCGCGTTCGGTGCCGGCTACGTGGTCGGCGACCTCGATGCCCTCGCGTGGGAGCCGCGCTGGTACTCTGCCTACGCCAAGGAGGAGGTGGACGCCCTGGTCCTCAAGCGCTCGTCGACCTTCGACGTGTTGGAGGACAACACCGACATGGCGATGCAGCTGTTGCGCAACTTCGCCTCTGGGATCACGGCGTTCATCGCCAAGATGACGGCGATGAAGCGCGCGTTGGATCCGGAAGAGGACTGAGGCTGGCTTCGCTGTTTCCTCCTTGACGGCTAACCTACATTCAAACCGACATCTGTTTACCAGCTGCCCAGCTTCACATGCGCAAAAGAGACATCATGTCTCTCTTGCGCGGAGACTAGGTCATGGTAACGCTGTGACGAAGAGGGGGATCTCGTCCATGAAACCGTGTCCGTTCTGCGCTGAAGAGATCCAAGAAACCGCCATAACGCGCTGTCTACCTGCTCCTACCCCAACCATTGCGCATAAGAGACATGATGTTCACTCTCGATGAAAGCCATAAAGGGCCTTCATCGGGACTATGCTCACGCGATGCCGTCTTCGCGAGGGGCGCAGTCGTTCATCTGCTATCCTTACCCGGATGGCAAATGCGGTGCTCAGAACGACGGTGAAGAAGCGCATCGCTTGGAGCGTCGTCGCGGTGTGGGGGATGGCGTTGCTCTTGGCGTGCGCGGATCTCACGGTGACGGAACGCGCTGACGAATTCCAGGATGAATCGGGGCTGGTGTTTTCTCGCTGCCCTACGCTGTTCACCGACGCGAATGATCCCTGTTTTGAGGACGCGGCCAGCAGCTGCACGCCGACGAGGGTGGAGGAAGGTTGGTCCACGAGTGAGAACGAGGGGTTCGGAGGCAGCTATACCGTCTCGGAGCGAGCCATCAGCTTCGTCGTGCCAGCCGGAACCGGCTGCGAGATCCACGTGTTCAGCCACAGGTCCGAGTCGAGCTCCGGCGGTTTGCGCTGCAACTCCGAGGAAGAGATCAACCGCTACACGGTTGAGACCTGCGTTCCGAGTGCGAGTGGAGATGACGCGTGCGCATCCCTCTCAGAGCGCGTTGTCGTCGAGGAGTGGTAGCGCCTCGCTGTCTACCTGCTCCTACCCCAACAATTGCGCATAAGAGACATTATGTTAACTCTCGATAGAGCCATAAAGGGCCTTCATCGGGACTATACTCCTCGGGCACATGGCTTCGCGGCCTGCTAATGTCCCACTCCGCGACGCTATGCGGCCTGCTGGTGTCCCACTCCACAATGCTCAACCGCAAATCATGTCCCAACTGCAACGCGTCGCTCGTTGTCGAAAGCCGCTGGCTCGGGCTCGTGAAGAGCTACGGCGACAGCTGTCCCAACTGCGGCGTGCGCATCGCCTACGACACCGCCGGCGGCGTGTACCTCATCGTCGGCAACCATTCGACGGAAGACCCAGCTGTTGCGGCTGAGCTTGCCCGCCAAGAAGGCATCGCGTGGCCGCCGAGCGAGCCGAAGTGAAGGCTAGCGTCGTCGACGGCGCAGTAGGAAAAGGTGGGCCCGACGAGCCTGGCGCGAGGACTCGAATCTGGCGAGTTGCCTCTTCAGGTAGCACCTGCAGCGCGGTCCGTCGGGCGAGCGAAGACTCGAACGTTGGCGACTCACACCAGACACCCTTGGGCATCGCACTCGGATGAGCCCTTCTCATTGCCCGCGTGGGTTGCGCTGTCTACCTGCTCCCACCCCAACCACCTCGCATAGGAGACATTATGTTAACTCTCGATGAAAGCCATAAAGGGCCTTCATCGGGACGATAGTCAAGGTACAGTGGGTCCATGCGTCTCGCTTGGACTGTCGTACCCCTCGTGCTCATCGCCTTCGCCTGCGGAGAGGATGCGGAAACGGGCGGCTCAAGCAGCACCTCGTCCACCTCCGACAGCGCCACGAGCAGCGGGTCGGGCGGCGGTAGCGGCGGTGCGGGCATGTGTGTCGACGCGGACGGCGACGGCTACGACGACGACGCCTGCGGGGGCGAGGACTGCAACGACGACGCTGGCGGCGTAAACCCCGACGCCCTCGACGGCGCGCGCGGCACGACCATCGGTCCGTCCTACGGATCCCACAGCGGCATGGAGGTCCTCGTCGGCGGTGACGGCCGCGTGCACGGCTTCCAGCCTTCGGGCAGCCTGCTCTACCACCTGCGCGATGGCGACACCTGGACGGTGGAGCAAGTCGTCCCGACGCAGAGCCGCGCCCCCTCCGCCGTGTTCGACGACAACGGCGCGCTGCACGTCGTCTTCGGCACCTCCACCGGGCAACAGCGAGAGACGCAGTACGCCACCAACGCCAGCGGCAGCTGGGTCGTCGAGACCGTAGACGGCACCGGCAACACCAGCGCCGACAGCACCGGCATCGCGCTCACGTTCGACGGACGCGTTCACGTCTGTTACCGCATTTCCTACGATTCGCTCTACTACGCCGTGCGCGCCACCGACGGCATGTGGACCGTGTCGAGCGTGCAGCCCGGCCAGGTCGGGTCGTGCACCCTCGGGGTCGACCCGCAGGGCACGTTGCACATCGCCTACGACGGTCAAATCGGCATGCGCTACGCCACCAACGACGGCGGCGGGTGGCTCGCAGAAGACGTGCCCGGCGGCGGCGGTCGCAACCCTCACATGGTCGTCGACGCCAACGGCGACAGCCACATCGTCGCCGCGAACTACACCAGCAACGGCGACCGCGTGCTCTACACGCGCCGAAGCGGCAGCACGTGGAACACCGAGGTGGTGCAAGCCGACGTCGACTACGTCACCGAGTACTTCAACGGCGGACCCACCATCGCGCTCGACAACGACGACAACCCGATCGTCACCTACGGCTACGGCAAACCTCAGGTGCTCAGCCTCTCGGCGCGCATCGACGGTGTGTGGCGCACGATGGTTGCCGATCGCAGTGGAAACAGCGGATACCACCCCGCGGTGGCCGTCGCCCCCGACGGTCACGCCCACGTCCTGCACCGCGACTTCTGCGGCGACGAGGTGCGCCACGTGGAGGCGCTGCCACCAAACGGCGAGGACGAGGACTGCGACGGCAACGCCGATCAGCAAGCTGAGGTGCCGCAGACATGCGACCTCGACGCCACGCCACCCGACATCAACTTCACGGAGGTGTGCACCAGTGGATATGGCCCCTTCTCGTCCCACGTCGCGATGGATCGCACTGCTCCCGAGCTGCACCTCGTAGGCGTGTACCAGGGTGGCGCGAGCCCCGTGGAGGTGCACCTCGATCGCAAGACGCCCGCCGTTTTGGTGCTGTCGTCCTACGAACAGGTGCGTTGGAAAGTGACGGTGGCCGACGGCGCCTGCCTGCAGAAGGTCATCGTCACCGGCTACCACGAGCACAGTTGTGTGCACGCCCCCGAGGGCGTCGAGGTCGAGGTCCTCACCGACACCGATGCGCTCGCGGTCTGCGGCTATCAATGGCCCAGCAGTACCGGCGGCTGCGACACGTCCGGCCTGGTGGCCGCCGCAGAGGCGCACACCGGTTTGACCTTGGCCAGCTTCGCCGGCTGCAACGCCGGCGAGTCCTTCACGATCTCCGACTGACCGCGTCAGCCCCACATGCCGACGCGGTAGTCGCCGGCTTCGGTGCGCACCGCGGCATTCCCTTCATCGGGACTAAACGCCCCTGAAAGGGGACACAATAGGGACACGAGCAATGGGCCCAAAGTCCTCAGGTGGCACAAAGCCGAGTCATGTCAGTCGGTTCCGGCGCGTGGATTCGAACCACGATTGGAGGATTCAAAGTCCTCAGTCCTGCCTTTGGACGACGCCGGATTGCGCTCCCTTAGGAGAGCGGCAGGACCCTAATACAAGGCCTGCCAAAGTGGTAGACGGTTGTTGAGCGTAGCGAAAGCCTCTTTCCGCCGCCGTTGGGCGCTTCCGATGCGCTCGGCCTATCAGCGGTGAGCGCGCCGTCGACTTCGCTGCTCGCGAGCCTTGATCTTCGCTTGCTCCGCCACGAAGAGGCAGCGCTCGCCGACATCGACAGCTACCCTCTTCAACTTCCCCGGCGTCCCTAGCCAGACCGGATAAAGCAAGGCGATCATGATGCTGAGCACGGTCGCCGCAGCGAGAAGGGCTCCTATGCGTCGCCATTTGAATGGCCGAGAGCCGACGGCCGTCTCCTCCGCCACCACTTCGGGAGCACGCTCCGCCTGTTCGTGCGCTGCTGCATCGCGGCGATCACGGATCCGACGAACACCGCTTTGCTCCGGAACCTCTGGCCCATCAAAACACCCCTCGGTCGGGAAACGGGTGGGCGGCGGACGCTCCACCTTCACCACCCGCACCGGAGGCGGCTTCGGAAGTGCACGCGGGCGCGCGCCCTGAAAACGCTTCGGCGGAGGTCGACGGGTCAGCTCCTGCACCGCGTCGATACGCTGCCACAAGGCACGACCATCGCGCCAGACCTTGGCGGTCTTCGAAACTTCTCCATCCGCGAAGGCGAATCGCAGCTCCGTCGTGCTCATGCACACGATGGCGTTGCCATGATCCACGCACCACGGGCCCTGCTCGAAGCTGCCGTCACAGTCTAGCTCACTGACGTGAAGGCTAACGACCGGTTCGTCGTCTGCAAGTGAGCTTAGCTCGAACGCGCGTGCTGGCTGGGCCATTTCAAAAGGAGCGTCGACTGCCACACGCCGTCCCATTACCGCGCGTAGCCTACTTCGCTAATCGAAGATGTTCCATGCCCCTGCGGACGGGGCCAACAATTCGCGTCCACGCTCCGCCAGCGCTTCGCTAAGTGGTCACTGATGTGAGCTGATGCGATCGCAGCGCATGAGATCGCGCAGCGCCTCGGGCACCACGACCGTCCCATCCGCCTGCTGGTACTGCTCCAAGATCGCAATGACCGTTCGGCCCACGGCGAGTCCCGACCCGTTCAGCGTGTGGACGAAGCGCGGTTTGGCTTTCGGCTCAGGCCGGTACCGGATCTTCGCCCGCCGAGCTTGAAAGTCCCCGCAATTCGAGCAGCTGGAGATCTCGCGGTATTTGTCCTGCCCCGGCATCCACACCTCCAAATCGTAGGTCTTGGTAGCCGCAAATCCGATGTCGCCAGCGCACAGAAGAACGCGCCGATAATGCAGGCCCAATCCCTCGAGCACCTTCTCGGCATGCCGCGTGAGCCGTTCGAGCTGCTCCGCTGATTCGTCAGGTCGGCAAAAGCGAACCAGCTCGACCTTGTTGAATTGATGCTGGCGGATCATGCCCCGCACGTCTTTGCCGTAGCTCCCCGCTTCACTACGAAAACACGGAGTGTGCGCCGTGTACGTCCGGGGCAAGTCTGCCGCCTCGAGGATTTCGTTCGCGTGCAGATTGGTCAGCATCACTTCGGCAGTCGGACTCAAATACAGATCGTAGCTCTTGTCGGGATCGCCCTTGTGGGTCTTGAACAGATCCTCTTCGAACTTCGGCAACTGTCCAGTGCCGAACAGGGCGCTGTCCTTGATCAAGAACGGCGGCAGCACCTCGGTGTAACCGTGCTCGGTCGTGTGCAGATCGAGCATGAACTGGCTCAACGCGCGCTCGAGACGAGCCCCAGCACCATACAGAACCGCAAAACGAGGACCAGACAGCTTGGCTGCACGTTCGAAGTCGAGCACGCCTAGCGCGGTCCCAAGATCGTCGTGCATTTTCGGTTCGAAGTCTTGCTGCGGCTTGTCTCCCCAAACGTGAACGACCTCGTTGTCATCCTCGCCCTTGCCATCTGGGATCTCCAAGTGGGGCAAGTTCGGAATGCCCGCGAGCAAGCTGTCGATTTCGGATTGGAGTTCCGACAACGACCGCTCCAGATCCTTCACCTCTGCGCTCAGTTGTTTGAGCTGCGTTCGCCGATCGGCAAACTCCGCGGAGCTCTTGTCCGCCACCGTCGCCATCGCCTTGCTCGCCGCGTTGCGCTCCGCGGCTTTCGCCTCACTCGTGCGAATCACCTCAAGGCGGCGGCCGGCCAGCTCGGCGATCGGGTCGAGTAGTGCGGCATGCGCCGCTGAACGGCGCCCGAGCTGATTTCGCACGTCCTCAAGGTTTTCCACCACATGCCGCAGATCAAGCATGGCCGCGTCCATACACTGGGCGTCATCTTTGGCCAATCCGTGGTAGCGTTTTGTCAAGGTTGCGCACGCTGTAGGTAGATGTGTGCTAAATCGGTTAAACCTCCCGTTATGGAAGTCACCTGCGAACGCTGCGACACACGCTACGAATTCGAAGACGCGCTCGTCTCGGAACGGGGCACGACCGTCAAATGTTCGTCGTGCGGCCATCAATTCCGCGTCCAACAATCGCAAGATAGTGGGGTGACCCACTGGGTCGTGCGGCGCCCAGACGGCGAGGAGCTGGTCTACGATGCCATGCGCGAATTGCAGTCGGCGATCATTGGGGGAGAGATCGAACCCGACGATGTGCTGGCGCCCAAAGGAAAGCCGGAGCGACGGCTCGGCGACATCGCAGAACTCGAGAGTTTCTTCGACCGAAGCACCCGCCATGAGTTGTCCACCCAACCTGGGATGGGCTCCGGCGGCAAGACGGGCGGTGTGGCCCTGCCAGCGCGCAGTGGAAAGACGCTCAGGCCGCCGAGCGAGCACTCACCTGAGCCGCCTCGCGGCGCTAAGGGCCGAGGGCGAGGACGTTACACATCAACGCCCCCGCCGCCGCTCCCCGACTCGGTGCCACCTCCTCCCGTCGGCGATGATGATCCGACGCCGATGCACCAACCCGACGACGAGCGACTAAGTCGAGACCCTACCCCCCTCGCCGGTACGCCGGTCGGCGTGAAAGCGTTGTCCGAATTGGGGACCGACAAGATCGCTCGACGCTCGAGCAAACCGCTCAAACGAGAATTCGAAGACTCCGAGCCCACGGCGGTCGCATTCGACGACGAAGAGCCCACGAGGCTTCGCTCCAGCGACGACGATGACGCCGATATTCCAAGTTCTCACGACGACTTCGGGGACAGCGAAGCGCCTGCACCGAGCGGCGCCTTGCCGGCGGTCGTATCGGTCGTCGACGACCTCGACGATGTCGACGACCTTGGCGATGTCGACGACCTCGACGAAGAGACCCTCGACGCGGCCGAGACGCTCTACACGGTCGAGGATCCTGAGATTTCCTCCATACCAGTTCTGACTCCCTCTCCAAGTGTCGTGCGCCCGAGTCTGCTGCGACGTTCCTATACGGGACCACGCTTCACGACCGTCGCCCCGACGACACACCGCCCGGGCTTCGGCCGTTGGGTAGTGAGTATCATCGTGCTGGGATCGCTCATTGTCGCTGGATTCATATGGCTCAAACGGCAGCCCGGCTCGGCAACCCCGGATAACGCCAACAAGCCCGTCATCGCCAGCGACCCTCGAATCGACACGCTCTTGACGGAAGCGAACAAGCGTCTCTTGAACGGCGACCTGGACGGGGCGCAAGAACACTACGTCAAGGCGAGCGCTATCACCTCGGATCCTCGAATCGCCATCGGCCTGGCGCAGGTCGCCGTCATTCGCGCCGACGAAACGTGGCTCCACCTGCGGCTGCTTCCCAAAAAGGCGAACGCCGCCCGTGATCTGCTCAGTAGTCAACTAAGCCAACGCCTCAGCAAGGTCGATGCTGCAATGAAAGGACTGGGGCCGCAGTCGACTCCAGACAGCGCCCGCAAGTCGGCCCAGATCGTATTGCGCATCGATCAGTTCCGATTGCGCGGCGACGCCGCCAATGCACGTCAGCATACCGCCACGCTCAAAAACGAGGGCGCCGACGCAGGACGCTGTTTGGCTTCGCTCGATCTCGCGGCAGAGCGCTTCGATCCGCAGAGCGTCACCGCACGATTGCGAGAAGCCGCGCGGAGCGAACAGAACATGGGCCGAGCGCAGGCACTGCTGGTGTACGCCCTTGCCCGCATCGGAGACAAGGAAGCGGCCAAGCGCGAACTCGCCGCGTTCAAGAGCTCCCATCCCAAGCACGCCTTGCTTCGGGCGCTCACGAAATATGTAGACTCCGCAAGAGAAGCCCCGCCCGACGACGATCCCTTGGCGGCGGTAACACCGGCCGGCTCAGCAGATCCACTCGCGGTCCCGACCGACTTCCGCGAAGCCTTGCGCCAAGCCAGCCAGGCGCGGGCGCAAGGTAATATAGGGCGAGCCGAGACCTTGTACCGCGCAGCGCTCGAAGAGAACCCCGGCAACAGCGAAGCCCTCACGGGGCTGGCGCAGATCGCGCATTCGCGCGGCGATTCCGCGGCCGCGGCCAGTCGCTACCGTTCTCTATTGAAGCAAAACCCCGGATACCTGCCTGCTCTCATGGCCCTGGCGGACATCCAGTGGGCCCGCGGCGCGCGTGGCGAAGCTCTCGCCCTGTACCGGCGAGTCGTTCAGAACAGCGGTAGCAGCGCGCACGGCCGCCGCGCGCAAGCACGGCTCGACGAAGCCTCGAAGGAGAAGCCAAGCACCGCGCCGACGACGACCAACACAGACCCCGCCACACCACCCGCGGCGCCACCCAACAGCGCAACACCACCGGACACACGGGACCTCCCCCCCGCGACCGACGAGCCTGAGCCACCGCCACCAGCGGCGACGAGCAAGCCTGCGGGCGACGTCGATCTGAGTGACTTGCCGGAGTTTCAATAGTGCCTCTACCCTCCCCCTTCGCAGCCGGCGCCGAATCGTGGCCCCTCGTCCACCCTAGAACCCTGGGACGGGCCGCCGTGCTCGTCATGCTGCTCACAATCGCTGGCTGCCGTGGCCGCCCGAGTTCCACGCTGGAAGGCTCAGCCGATGCGCATGAAGTCAGTGCGGTGCAGCCGCACGTCGCGCTGCTCGATCTACGAAACGGCGTACCCGAGCGTACCAACTCGGGGTTGCTCAGCGAGGTCAGCCCCACGAGCTTCAGCCATTTGCTGCTGAGCCTCGACACGTTGAAGCACAACTCGCGCGTGCGGGGGGTCTTGGTACGACTTGGCACCGCGAGCACCTCCCTCGCCCGGGCCGAGGAGATTGGCCGGCAACTTCGTGCCATCGCATCCGCACCATCGCGACCTCGAATCGTTTGTCACGGTAACGCCTACGACAACCGTACGCTGTGGCTCGCTTCCGAAGGTTGCGACGAGCTTTGGTTGAGCCCCAGCGGAACCGTCAGCAGCGTCGGGATCGCCGCCCAACTGATGTTCGGTCGGCAACTACTCGACAATTTGTCCGTCGGTGTCGACTTTCTGCAAGTGGGTCGGTTCAAAGGCGCGAGCGAACCCTTCACCCGCGACGAAGCGAGTCCCGAAGCACGCTCTTCACTCGCGCAAACACTTCGTGCGCTTCGACACGCGTGGCTCACGGGCATCGAAAAGCGACGGGGCAAAGACGCCGCCGCGCTTGGCCTCGAGGACGGTCCACACACCGCCGACAAAGCCAAGGCACTCGGCCTGATCGACCGCGTCGGTTATTTCGCCGACGCCCGCTCGGCGCTGCTTCAACATAGTCAAGCTGAAGGATACTTCACGTATTTCGGCGGCGCTCCACCGAGCAGCCCTCATATCGACGACGTGCTTCGCAGGCTCAGCGGTGCCCAAGCCATCAATGGTCCGCACATCGCCGTGGTCCGCGCGGTTGGCGCCATCACGATGCGGTCGTCGCGTTCCTTGCTCGGCGCACAGAGCGGCATCGACGAGCATAGCCTCAGCCGCAAACTGCGGGAACTCGCGCGCGATGCGAACGCCCAAGCGGTCGTGCTTCGTATCGACTCGCCGGGTGGCTCAGCGCTCGCGTCAGATCTGTTGTGGCGAAGCCTCATGGACCTACGCAAGGTCAAGCCCGTGGTCATCTCGGTCGGGGCCATGGCGGCTAGCGGGGGCTACTACCTCGCCGCAGCCGGCCACCACATCTTCGCCGAACGGAGCAGCATCATTGGTTCGATCGGCGTCGTCGCCGGAAAGTTCACCTTCGTCAAGAGCCTCGAGCGTCTGGGCATCCATGTCGAGACCATCTCGCCGGCTGGAGACGGCGGCGCTCGCGCGCTGCACGCCTCGGCGCTCATGCCCTGGGACGACGCCACCCGAGCCAAAATGAAGGAGAGCATCGAGAGCACTTACGATCTCTTCCTCTCTCGGATCGCGGAAGGACGGAGGATGAGCGTGGAAGCCATCGCTCCAGCAGCCGAGGGACGACTCATGGGCGGCATCGCTGCGACCGAAGCCGGCCTCGTCGACGCCATCGGTGGCCTCGATGACGCGATCGCCAAAGCCCGAGAGTTGGCGCACGCCGGACAGGAGGTGCCGGTAGAAATCGTCGACCAGCCGGCGAGCTTGCTCGACGTCCTTTCGCGCGGCGATCAAACGCGCAGCCCGGCGTCCGTCGCGAGGCACGTACCGATCCTCAAGCACGAAACAGCGGCCTTCTTGGCAAGCGTCGCGCCGCTCCTCGAGAACGAGACCATCCTCACAACGCTGCCTTTTGCGCTGGTTCTGCGGTAAAAAGGGTATCAAGAGTCATGCCGTCCACCAACGCGTCGCCCGAGGTAGATGGTCAGCAATCTCACGGGCTCGACGGTCTCGCGAGCGCGGTGTTGGCCGCTCATTCGGACCCAGCGTACGAAGCCATTGCAGAGTCGCGGCCAAGCAATGCACCCCGCGCGCGCTTGGCCGTTGCGCTCTCATCGAGTCGCCGCCGTGCCGATCACCGTACCGAGCGAGCTCGGGCGCTCGAACTCGGCCGCGCTCTGATCGATGGCCATCTCGATCTCGACCGGGGCATTCGACTCTGGCGACGAGCACTCACCCTCGAGTTCGACCCACGGCTACAACGCGAACTGGCCCGGCGATTGCGAATCTTGGGACGCCACCAGGAAGCCGGCGATCTCCTTCGCAGCGGTGACGTACTCGACGAACCCGTCGTGGCCGCCGCGCTGCGCGCCGCCGCCAGCGCCTACACCGCCGCGGGCGATGCCGAAGCTGCCATCACCGCCCTACGCGAGGCAGCAAATCTCGAGCCTAGCGAGCCGGCCACGCTCGTGCAGTTAGCCTCGATCTCTGCCTGGGCCCCCGAAGTCGTCGACGCGCTCGACGCATCCAACGCACTGGCGCAGGCTGCGGCCCGTAGCAAAGCCGGCAGTCCGCAAGCGACACAGGCTTTGACCTGCGCGTTCGCTGTTCTCCCTAAGAACGCGCGAGCCGCGCAGGACTACGCCAACCTGCTCAGCAGTCAAGGCCGCTTCGCGGCCGCCGACGTCGTTTGGCGGCAGCACGGCGTCGCTGCGCAGACGGTTGGACGGATCGCCGCCCAACGAGTCAAGACCGCGCTTAATAGGCACACGCCCGCTCTCGCACTCATGGCCGCCCTCGACAATTGCATCGGTGAAAGTGACCCGACACGACTCGAACTGCTCTGCAGCGTACTCGAGCACGATGCCCTTCGCCCGCTGCGGACAAGCGACGGTAGCGCGCTCGTCAAGTTGTCCGCCGCCGCCGCCGTCAAGAGCTCCATGGGCCGCGCCACCGCGTTTCAATCGGTCGCCGAATCACTCGCCGGCCCGTGGCGCGCCGTCGTCAGCTGCCTCGCGGCCGAGGCCTTCTGGGCAGCCGGTAACCATCGACGTGCGCTACAGTCGGCGCGACAGGCCTGCGACGAAGCCCCGCACCTCGCCCACCCTCACGCCATCATCCTCGCGATGGCTTCCGACGGTGCAGGTTTTCCTGGCGCACTCATCGAACGCGCCATTGGACTCGTTCCGGCGTCCGCAGACAACTACCGCGTAGCCGCGTCCCACTTCAGCTCCGAAGGCGCACACGTGCTAGCCCTTGCCTACGCCCGCCGCTGGCTCGCGCTCGCCCCGGGAAGTGAACTGGCTCTTCGAGGTCTGCTCACCGCGGCGCTCGCCACCGCCTCCCCCAATGCAGTGAGCGGGGCGCTGGAGGCGGCCTGCGAGGCCCCCATATCGCTCGCAACGCTCGCGGACGAGCTACGCCGTGCCTTGGAGCTGCTGTTGGACCAATCCCCCGGCCAAGCGGCCGAAGCGGCACGGCGATTGATGGAGGTGGTGGGCGCCACAGAAGAGATGCTGTGGCCTACCCTCCACTCGGTTGCCCAGGCCGCGGGAGACGATGCCCTACGCATTGCATTGCTGTGTGGAAGCGCCTGCGATGCGAGCCTTCCGGCCCACCGGGCCGCCGAGTTGCGGCTCAGCGTCGCGACTCACCTCAGCCGAAGCAACAACTGGCAAGCCGCCGCCGAACATCTTCTGCACGCCGCGCTATTCAACATCGATGACGATGCGGTCGCTCTCTTACTCGCACAACTGCGGACACAACAGAAGTCATCTGACTCGGCCAACTCGGGCGACGGACTTTTGGCTCTCGCGCACATCGAAGCCCTTATCGCGGAGCGTCAGAACGCCGCCACGGTAAGTTTCGCCTGGCGCCAACTCGGCGCTCTTCGTTGGGACTTGGCCAAACAAGCCGAAGAAGCCGAGAGCGCGTTTTTTCGGGCTTGCCCTCACCAAAAATATGGGGCCTTCACGTATTTGTCCGACCTCATTGATCGACTGGGGATCGATCGTGCCTTAGAGATGGCAGTTGCTCGAACCGAGCAGGATCTCGCCTCGAGCGATGTATCGACGCGCGCCGAGTTACTCACATGGGTGGCCCGCATCGCGATCCGCGATTCGCAACAAGACGCAGCCTTGACCGCAGCCCTACGCGCCATCGAACTCGCCCCTCAATCGGCCCGCTTAGCGGTCGCCATCGTCGAACAACTCTGCGATCATCCGCGCGGTGCTGACGCCATTGGTCGAGCCTATGCGATAATCGCTGAAGCGGCGGCGGGCCCCACCGGCAAGGACACCGCGCAGCGCCGAGCCGCTCGCTGGAAGGCCTGGTTCACAGACACCGACTCCGTCGACGCCGCGGTATCGAGCCCCGGCGCCTCCTCCATCCCGCCCGACTCCATTCCGCCAAGACCACAGAATCGCAGACCGCCAGACGACGCCGATGGCCTCTCTCTGCGCGGTCTGGCATGGGGCGATTCGGTGCCGCCACCGCCTGTCGCGACCAAGAGAGCCGCCTCACGAGGGTTGCGGAGCCTCGCCTGGGGCTCTCGCCCACCACCACAGAGTGCGTCCCCTCCCGACTCACTGCCGCCGAACGATTCCCTCCCGCCGGCCGCCTCGGTGGCCGCACCTGAATCAGCCCCGCCTCCGCCCTCCTCCCAGCCTCCGTGCACCGAGCCCTTGCCCTCTTCTGGGCAAGCGCTCTTGGGACGACTCCAGCTCCACCAGACCGCGAAAGATACCCCGGCCGCCCAACAACGCCCATCGTCCGCAGGCCCTGCACCACCAAGTGAAATACCCGGCCCGCCATCACAACCGCCTCCCCACGTGGCTTGGGCTCCGCAAGCAACCTCACCCGCAGAGGAGGCGCTGCTCACCGAGCTTACCGCCGGCTCCTACGAGGCCGGTGACAACCTCGTAAAGATTTACGCTGATTCGCAGGAGCCACGCCTACGGGACACGGTCGCCGTACGTCGCCTTCAGGCCATGCAGCGTCGGGGCGATCGCGACGCCCTCATAGGGCTCCGAGATGCAGCCGCGGCCAACAACGAACACGCCTACGTGCAAGCCATCGAACAAGTCATCGGTGTACTCGACGGGGATACCAGCTCGCCCCCTGCCCTCACCACGCTGCGCTACCAACCAGCCATCACCACGACTCTACTCACTGGCGACCTCGACGGCACCGTCAATGAGGCGCTGAGTATCGTGTGGCATAGCGGTCTGATGCGGCGCGGGGTTGGGGACTACGATTTGAGCGGAACCGACCGGGTCCCCATCGGATCGAGCACGGTGGTCGGCGACGTTTTCAACGCGCTTGGCCGTGTGCTCGATTTGAGCAACGTACGTCTGTTTCATCAGAATCGCGACGGTGGGCCACTGCACTCGCGCATCGCCCTGGTCAACCCCCTCGCGATCATCCTCAGCGGCGTGGCCAAACGGACCACACGCACGCTTCGCTATCGGCTCGGACAAGCGGTCGGGGCAGCCATGCCTCAACTCGCCCTGACAGCCGGTCTCGAAAACCAACAGCTCGAGGATCTTCTCACCGCACTGCGTACCGGCTTTGGTCCCGTTGGCCGCAGCTCGGCCCAAAACATCACCGCCGCCCAGATGCGGCTCGCCCGCGACCTATGGCAAGTTGTCGGCTCGGACGGCGAGCGCCGCCTTCGGCAGATCTGCGAAGATATCGAGTCGATCTCCGCCCGAGAAGCCCGGGGCAACATGACCCGAATTCAGCGTCGAATCGGCCTTTTCGCGGCGGGCGATGCGTATGTGGCACTCTCCGAGACCTTGGCTGCCTTCGATGTCCCAGGAGGCATGGCCATGCTGCGCGCCGGCGACGCCAAGCTATGGAACCAGAGCGCGATTGCGGACCTGTTCGATATTGCCATCGCTCCGCAATTTGCCGCCGCGCGCTGGCAAACGACCAGCTGACTCACCTCTTTCCACACCGCCGCGTCCAGCACCGGTTGCGGCCGCCGCCCGCGCGTATAAACATGTGTCACCGGGTCAAGCTCGCAGCGCTCACCCTGGATCCATGACGCCAATGTCGCGGTCACAACCACAGCATCACATGAAAACGAGGTCTTACGCCATGTTGGCACGGAACTCGCTTATCGCTTGGGTCATGGTTTCTTCCAGCGCAGGCTGTCTGGTCACTGCAGACCCCGAATTCACCGGTCCGCAGCCAACTCGACCGCTGCTCATCGAGAGCGCCCTGTCGCCCACGCGCTCCATCTCCGAACACGTCAAGGAGCTCGGCGTCTGGCCACCCGTCAAATTCACGGCCTTGCTTCTGTCTGAAGATGCCGGCGAAAACGTACAAGTCATCCTCGCACTGAACTACGGCACCACGAGCACGCCGGAAGGCCCTGCGGATCTGTATCCAGACAACAAGCAACTCGACGCGAGCACCCTGACGGCCGGGCCCCGTGTCGTTACGCTTTCATGGACGCCAGAGAACCCGGTGACGCGCTTCTGCAACAGTCTCACGATGTATGCGACACACGAGACGCTCAACACGACCAACAAGCGCAAGTGCCCCAAGTCGGAAGACGACGCGAGCTACCTGTCCTGGTTCGTCGTGTTGTGTCCCGATGGCCTCGGCAGCTGCAACTACGACGATTGTCCAGGGGCGAAAAAGGAAGAGCTTAAGTACTGTGAAAACTACGAGGATGTGCAGTGATGCGCGGACTGACGCTCCTCCTCGCCCTCATCGCACTTCCCGGCTGCGGCCTGGCGCTCGCTGATGTCGACGGCGGACTGAGTAATCAGTGCTCCGCGACGAGTGAATGCGGGCCGGCCGCGACCTGTAGCGACAACCAATGCATCAGCACGAGCTCCGACTTGGCCGGGCTGGTCTTGCTGTTCGACATCCCCGCCACCTCGCGATTCGCCCCTGCCTCGTCGATCGCGTTCAGCGCATCGGACCTCGGCCTCGAAGTCGAAGGCGACGACCCAAACGGTTATTCGCTGAGCCCCTCCGTCGTCATTCCCGCGCTCGTCGAAACGACTGCGAGCCTAACGGTCTCTCCACTCACCGAGGCCTGTGCCCCGCTCGTCAACGAATCGAATCAGTTCCCCGCATCGTTCGAATTTTATCCGCGCAGCGACATCATCGGATTACCCCTTGGGTCCTACGCACTCGACACGAGCGGAGCCGACGTTGAGACACCGTCGGTGATGCTCCCACCGGGCCGCTACGACATCTACATCGTGCCGCAGCTCCCGGCCGATTCCGACGAGCCGTGTTTCTTGCCTCCCACGCTGCTCTACGCGCAGAACATCGAGGGGGGACAGATCGAAGTCGATGTCAACCTCGGACAATCGCAAAGCGTCAGCGGAAAGATCGAGGGCCTGGACATCGACGGATGGACGCTCGATATCGTAGACAATACAAATGGGCGGCTCATTTCGACGAGTCAGAGTCTCAGCGGTAACGCCGCGACTTTCGACTTGCTGGCCTACGAGGACTTGCTAAAGGGGGAAGCCAGTGACGCTCTTCTCCGCCTGAGCCCCTCAACCGAGGCCCAGAGCGCCGGCATGCCCGTGGTGCTGTGGAATATCTCGGCCATCGATCTCTCGGGCTCTTACCAAGAGCTCGCACTCGACCTGAAGGACCTCGCAAGCTCGCCGGTGCAGACCATCAGCGGGCAGGTCGTCGAGATGAACACGAGCGTGGCCGTCTCCGGCGCCACAGTCAGCATTCAAAGCGACAAACTCCTCGACGGAAACTTCGGCCCAAATGCCGCGTATAAGACCCACGTGACGACGGACGAAACCGGAGGGTTCTCCGTCTCGCTGTTGCCGGGGGACTACACCGTCACCGCAAGCCCTAGCGGCAATCCCGACTACAGCGTCACGACCGCCACGTGGACCATTTCGACGGACGATCTCGGCGGCGGAAGGACGATCGAATTGCTACCAAAGGCGATCGTCAATGGCAGCGTCAGCACGCCCCAAGGGGCCTCGGCGGCGCAGGTAAATTGTCAACTGAGGCCCACCGTGACCCGTGGCCTCACCTACCTTGAGGACGTGCTGCTGACGACATCGTCCCCGCCGCACGCAACGAGCACGAGCACGAACAACAACGGCGGATTCGCTATCGAATCCGATCACGGGGACTACGATTTCACGCTGCAGCCATCGAGTTCGAGTGGCTATCCGTGGCGGCTCGTGCCGCGACTCAGCATCACGGAGAACATGGCGCTCGGCGTGCAACGTCTCGCAGCCCCGGTGCGGATCCAGGCGCTTATCAGGACGCCAAACGGCGAGATCATCGCGGGGGCAAGCGCGCGCGCCTGGCTCCCCGCCCCCGTCAGCACCACAAACGTTGCGCCCTCGGCCATTCAGATTGGTGAAGCTATCGCAAACGCCAACGGTAGCTTCGAACTCCTGCTACCACCGTCGCTATCGCCCTAACGCGAGCCCGCAGACGATTTGTGCCCCAGCCATTGGCAAATGCACGCTAGACTGCGCCCATGACCGGTCCTCCTCCAGACTGGGGGGACGACTCGACTATCGGTGCACTGGCTGGTGCCGTGCACGATGCGACCAACTCCCTCACCGTGCTCCTCGGCTGGCTCGAGCGGGCGGCGAAAGGGGATGACGTCGAAGCGGGGCGGGCGCTCGAACGCGCCCGAGACCATGCCTTGCTCGTGCGCCAACAGATGCGGCAAGCCATCGGCGCGCAGCCCATCGAAGGGACGCTCACAGCGAGTCGGGTAAGCGCACCGGAATTGCTCGAGGACACCTACGACGATCTCCAAAGCGAGGCGGACCAGGCCGGAGTCGAGCTGCGCACCATCGGAGCCGAGACGCTCAGCAGCCACGCCGCCTTCGAGCCCAACGCGCTCACGCGGGTGTTGACGAACATCTTGCTCAACGCAATCGCCGTCAGCCCGAAGGGTGCCAGCATCACGACCTACCTCTCGATGGGGAACGACGAGATCCACGTCCACGTGCAGGACTGCGGCCCTGGCATTCCAGAGGAACGGCGCGCGGATCTGTTTCGAGCCGGCGTGACGACCCGGCACGGCGGTGCAGGGATAGGGC
>JAPYTK010000050.1 GCA_029941785.1 Polyangiaceae bacterium | reverse complement strand
GAGCTCGCTAGCGCCGAGTCACGGGTGAAGGCGGCGCGCGCGCTATTGGAGACCAAGCGGGGACGAAAGAACGTGCACCGCTTCGTGGACGAGTGGATCGAGTACAAGCATATTCGGGGCAAGACGCGTGATGGCGTGGAGAACTTCTCGAGCGTGAGCGCGCACATGGTCGAAGAGACCGAGGCCTTCGTCGAGCAGGTGCTCTACGCAGAGGACGGAGGGATCGACGATCTGTTGACCGCGCCCTACACGATGCTCAACGCGGAGCTCGCCAGCTTCTACGGTTACGGCAAGGCGAGCGGTGACGACTGGACCAAGGTCACGCGTCCGGACAGCTGGGGCGTTGGATTGCTCGCGCAGGGGGCGGTCCTCGCTTCGCATTCCCACACGAATTCCACCTCGCCGACCTTGAGGGGCATGGTCGTGTACACCCGACTGCTATGTCAGACGATGCCGGCTCCTCCCGCGGATATCCCGCCCATCGTTGAGCCCGCGCCCGGAAAGGTCACCACCCGCGAGCGTTACGAGAAGCAGCACATCGCCGTCGATACTTGCCGGAGCTGCCACCAGTACTCCGATCCGTCGGGCTTCGCGATGGAACACTTCGACGCCGCGGGACGCTTCCGAGCCGATGAGGACGGCCTTCCCATCGACACCTCCGGCTCGATCCCCTTCGTTGGTGGAGCGCAGGCGGTTGACGGGCAGGCTGATCTCGCGGCCGAACTCGCCGCGTCGGAGGAGACGCAGTTCTGTGTAAGCTCGCTGGTCGCGACCTATACTTACGGTGGTGCGCACGGTGGCGTGGCCAATGGTGCGTGTGCGGTGGCGGGGCCACAGCAGGCACTGTTGGACGGCAAGATCGGACTGCTCAGCTACTGGGCGAAGCTCGCCGGTCAGCCCCACTTTACGATGCGCAGGCTGAACGACGGAGGTTGAGTGTCTTGCGGCCGCGGCGATGACCGTGCCTGTGTCCAGGATCAGGTGAAGAGCGATTGCACGATCTTGCCCGGGGGCAGAATCTCGTCGAGTCGCCCCGGGTCGACACCCATGGCGGCGCCCAGTGTTTTGCCAGCCGCACCGAGGCTGTCTTCGAAGGAGATGTCCCCTGCGGGGTCGGCATTTCCGGTGGCCGAATCGATTCCCTCGGCCTTGAAGTCGTTACCTTCCTCACGTAGCCCTCCGACGATGCCTCCCCGGAGACCGCTGCCGATCAGGAGCATGCAGTGGTGATCGCGATTGTGATCCCGGCCGTTGAGTCCCTTCTTCTTGAGGGTGCGGCCGAAGACGTTGAGTGAGCCCACCAGCACATCGGCCTGGAGCGCCTCGATTTCCTCGAGCAACGCGCGGAGAACAGGAAGCGTGTTGAGGTGGCGCGTGACTTCGTTGGCAAGGCCAGCGTCGTTGTGATTGTCCCCGCCGAAGTCGAGATGAACGGTGATGACCGGCGCGATCTTCATCGCCGCGAGGATGGCCGCGGTCTTGACCTGATTGAGCTGGTCGTTGCCCGTGATCTCGCCGAGCTTGCCAATGAGGGTATCACTGATCGAACGGACCTCGTCTCGTGACCGGACCCACGCGTCGAGCAATTGAGTTTGCTTGGTGGTTCCTGTTTGGCGGTAGATGTCGTAGATGCGGTCGATTTGCGTGTCCCGCATCGCAGTGAGATCTTTCAGCGGCCCGTCGACGCCGCCGAGAGCCTGCTGGACGGACAGCGGTGCGACATTGCTCAGCAAGCGGCCCTCGTAACTGAGAAGTTCGCCACCGTTCGCTCCGAGGCTAAGCGGCTCGGTCTGGACGGTGCCCAAGTTCGGAGCGATCTCGCGGGCCAGCAAGGAGATGAGCATGTCGTTCTTCTCCGTGGCGTCCATCATGCGTTGCACCCGTGCCATGTCCCCGTGGACGGGGGTGTGGGTGGCATGGTGGAAGAAGACCATGCGATCCAAATCCGTCTGCCGCATGATCCCGCCGTTCTCTTCTGCGGCCCACGGCAAGGCAGCAGTCGTGGCGGCCCCAGCGAGAGTCAGCGGAGTTTCGGCCATCGTGGCGCCTGGCGCGTGCACCACGTTTTGCAGGCCGGCGCCGTAGGTGCCAGGGACATTGGCGTTGATGGGATCGCCGGAGCGTGAGGACGACAGGATGAGGACGCGCCCGCTTGGCAGGTCTTCGGCCGACGCACTCAAGGGGTCGAGCAAGATCTTGGCCGGGATCCCCGTGGCGAGGGATTGCAACATGACCGCGCCCGTGCTGGCCGCCGCCCCGCCGAGAAAACCACGTCGTTTTATGCGAGTATTTCGTCGATTCTTGGTCATCAGGTCCTCCTCTAAAATCCCACGCCGGCTGAACTTGGCGCCATACAAGCCAGGGCCATCGTCGATTGAAGCGCTTGTCGTAGTGGCTTCCCGCTCGCCAAGGCTTCATCCAAGTGGTCCTTCAAGACGGCGCGCACCGCGTCATGCCTTGGGTCGGTCGTCGGCAGCCCGACGAGATCCAGGACCAGGGCGTCGAGGACGTCCGGGGCCGAGGATTGCCCAAAGACCAATGTGTATGCCTTGTCCGCGGCAATGTTGCATGCCGCCTCGCGGTTGGCCCTCGTAAAGAGTCCGGTCTCGGCGATGACGATCGGCGCGACGTTGTCTCGGCTGAAACCGTCGTCAGGAACGGAGGCCACCGCGTTGCGCATCGTGTTCTGAAGGTTGTTGGCGACCGCTGGCAGTGTACTCAGACCGCAGATGTCGTCGACGCCCAGGCGGTTGGACAGTTGGTGACAGAAGGTCGAACGGCGGGCAATCGTCGCCGGAGCTTGCTCCACCACTCCGGGAACGCAGGCGCTGCCGGTGACGAGCGGCGAGGACAGAAGCTCCCGCAACAAGACGCGAAAGTCGAGATTCGAGTCCACGAATACATCCACGACCCGGTCGAGCTCTGCGCCCTTCTCGCATGGCTGAGCGTTGGCGTAGTAACAGAGCTTGTCGGCCCAAGCGTAGGGCAGCAGGGAATGGGTGGCGAGCGACTGCGCGAGGTCGGTCACGCCGTTGCCGCTTTGTGTCACTCCCCCGAAGACGAAGTCGCCAGGGAGGTTGATTCGTTGGGCATCGAGCTGTTGGCTATAGAAGTTCGTGAAGGAAGCGCGGAAGTAGTCGCGCATCGGATCGAGGGTCTGGTGGCAGCCATAACACTCGCTGCCCGGTTCAGCGTGGACCTCGTCGACTTTGTCGCCAGGATCGAAGCCCGGAACAACGACCCCGTCGAAGGTGCTTCCGACTGCCACGATGAGTGACTGATTGACGGTGACCCGTGACGAGTTGTCCTCGTTGGTAAGCCACGTCGACAGAAAGCCCAAGCTCGTGAGGAAGCCGGTGCGCGGAGTGTGAAGCACGAGGTGCGTTGCGCTTTCCAGCTCGTCCGTGCGATAGAAGTAGCTCGGCTGCTCGGTCGCCGATGGCTTGCGAACGGTGATCATGCGCCAATCTTCGAAGTGTTCACGTTTGAGCAATGGCGTGGATTGAGAGGAGCCATTGGTGTTGCACAGTGCGTTCTGATGGCGGCCGACCGATTGCATACGGCCAAGGGCCACGGCGCTGAATACGAAGAACGAAGGTGTTCGGTTGCCTCGTATCCGCCATTCGTCCGCGACGAATTGCGTGGTGTCGATGGTTTGCGAGTTTTTGACGTCGCACACGACGGGGTCGAGCTGGGTACCGAGACGCGGATGCCAGAATGTCGCAAAGTTCGGGGAGTTGGGGTCGAGGGCTTCTTCCGGCGGGAAACCGGGGGCATCGCGGACGAGGGTGATGGTGTCGAAGTGCCCGGCGGTGGTGCGGACGGTGTGCCCCCCCTCGTCGTCGATGACTTCGTCGTCGTGGAAGGCGAGAAAGGACATCATGGCCGTGGTCAACATGAAGGTGTCCGTCGTGACAATTTCACTGAAGGGTTTGCCTTGTTTGATAAGCTCGACGGCTGTCCGTGCCATGCTCTCGGAGAAGTTCTGGTTGAGCATCTCGTCGGCGCGCGGGCTGGCCGGGTTCTTGTATCGACCGGTGCTGCTGGCATTCTCGTCGAGCATATAGAACAGAGACTCATTGTTCCCGCCCGTTTGCTGCAGGGCGGACATGAAGAAGCGACGCAGTATGGCGTCCGACGCGCCCGTCTCGAGCCAGCTGTCGATGAGCTCGCGCAGGGCGCCAGGATCTTCGCTCAGTGTCGCGTACTCCGCGTCGTTCAAGCCGGTGCCGGCGAGCAGGGTCTTTATCTTGCTACCGTAGGAGCGTGGCGTCAGTAAGGCGTCGATGTTGCACTTCCCGGTGCCGTCGCCGGGTTTCCACTCGACGGATCCGCCGCCGCCCGGGCCTGCTCCCGCGAGCCCCTCGCCGCTGCCATCGTCTGTTTCGGTTTGGTCGACGCAACTGGACGCTAGCGCGAGCGTCAGCCCCATCAACGTACCAGCGACCTTGCGCCATGGTTTGTTCTTCACGGGAGCATCCCTCCTTCGAGCCATTCGGCTACAATTGTCGTTTGCTCGCTCCCCCAGTCGGCCTGGGGTGGCGGCGGCATGTCTCCCGCGATCACGGCGCGGGCGTTGATCTTGTTGGCGGCGTCGACCCATGCCCCGTAGCTCGCAATGTCGATCAAGCCGGAAGAGGGAGCACCGTGACAGGTGGCGTTGGCGCAATGGGCCAGGTAGATGGGCTCGATGTCGGTGGCCCAGCTACGCTCGACCGTCGGGAGCCTCTTGACGGGGATCGCTCGCGTGGTCCCCTCGGCCTCGAGCAGTAGTTCAGTCCATCCGACCTTGCTCAGCTCGAGGTGCCCGCTGAGAAGTTGCGTGTCGGGATCTGGCGTCAGCTCGACGGCTTTTCCATCGACAGAGGCGGTGATCACGAGATCCGGATCGCTCGAAGAGACGGTGAAGTCGTAGCCGGTGTCCTTGGCGCGGCGGTACGGGCGTAAACCGTCGATGCGCAGCATCGGGCCGGTGGACACGTGGCAGATCTCAGTCTCACCGCTGATCCAGGCCCCCGAAGCGTGCACGGCGATTTTTGTCATCGGTGCATCGAGTTCATGCGCAATCTCGTTGAAGGTCTCACCGTCGTAGCGCAGGAGTTGGGAGCCCGCGGCGAGCCACACGGAGCCACCGCTCGCGCTCATGAGGGTCGGGGTGGCGCCATCGAAGATCCAAGGCTGCCATGGCGCGGGACCGATGAGTAGACGGTCGGACTCGAGAACCGCGAGCAAGCCCGACGTGGCAGCGCTCGATGCGCCGGCCTCGAATTGCATCGTCTTGGCGTAAGTCGTTGCGGTGAGAGAGTAGAGGGAGCCGTCATCCGCCGTTAGCCAGCTGAGGTTGCTCTCGCCGACGCAATCACCATCGAAGGGGACGATTCGGCTCGGTGCGTCTGCGGCGCCAGCCTTGGCTTCCCAGGCCCACCAGGTGTCTTCGCGCAGTTCGTACAGCGCCCCGCCTGCCAGCAACATGCCGTCGCGACTCGGATCCCCGCAAAGGGACGTGACCCCACTCGGCTCCGTTGGCGGCGTGAGCTCGATTCGGTCCAGGTTGTCGAGGCTCCATAGTCCAGCGGTTGTCACGACTGTGGCGTCGGTCTGTGACCACGCGTGCAGGTGTTGAGACTCACCCAAGGCGAAGCTACCCGTGAATTCGTCGCCGGGTGCGAAGGGATCGAGCACCCGCACCGATAGGGTCTCGGAATCAGTCGAGGCGACCCAGGCGTGTCCTTCAGGCGACACGGACCACAGGGCCTCGCCGGACTGCAGCGGCACACAAGTCGTCTTCGCCGCCACCACTGGAGGTGCAGCCGGTACGGTCTTCGGCTCGAGCCACGGGCTGTCACCGCCCGAACCACTCGTCTCTTCTGTTTCTTGGCTACAGGCCGGTGCGGCAGTGAGCAGGAGCGTGAGGAGCAGATGACGTGTGCTGGGCAGTGTTGGCATCTCGATGGAATAGGCAACTGCACAGGTCGTGCCGAACTCTCACCCGACTCCGCGACTCCGCGTTTTGTAACGTTATTGCCCCGTATTAGCCGAGTTTGCGGCCAGGTGAACTTTGCTGGTGGCCGCGGCTATTGCGCAAGTCTGGTACACGGGTGGCGCGGATGGCACCACGCGTGTCGCGCTACCATCGTCCCGAGCCGCGGCGAGCGGCAGCGGTGAGCGGCAGCGGCGAGGGCTACTCGTTGCCGTTGCGCACGAACAGCTGGGTCGATAGTTTCAGTTGTTTCGAGGCTGGGTCGACCTTTCCACAACGTGAAAATGTCGATGCGCAGCTCCAGTTGAAGGAGGCGCAATCGCCATCGGCGTCGCCGAGGGCGGTCGCGTAGAAGGTGTTGCTTTGGCCGCATACATTCGTTCCGTAGACGGGGGATGCGAAGTCCTTGACGTAATTGTACTTGTAGCTAATCGGTTGCGAGATTGAGAACCGCAAGCAGCGCCATCCGGCGGTGCTACTTCCCCAATTGAAGTCAGACCATGCAGTCTTGGTCGACGGTTGGTACTTTCTGCCCTGAATGAGCGCAAACGTGGCCGGCACAGCGTGAGAGGTGGTGCACAGCTTGTGTTGTTCGCCATTGGCGGATGTTCCGGATGCCATCAATAGTGCGGGAGCGCTTACTCGCGTGTAGGCCGCAACCGCGCTCCGGGCGATGGCGCCTACATTCTGCCTGGCCTCGGCGCTCTTGCTGAGCGCCAAATACCTGCGGACACCGTAAATCGCCAAGGCGGCCAAGACGCCGATGATGGCGACGACGATCATCAACTCAACGAGCGTGAACCCCCGACGGCAACGTACATGGGTGGTTGGCCATTGCACTGATGCGCTAGTCATCGCCGGTCCGCTTCGGTATTCTCTCTTGGAGTCGAAGTGATGGTGAGCAAAACAGTGTGTCGGCAAACAGGCGCGATCGTAGTGGCTGCGTCGCTACTTTCCTTGCCCTGTGTCGGGTGCTCCGGGGATAGCGATCAAGCCTCCGCAGGTGCTGGTGGCTCGGCAGGCTCCGGTGGTGTCACTGCTTCCGCCGGACCCGGTGGCGGGAGTGGTGCGCGGCATGTCTTGTTGGTGATTGCCGACGACTTCGGGGTGGACCAGACGCTCGCTTACGTCGACGAAGACGGAGACGGGAAGGCGGATGATGGGCGGACTTTGGCTTCCACACCGTACATCGACGCTTTGTGCAGCGAAGGTGTTCGATTCGAGCGGGCCTGGTCAGCGCCTACCTGCTCGCCCACGCGAGCGACCATGCTGACGGGCCGTTACGGCTTTCGCACGGGTGTGGGCTGGGCGACGGCGAAGGACAACCAGCTCAGCACAGCCGAGGTGACGCTGCCCGAGTTGCTTGGCCCCGCGGGCGTAGCCCACGCCAACATCGGAAAATGGCACTTGGGAACAGGTGCGGCACTCGGTGGACAGCTCGCGCCGAACACGGCGGGTTGGGGTCACTTTGCGGGTTCGGTTGGAGGCGTCTTATCGAATTACGAGTCGTGGGAGCGTACGGTCGACGGTGAAACGGCGATCAGCAGCAGCTACGCCACGAGCGAAAACGTCGACGATGCCATCACGTGGCTCAAGACGACCAACCGCGCCGAGCCCTGGTTCTTGTGGTTGGCCTTCAACGCACCGCATACCCCCTATCATTTGCCGCCTCTCGATTTGCATGACGCAGACGATCTCGATCCGGCGCAAGCCAAGATGAATCCTGCTCCCTATTTTCGGGCGACCGTGCAAGCGATGGACAAGGAACTCGGCCGCTTGCTCGATTGGCTCGACGCCAATGGCCACGGTCCGATCGACGTGATTTTTCTGGGTGACAATGGAAGCCCGTCGCGGGTTGTCGAGGCGCCTTGGACCAAGGAGCACGCCAAGGGAACCCTGTATCAAGGGGGCGTTCATGTGCCTCTTTGCATGTCTGGACCGGCGGTCGGCGAGGGCGGGCGCAGCAGCGCGGCTTTGGTAGACACGGTGGACCTGTTCGCGACGATCTTGGCTTTGTTTGGCGTGTCGGTCGACACTTTGCCTCCTGACAATCTCATCGATTCGGTCAACCTCATGCCTGTCATCGAGTCGACGACTCGCGCGGCGGCGAGAAGCTTCTCCTACACGAGTTCGTTTGGAAATCTGGCGGCTGGCGGAGGCGAGCGGGGCGAGGCGATCACCGATGGTCGATTCAAGCTGATCGCGTTCGATGCGGCGTCTGACGAGCTGTACGATATCGAGGCCGATCCCTACGAAACAAACGATCTCCTCGCGGGCAGTCTGTCCCCCGAGGCGCAGGCGGCCCACGACGCGCTCACGGCGCTGCTGGCCAATCTCACGGGAGGGTGAGCCCTTTGCGGGCCCTCGTAGGACACGGGCACGGGCTGCGCTGTCATTGCGACAGGCGGCGGCGCGAGATCGGCAGGCTCCGAGTCGTCATGAGGGCGGCGCGCATCGGTCTGGTATGGCGTATGTGACGGAGGCGTGGGCTACGGGATCTGCGGTCCCGTCGGAGTAGATCAGACAGTCGCCTACCGCCCTCGACCGGCCGAGCTTGAGTAGTTTTCCCTCGCAGATGAGATCGACGAGCGGAGGCTTGCGCAAGAAGTTGATGGTGAGTGAAGAGGTCACGCAGAGGGCTTCTCGGCCCACCATCGACAAGGTAAGCACGTAGATCGCGGCGTCGGCCGCTGTGAAGACCGTGGGCCCAGAAACCGTTCCACCTGGACGCCAATCCTCTGGCTTGACCCGAAAGCGAACGCGGATCCGCATGGGCTCCAATTCCTCGATGACGATGCGGTCCGCGCAGGGTGGGTACACTTCACACAGGAATTCGCGTACCTCGTCGCGGCTGAGCTTGAGCTTCCCGTTCTTCATCGCAGGGTAATCATAGCCCCCATGCTAGGCGCACGCCGCGGCCGACGTAACTTCGATCGGGAAACCACCAGTCGCGATCGGCAGACCGTGCCCGCGATGCAGAGTTGCCGTAACTGCCCCCTCGTGTCGATTTGAAACCCGTGTCGGCGAGATCCGCGGGTGTGGGGAGCAAGAGGCGGCCGCGGTCCAGTGGAGGACCTGATTCGCGGAACCGGTCGAGGCACCAGTCGCGTGTGTTGCCCGCGGTGCCTCGTACGCCGTACACGCTTTCATCAAAGGGGAAGGTGTCGACGTTTTCCATCCGGACCTCGGCTTGATGGCTGTCCTTCATGCAGGCCCAGGAGGGATCGAAAGCGTCTCCCCAGGGATAGCTGCGGGCGTCGACGCCACGTGCAGATTTCTCCCATTCGAATTCCATTGGCAAGCGCCACGGTAGATCCGTCTTCTCCGCATACCAACGGGCGTAGGCTCGCGCCGACCGCCACTGAATCATGGTGACCGGCTGCTCGGGCCAGCAGATCGTTCTCTTGGGGTCGTCGGGCAAACGGAATGGGCCGTCAGCATCGCGCAGGTAGGCCATCGCCCCAAGCTCGTCGTCGGAAGAACTCTGCTCGCGTGGGACGTGCAGCAAGGCCTCTTCGGTCTGGCCACCAGCGATCAGAGCATTGAGAAAGAGCAGGTATTGGCCGTGCGTCACGGGAAAACGTCGGATCACGAATCCGTCGATCCACGCATGGGTCAAAGGCAAGCTGTTAGGCGTTCCGTCGTCACCGCCCAACCACGTCCATCCTGCGGGGATGTAGCAGTCGTCGGGGCCGAGTGTGCCTTCCTGGAGCAGCTGGATCGGGACGGAACGTCCGGAGGGGTCTTTCCCGGTCAACTGTTCGAGTCGGCGTATGTTTACTGGACACAGGGCGTCATGGTAGCCGGGTAGCCGTGCCCTCAGCAGGAAGCTCCCCATTTCGAGACGTGCATCCTCGAGAGGGGAGACGCCAAAATCCCTCGCTTGGCCTCGGACCAAACGACGGTTGCTTCGTACAAAGGGCAAGATCTCTAGTTTCGCGCCCCGGGGCACGGTGTCGACTGACAAGCTTCCGGTCCCATCGAGATAGTCAACATACTGTTTGTGAAGGTTGCCGTTCGGGGGCAATGCGCGGACGTGTTCGCGAAGAATGACCTCGGCTCGGCGCGCGGCGGCAACCTCTCCCGCGGCCTCTGCGGCTCGGTGCACAGCGCGGTATTGCTCGGCAAGGGCTGAGTGCGCCTCTTGAAGATCGGACTTGCGGGCGAGCGCCCCACGAAAGAGCTGGGTCTGCTCTGTGCGCATGATGAGGGCATCTGTCGACAGATTGGCGGCGCGGTCCTCGAGCTCCCATGCGCGGACTTTGTGGTCTTCCGACTGCCAGGGAGAGACGGACTCGGTCAGTTCCAGCGCCCGTGCTCGGAGGGACGCGGCTTCGGTTTTCAGGTTCTCGATGGCCTCGTCAGATTTTTCGGCTTCGGCTACGAGGGCCATGGCATCGTCCCGCTTCTTCGAGCCATCCAACCAGGTGCCGATGATTTCCACGAGATCGGACATCGACTGGTAACGATCGTCCGGATTTCGAGCCATGGCTCGCTGGCAGACCTCGACCAAGACGATCGGAACCGGAGCACCACTGCACGAGACGGGCGCAAACGGTTGTGCTGAATTTACAGAAAGGGCGTGCGGGTCAGACTCTGGTGTGTTGATGACCGCTGGGCCGTCACATTTGGTGGCGAACGATAGGGGCGCTTCCGTGGCGACCATGTTGAGAACGAGGTATGGATCGTCACCCTCGTAGGCGGGTCGACCACGCAATGCTTCGTAGAGAATGGCGCCGACGGCATAGATGTCACTTCGCTCGTCCGCCTCGGCACCACGGCCGAGCGCTTGCTCGGGAGCCATGTAGGCGGGTGTGCCAGTGATGGTCCCGGCCATCGTGTGCTTGGCAGTCAATTGTGAGCGCATCGTGACGATGCCATCGGTCGCGTCTGCCTGCCCAAGGACTTTGGCGAGCCCCCAGTCGACCACGAGGACCTCGCCCAAGGGGCCGATCATGACGTTCTTCGGCTTGAGATCACGGTGGACCACGCCGCGCGTGTGCGCGTAGGACACGGCCTTGCAGACATCGTGAACCATATCGATCAGTTGATGGAGATTCCAATCGTGTGGCGTCTCCGCCCCGCTTGGCTCCTGCACCGTGGCGTGGACCCACTTGATATGATCGGAAAGGGAGTGACCCTTGATTTCAGCCATCGTGAAGAACACTGGCCCATCGTCCAACACGCCCAACTCATGCACGGGGAGAATGTTGGGGTGCTGCAATTGCGCGACGACTTGGGCCTCTTGTACGAAGCGCAGCACGCTGCCCTCATTGTCCATGAGCCCGTCGTGGAGGATCTTCATCGCGAGTACGCGGTTGAGCAGACGGTCGCGTACGCGCCGAACCTCACCCATCCCCCCCGCGCCAAGTTGGCCCATGTCTTGGTAGCGCTCGGTCAGTACTCTCCGGCTCGGCGCTCGCTCGACCCTTGTTGGCGGCCGCGTTGGTGCATGGTGGCCCGCGTCTCGTACGGGGGTCACGCTGTTGTCCTCGATCGTCTGGCCCCCCGTACCGCGCATTTCCTTCGTTTGTGCGTCGGCCTCAGCGATTGCAGTGGTGGATGCACGGACGTCCCGTGTGTCGATCAAGGTGTGGTCCACCGCCAGGGTGTTGTCGAATCCAGAGGGTCGTGATTGGCTGTCGCCAGTGATCCCGGTTGCTGGTGTCGGGTGCTGAAGCGATGCCGAAGGATCGGAGACCGTGCCGCGGCGCGTTTCGCTCTCACGTAACAATTGTTGAACGAGCGCGATCGTTTGACTCGACTGCACAAGCCGTTCAACCGCGGGCTTCGGCTCCGTCTTGGATCGGACGGCCGAGTCCTTCACATTCTTGCCTTCCACGCGTGTTGCGCCAGGCTCTTCCTTCCGATCGGGGTTCTTTGGCATCGTTGGTGGTGAGTGGGGATCCGCTTGAAGTTGCCACCTAGGTCATAGGCTGAACGACGGCAAGGGATGGGATCCTCGCCGGAGTGTCGGTGGGTTGGATCATAAGGTCTTGAGGTACTCCACAACAGCTCGTCGCTCAGCCGCCGAGAGGTGATCACCGAAGATGTGTCCCGCCTTCGATTGGCTCCAGTGACTCGTGTCGTACACGTAGGGCTTTTCGTAGTCGGGGAGGGAGGCTTGGGGCTGACCGACTTTCAGCCAGGGCCAGCCGAGGGCTTCTTCGTCGATGTTCGTGCTGTCGTCGTCGACGCGGCGCCAGACGGAGGGGCGCGCGGCGCTATGGAGGACCAGTTCGATGCTCGGTACGGACCCATTGTGGAGATAGGGCGCGGTGGCCCAGATCCCGTCCAGAGGCGGAGCCATGTAACCGGGGAAAGGGTCGCTCGGTTCCATCCGTGTGCGCTTGCCGTAAAAGGAGCCGTTGTACCACTCGACCAACTCCGGGGCGTGCACCACGCCGCCCTCGGCGACCACCGGATCGGTGCCGATCACCTCGAGGGGCAAGAGCAAGTTCGGATAGCTGTCCGCCTCGTCGTTCGTCGGATCGCTGGCGTAGCTACCGTGACAGCCCGCGCAGTCGCGTTCGAACAGGGTTTGACCTTCCGCCGCGAGAGAGGCGTTGATGGCTCGAGGCCATACGGGTGCAGTGATCGAGCGGACATAGGCGTGGATGTCCTTGAAGGCCACATCGACTTCCTCAGCGCGCGCCACCGTGTCTACACATAGACTCGTGGCGAGGGCCATGGTGCCCCGATGGTCGCCGCGCGCCATGCCATTGTAAAAGAGTGCATTCTTCTTTTTTGCACGCCACCACGGCGGTGGATCGGAGGTCAGGACGGCGTCTTCGATGAGGTTGCCGTCGTGGTCCTTGATCAGCGCCTCGACCACAGGCTCGTCGCGCCACGCCAAGGTGTCGCGGTCATGATGCAACATCAGCGCAATGGCCAGCCCTTCGGCTGGGTTGTTGCCGATGGTCCGCATCACCGAATAATCCGCGATGGCTGCTGCCCGGTTGCTCATCATCTCAAACTGGGCCTTTTCTGCGGCGTCCAAGCCTAGTGCATCGAGCGTCTCCGGCGAGACCGTCTGTGCCGCGGAGCCGTCGCCGGTAAAGTCGGCTGTGGCGTTGCCGAGTCCGATCACCAACTCACCGTCAGCCATCCCGCCGTGGCACATCAGACAATTCGCGTTGACCACCTCCACTCCGTCGGGCGTGGTGAAGGCATTCAAGTTGTAAGGGAGGTCGGCGTTGGACCCCTCACGATCGGGGATCTTCGGTGCGTCCTTGTCTCCGCCGAGGGTATTCGCGATCGGACCACCACCCAGGGCCCAGAGTTTGAAGGGCACGCCGCACGTCATGTAGTCGCCGTGGAGCAGCGCGTGGCGCCCCACGATGGGATCGCCACCCTCGGTGGTTTCTGCGGGGAGCGACACGCCATGCGTCCAAGGTGTCAGATCACGGGGCAACGGCTCGGGGGTCGAGCCACATCCCCACAGCGCCGACAACAGGAGCATGCCAGTGTTCCGATTCGGAGCGGTCATGTAGCGGTTCTTACCATCTCGCCGCGGTGCGGGCACCCCGAGTCCTCCGCGATCGGTTGGATTCACCGGGTCGAGGCTTGGCACCATGGCGCACGGCTGCCCCGAGTGAGGCCGTCGCCGCGAAAATCACTGCCGGCGACGGCGGCCCTGCATTATGCATTCGAGGCGGCCCGAAGCGACGCAATCTGCACATGAGCTATCTTCCTGTTGTCGTTGTGCTTGTTGGGATCGCCCTCGCAAGCACCATCGTATGGACTTCGGTCAGGGTCGGGATCACCCCGATGCCGAGCTCGGCCTTGGCGGTCGAGGCGATGCTCAGCATGGTCCCCGAGGACGCCACGGGTAGTGCGGTCGAGCTGGGCTCGGGCTGGGGCGGTTTGGCCTGCCGGGTGGCTCGAGAAAGGCCCGGGCTTACGGTGGTGGCGTACGAGCTTTCGCCGCTTCCATGGTGCTGGGCCGTGTTGAGGAGTCGGGCCATGGGCGCGCGCCGGCCGCGCTTTGTGAGAAACGACTTGTTCGAGGCCGATCTCAGCGAGATGAATTGGGTGTTTTGTTATCTTCATGGCGAGGCGATGAAGAGGCTCAGCGTGAGGCTTGAGCAGCTCAGCCCCGGCGCGGTGGTGGTGACGAACACCTTTCGTCTGCCAGGCTGGAAGCCAGAGAAGGTCGTCACCCTCAGCGACTTGTATTCGACGAGGATCTACCGCTACGTGGTGCCCGAGCGAGGCGACGTGACGTCGAGTTGAGCGAACGCAGAGTGACAAGGCGGGGATAAGCCCCACCGAGGTTTCCCGCCGCGGGGGGGCTACTTGCCGCCCGCACTCGAACTCGACGCGGTCCCGGAACTCGAACTTATGGGGTTTAGCTCGCCGCCCGATCCACCGAAGCCGCCAAAGCCGCCCGTGTTGCCGTAACCGCCCGCGCCGCCGAAGCCGCCGCCCGACGATGTCCCCCCCTCACACATACCCATGACGCACATACCCACGGCGCCACAAAGCGTGCCATCCAGCTTATCGTCATAGCTAGGCTTTCCGTTCTGACAAAGATCGTCGGTGCAGTCGTTCATGTCGGTTGGTGGCGTTTCCATGTCAAAGGGTAGTTGCGTGTTGGAGACCATGCCCATTCCGTCGCACACGTGGAGCTTGCAGTCGTCAGGCTCTTGGTAGGACGCGGGCGCCGGAGAGTTCAAAGCGTCGTTCATGAACGAGCACGCCTTCAGGCTACAAATGTCGGTCTGGCAGTCTGCCGCGGCGGAGCATTGTCCTGCATCGTTGCACTGCACGCACACCTTGTTCCCGTCACAGTACATGGCCGTCATGCAGCTCGTGTTGAGCGACTCTGGTGACTGGCTAGGATTGCCGTTGGAGCAGCTTGAGTATTCACAGTCATTGGCTGTGGGGGTGGGAAGGTCGTTGTCGTCCGCGACGGTCTTCTTGTTGCCGCTTCCGTTGCACTGAATCTCTTTGCAGTCATTCGCAATTTGGTGTTGCGGAGAAACCGGCGTGCCATCGGCCGTATAGTCTTCCACGCACACCTTGTTTTCGCATTTGAATTTCAGGCAATCGTTGGGCGATCCGCAATCGTCAGGTATGCCGCAGCCCTCACACTGCCCCATTCCGTTGCACGTGCCGGCACTACACTTAGCTCCATTGTTGTTGGTATTTATCGGATTGCCGTTTTCGCATTCATCGGTGGTGCATTCCTTGCCATCAATTGGCACGTCGCTGTTATCGACCTTCGTTGTCTCCATCCCAAAACCGTCGCAGATTGCGAGTTTGCAGTCGCCGCCCGTCTGAAGCGAAAGTACTTTGTCCAGGGCGGAAAAGACCTGGACGCAGGTATTATTGTCGCAAAGTCGCTGCTGGCATTCGGTGTCCTCGCCTGGACAGTCAGTGGCAAGGGTGCACGCCACGCATGTGCCGTTGCCGTCGCAGAGTTTCACATCGGCGTTCATCTTGTCCGCGCACTCGTTTCCTAGCGGCAGGTAGGTCAGCGTCTGGGTACCCTGGTTGCAACCACGCTTGACGCATTGGTTCGTGTCCTCTGCGATGTCGGTGTCGTCGACGATTTCGATGACCTTACCGCCGCTGCAGCGCTTGGTCTTGCAGTCGCCAACCTCCTGGCTCGCATCGGGCGCTGGGATGTCATCGAGCGGTGTGTTGAGGCACGTGTTCTCTTTCGTGCACTGATCGATCGTGCACGGATTGGAGTCGTCACAGCTCTCGTCCTGCGTGCACTCCGGACCGCCGCCTTGCGCGCTCGTCTGACCGCCTTTGCCGCCCGTGGCACTGCTGGTGCTGGCGCCGCCTGCGCCACCTTGGTTGCCAGTGGGGCGAAAAAACTCGCCGGGGCTGAGATCGAAGACCGCGTTGCACGCCACGCCGCCAAGCGCCATCACGCTTGCCGCGGCCAGAAGAGTTGTTCCACGTTTGCGCGGTGTACGGCGCTTTTTCACTGCGCGACTCGTCGGCGTTCGTTTCATTACCAGATACCTCTGAATTCGAGCATGGCTCCGTCGTGACCGGGACGCAGACCAACCTTCAATTTCGTTTCGCGTGCGGTGGATTCTGCAGTGGAAGGGGCGGTGAGCCACAACACCGCGCCAGTCACCGCCGTCGCGGCCCCTGCGATGAAGAGCCCGGTACCGATGTTACCCAGGCCGCGCCCATCCGCTCGAATGTCGAGGCCGGTTTGCGTACAAAGGTCGCTTGCATTGGGGCCGGTATTTTCCGGAATGGCTGTTCCGCAGTGGGAGCGCGATTCATCCCACTTCGACTGGGCGGCGAGCCCCATGCCGAACCCGGCCCCGAGCGTTGCGATGCCGACGCCCCCGATCGCCAATCCAGCCTTTGCTCGGATGTGCATCGGACCCTCTGCTTGGTCTTGCCCTTGCCGCGATGGGGTGTTGGTAGAGGGCGGTGCGGCCAGCGGGATGACAGACGGGCCCGAGGCATCGGTCAAGGGGGGGACCTTGACGGTGAGCACTTGACCCTCGGTGGTGATCTCCAACTCCACCGACCAGGGGTTCTTTCCGGTGGCCTCGGCACGCAGTCGATGCGTGCCCGGATCAACCGCCAGTCCGCCCCAGCGCGCGCTCGGAACCTCGGCGCCGTTGTGAAGGACCTTCAGGCCCTTGAGGGTCGAAACCCCGGCGGACACTCGGATGGCTATTTTCGAGAGGCGCGGCGCCAAGGCATCGGCGTGTTTTCGCGCGAAGGATTCACGATCTGGCTGCCCGGCGTCGCGCGCGATGGCCGCGACATCGAGGTAACTGCGCCAGGCGCTCGCTACCCGTCCGACCTTCTCGTAGCATTGGGCGAGCCGAAATTGAGTGGCCATGCCAGCCTCTAGCCGCATGCTCTCTTCGAATTTGACGCAGGCCTGTGCGAACTTACCGGCCGCCATCAGGGCTCGGGCCTCGTCAAACGCCCGTTGGGCAAAGGTGGCCTGAGCGTCAACCGCGGCCGGCGCTGTGGAGGCTGGCTGGTTGTCCTTCTTCGCCGGGGCAGGTGGGGGGGCAGCGGCAAGGGCGCTCGTGCTGCAGAGCGTGAGAACCCATCCGAGTTTGGCAAATCGGCAACGGGAACGTCGCCCGTGAACTAGCGGTCTGCGTGCCGGCATGCGTCTAGAATACCACTAGTCTCCCGGTCGGGGAAACCTCTGGCCCCTCGGGGTGTCCTATTGCCTGCCGTCGCCGAAGGGATCGGGGACGGGTTTGGGAGCAGGCCGCGGGGCCGGGGTGGGCTTCTTGGGCTTTGGGCGGGCCGCTGAAGCCCGGGCCGGTGCAGTCGGGCCCGGTGGTGGCGAAGGCTTCGCCACCGGGACAGAGGGGGCTGGGGCGGCGGCTGTACGATCGGCGACGGGTGAGATTGAAGGCGCGCGCGCCGTGGCCGCTGGCACGGTGGAGGCTGGCAGCCGTGGCGCTTGCGCGGGCGTCGGGTGGCTGGTCGACGCGGTGGGCTTGGTCGAAGCCACCACATTCTGCGGAGCGGTCGCCGCGTTCGAGGGGCTCGGTGGGGGCGTACCGTCTTGAACACCATTTCGCATGGCGATGAAGGCAAATATCGCAAAGACAACGGTGCCGGCAATCAAGATGGCCAGGCGGTTGTTTGGTGGCGTCGTGGTGGGCGCTGGGCTCACGGTGCCGCTGTCGGTCGAGCTGTTCACGGGCTCCGGGCGGTGAAGCACTTTCGTTAGGTCGGTCAGCGCAGCGTGTTCCCCGGCGTCGTTGACCGGGTCGCCTGTGCCCTGCGCGGTGTTAGCCAATCCGACGGGATCGCCGGACGGCTCCAGTCCCACGTGCGACGTACGCTCTGAATGCGGGCCCCGCTCCTGTGCGCGGAGAACGCGCGCGAGCGATCGCGTCGCGGAATCGGTTCCAAACGGGGCCAGCGCCTCGGCCATTTCGCCTACGTCGGCATAACGATGGTCCCGGTCCTTCTCCAAGCACCGGAGGACGACGTCATCAAGGCCAGGCGGGAGCATCGCCGTGCCCCCTCTGCGAGAGGGGGGCTCTGGCTCGTCCTGAAGTACGATCACGCATTGTTCGGTGACGCTGCCCCCTTTGAAAGGGACGTCTCCGGTGAGCAATTCATAGAGGATGACACCTAGTGCCCAGATGTCGGTTCGGGCATCGACATCCCTCGTGGACCGCATTTGCTCGGGGGACATGTAGTACGGCGAACCCATCATGGTGCTCGTCTTCGTCATGTCCATGGTGGCCCCGCCTTGCGCGGTGACCTTCGAGATCCCAAAGTCGAGCACCTTCGCCGAGGGCAGTCCGTCTTCATCTTCAACCACGAAGAGATTGGCCGGCTTGAGGTCACGGTGGACGATTCCGTTGACGTGGGCCTCGGCGAGCGCCTCGAGAACCTGCATCATGAGGTCGACCACCACCACATGACTCAGGTACTGCGACATTTGCGAGAAGGACTTGAGGTCCTGCCCGTCGAGATACTCCATCACCATGTAGGGCTCGCCGCTTGCGAGTTTGGCGACATCGTGGACCTTGCATACATGACGACTACGCAGGCGGGCAGCCGCTCGCGCTTCGCGCATGAAGCGCTTGGTCGCGTCTTCGTCCTCATGGGCACCCGGAAGGAGAAACTTGATCGCTTGCAGTTCGCCGAGATCGACGTGGGTCGCCGCGACCACGGCGCCCATTCCTCCGACGCCGAGAATGCGCTCGATACGGAACTTGCCGGCGATGATGTCGCCAGTCTTGTAATCCAAGTCCTCCGCCTCTTCGTTCACGATATTCATAGCTTAACACGTTGTAGATGGCTGAGCCGGTATTGCGCGAATCGGGTCGAGCCTGCCGAAAACCGCGGGTGTTGTCTGGCAAGTGCGCGCGATCTGGCATATCCCACATCACAAATCATGACCCGTAGGGGGCGCTGTTCTCGTGCGGTCTTGGCGTGCAGCGCGGGGCCCGCTATGACCGCGGGACCAAGCGGAAGGATGTCGATGCCCACAGCCATGGAAAATACAGCAAAGAGTGAGACGACGACCATACGGCGCGGTCGGGTAGTCGGGCAGTACGCCGTGCTCGTGTTGCATTGGATCATCATCTTGAATTTCGCCATCGAGATCATCTACGGCAGCTACATGGTTTTTGTTGTGGTGGTGCCGGACAATGTTACCGGTCCGCTATTCGAGGCCGCCAAGAACATGGATGTGGGTTTGATGACAACGCGTCGCTTGTACGCTCTGGAGGTCTGGGTGGCGACGGCTGGATTGGCGATATACCTGGCGATCACGGAGATCGCTCCGCGGCTTAAACTGATGCGCAAGGTAGACGCTGACTAGCGTGCGATATCGTCCGCCTGCGTGTCCGCTCGTTGAGGTGGTTGGCTCCGCCGCCGTAGGGCACGGTGAACTCAGCGTGCGTGGCCCGTCGAGTCGGATGGAAGGCGCATGGCCCGGCCGGTGACAGGAGCGGAGGCCCGCGGGCACCTCGACACCTTGCAGCAACTGCTGAAATGGTGGGAGGCGGAGCTCGACGAAGCGCGCGCCACACAGCTTCGGGAGCGAAGCGGCCGACTGTGGTCGGAGCGGCTCGAATGCGGGCACGCCGTCACCGGTTTGACCTTCGAGCGGCGCGAGCGCGACGACGGGTCGGCCGTGCGGCTGTGGTTCCGGTGCGCACAACCACGGAGCCTGATGGATCGTGGGTTGAGGCCAGGTTACCCCGCGCTGTTGTGGCCTGCACGTGAGCCCATGGGTATCGGTCAACCTCCGCCTGAGGCACATCGACAGCGGGGCACGATCGTCCGCGTGGCCGGGGCGGAGATAGGCCTGCGTTTTGCGCGCGGGTACGACCGCTTCCTCGAGAACGAGCTGTTGTGCTTGGAGCGAGAGGACTCCGATGTGACCTTTCAGCGGGGCGCAGCTGCTGTACGTACGCTCATCGAAGATCCTCGCGCGCTCCGCATGTGCGCGTTGTTTTTTGGTGAAGCGATTCCGCAGTTTGAGCAGCCTCGGGCCATCACCTATCGCGATCGACAACTCGACGCCGGGCAGCGTCGGGCCGTTGAAACGGCGGTGCGGGCGCTCGATGTCGCACTGGTTCACGGCCCTCCCGGTACGGGCAAGACACGCACACTGGTCGAGATCGTTCGCCAGGCGTTGCTGTTGCGTCGCCGTATCTTGGTCACGGCCCCTAGTCACGTCGCGGTCGACAATATGGCACGACGGTTGGCGGGGTGTGGCGTCAAGGTGCTCCGACTGGGGGCCCCTGACAAGATGGCGCCAGACTTGAGGGAATGTTCTCTGCAGGACAAGATGGCAGCTCTGCCCGAAATGGCCGAGGCGACGGCAAAATTTGAGTCTGCCAAGCGCATCGCCGATGGCAGAGGTCGACGGCTCGCCAATCCGCGAAAACACATTTCGGAGCTGCGTCGCGATGCACACCGCTTGCGCGACCTCGCGAGGGCCAAGGTGCTGCGGCGGTCACGTGTCGTATGTTGTACAGCCGGTGGTGTGGACGCGGTGCCCCTTGGCGACGAGAGCTTCGACTTGGTGATCCTCGACGAGGCGACGCAGGCGCCCGATCCGGTGGCCTTGTCGGCGCTGCAAAGAGGGAAAGTGTTGGTGCTCGCGGGCGACCCGCAACAGCTACCACCGACCGTCCTCTCGCGACACGACGACGCGAGGGCCGGTTTGTCATCGACCTTGTTCGAACGTTGTGCGGGCCGCTGGCCTGCGGAGGCGACCACGATGCTCACGACACAGTATCGGATGTCCGAGTCGCTGATGGCTTTTCCCTCGGCCGCCCACTACGGGGGGCGACTCGAGGCTGGCGAAGGGAACCGACAACATCGGCTTCAGGACCTCCTCCCCGATGCCGCCTTGAGCGAGCGGGACGGGCGACCATCCCTCGTCATCGACACGAGCGCGCTGGGCCACACCGAATCGTTCGACGAGCACACGAGCAGCTACTTCAACGACTGCCACCGGAAGATCGTCGTCCTCGAGGTTGAGCGATTGTTGAGATGTGGCGTAGATCTGGCGGATATTGCGTTGATTTGTCCATACTCGGCGCAGACTCGGAGGCTGGCCCTCGAGCTCTCGGCAGGGGTCGCTCCTGGCTTGGAGATCGGGACGGTGGACGGGTTTCAGGGCCGAGAAAAGGAGGTCGTCATCGTCGATTTGGTGCGTAGCAATCCGGATAGACAGTTAGGTTTCTTGAGGGACTTGAGGAGGACGAACGTGGCCCTGACGCGCGCCCGGCGGCAGCTGATCTTGATCCTCAGTGGAGATACGCTCGGCGGCGAGCCGTACTACGAGCAGTTGCTGGCTGCGGCCAAGCGGGACGGCGGCTGGGAGCTTGCCGGTCCACCGATCTGAACGAGCGGTCCCCACTGCCATTCGACGAACCGAGAGCCGCGCCGCACCGAGGGCGCTCGCTTCGGCAGGCTGTGGCTGCTTCAGGGAGTCAGGATCTCGGTGTATTCGGTGCCGTGCGGATGGTTATGCCACTGCTCGGCTTGCGTCACGAAGCCGGACTCGTCGGTGTATTCGCATTCCCCGTATTCGTAGTCGGTATGAAAGTTGGCCTCGCCGTTTTCCCACTCGGAACCGCCCGGGCCATCGATGGGGGAGGCCGATAGGCCCTTTGACCGCGCTGCGCCCCGTTTTAGCTTGGCCGTCCTGCCGTGCCCTGGGCGGGCCTCCGCATCGATGAAGCTCTCGATCAAGGCGAGCGGGAGCCTCACCGCGCCTTTGCCCCGGGTGGCGAGCGTGATCATCCCGTCGTCCTCGCTCACGGCGTCCTCCTTCGTCGCGGGGGCGTCCGTTCGGTGCTTCTTGATGACATCGAGCGGCACCAACGCGACCCGTCCATCGGCCAACACGACCACGACCCGCGGTAGTATCGACTTGAGGCCAATCTTCTTGACGCGCTCTTTTGCTTGTGCGGACGCGAGTTCTTCGTGCCGCAGTAGGGCTTTGATTTCGGCCAGCTCCCTCTCGGTCAAACCAGTCTTGTCTCCAGGCCTCGCGTCGGGGCTGTTGGCCGTGGCCGGAGAGATTGGCGGAGGTGACCGGTCGGATGCTCCGGCGCAGCCAAACATGAACACGCAGAGACACGCTGCCGACAAGCAGCTCGCCCGGATCAACACGACACTCGGTTCCTGAGGCATGTCAGGACTGTACCCGATGGTGCGGCAGACTTGAAGGCCGGCCGGGCCTGCACACCGAAGGGTCAGTCTCGCGGCGCTATGGCATCGATCCGAAGCTCGAATTCTCTGATCCGCCGGTTGGACTGACTTGTCCAACTTGGACGACGACCGACAGGAAGGCTGTCGGTTTGAACCCCTCGTCGGGGCCAGTGGTGTTCGTCAAGTAGGCCATGCCCAAGCCTCCCAACAAGCCGATGGTCGTGGTGTTGCCGCCATCACCGAGGAAGGGGATCGTCGGAGCGAGGCCCACATAAGGTGTGAGCGCGGTAGCCTCGCCGATCTTCTGGACGAAGCCACCAAGTTGAAGGCCGAGCGGGAAGGCTTTGCGCTCCACGGGGTCGTAACGATCGACAGCAAAGGCCACGCCCACGGAACTTAGCACCTCGCGGGTGACGATCGGGTTTTCAAGCCAGGGGGCCCGCGTGAGCTGCAGCGTGGCGAGCATCGCAGGAACGGTGAAGTAGAACCGAAAGCAGCTGCCGACATCGCGCGGCAATTCCAGGTTGCTACCGCCGCAAAGTGGAGCAGAGTGGATGGTGACCGAGCCTACGAGTTTACCAACGTCCGTTGCAGCTCCTGTGGCCTGACCGTTGGACAAAGCGGTGGCGACATCACTCACGAGGATCGCGCGTCCATGCGGACTGTTGGGCAGGGTGTGGACCTCGAGCCGGTAGCGAGACTCGCCGTCAAAATCGGCCTTGCCTTGGAGTTGCGGAAGCCGAAACACACCGGTCGATGGCGTGACGATCCAGGTTTCTTCGATCAGAGGCTTCGTGACCGCCTTGTCTGTCCGCTGTAGCGAGACCCGAAGGGCAAGAGGTACGGCGAGGCGATTCTTACTCTTGCCTCGCCATTCCAGTCGGCAATTGCCTTGCGCGAGTGGTTCGGGGCCGATGACGAGACTCTGGTGGGCCAGTGGATAACCCGACGTGCTCTGTGCGGTGCGAACGGTGGCTCGCCGCACGCGCTTTAGCTTCTTGCCGTCCTTCGTCTTGGCACCGCCGGGTGCGTGTGGGCTACCGGGGCGACGCTTGGCCTTGATGAATCTCTTCAGGGAGCCCGGTGCTTTAGGGGGGGCGCAATCGATGATGATGTCATCGATTCGAGGATCATTGAAAAGCGACCGCGGTGGCCTCGCGCTAACCCAATCCTGGAGCGCTGGCACGGGGACGACGTAGGTCTCACTGACCACGGTGGACGTCGTGGGACGATCGAGGTTGAACGCCGTGACGCGTACTTGACCACCCTCGGAGAAGATCCGCAGTACCCCTTTGTTCCCGCCACCGCATTGACCCGATGGCATGGTCTTGACCGGTACTTCGAATTGGTTCCGGAAGGGCTGCACGCGGGCATTGCCACACGAGTCGGTAATCGCGAGGTATTGAAACACGCCCTGACGGTTGGACGACGGCCATCTCATACCGAGCTTGATGGCGACACCAGCTGAGGATGGCTGCCTACACGTCTTGACGTTGCCCCAACGCTTGCGCTTGGTCTTTCGGACGTCGCCCTTCTTTGGTTTTGCCTTTGTCCGCATGGGCGGGCGGCGGTGGACGCAGCATGGGGCGACGCTCCGAGGCTGCGATTTGCCTGGCTGCACTCCGGGCCGGCGTGTGGGTGAGTAGGCGCACACATGGCGATACGAGCGAGGCGTGAGGAGCGACGGATCGAAAGCCAATATGCCCTCGTCGTTTAACGTGGGCGTTTTCGAACTGCTCCAGATCGGCAGAGGAAGGGGCAATTGGCCACCGTCGACCTTGATGGACCGGAGCAGCTGTCTGGCCGTGTTGAGCGGGCCGATGGCCGCGGCCAAGCCAGTGACGAGATCGGGCGTGGCCTCGAGTTGGCAGCCGCTTGCGCAAGCGGGCCAGGTGCTTGGCGTTCGGCGCACCTTTTCGATGGGGAGGGGGTTCGTGCCGTACACGTGCATCCAGACATCGGAGGCGCCGGGAAAGATCTCTCGAGCGGCATTTGCCGATTGCGAAGGAGCGGCACGGATGACACGAGCCACGCGGCGCGTTTCGGCCGCCGCAGGCGAGGTCACGGCGCCAACACTGCTTGTGAGAATGAAAGACGCCGCGAGGATTCGTCGAAGGTCGGTCATCATGGCGACGCCTCCACGGTGATGTTCTCTGATGTGCAAACCGGGTTGTCATACAGGGATGGTCTCACCGCGATAGCCGCTTGCCCGGCAGCGAGCCCTTCGACGCTCAGTTTGATCGATTCGTCGGTGGAGAGGGAATTGGTCACTTGGCCCACAGCGAGCACGGTAGGATCGGTGCTCGTGACGTCGACATCGAAGGCGAGCCGGTTGAGGGCGGCGTCGTAACTACTGATTTCGACGATGGGGTTGACGGAGCCAGTGCTCACCGAGGATTTCGAGGTGATGACGCGCAGCAGTCGTGGCTCCGGAGAGACGTCGAAGGTTGCGCTCTGACTGGTCGCGTCGCCGGATGTGGCCTTGACGCTCACCGAGCCTCCGAGGTCGCTGAAGCAGAAGTAGAAGGTCGTGGCTAGGCCAAGTTCGTCGAATGGGAGTCGCAGACGCGTGCTGCGGGGTGGCTGACACGTACTATCGATCGTGACGAAGGCTTCGGAGTTCAAGACGTTGATGAACACCGGTGCATCCGCGATCGACGCGCCGAGCTTTTGCACCGCACGAACCTCCGCTTCGATGACCCGCGGGGCATCAGGCCACTTGTCGAACTGGGTTCCGCCACTGTCTGCATCGAGGGAGCAGGCCATCGAGGTATAGGTGGCCGCGACCTTTTGCGCGCCGGAGCCGCCGCCTGCGATGTTGAGCGAAAACTCCACGTCTGCGTGGAGTCCGGCTTGCCGAATGGTCACGGCAGTCTCGTCCAGTGGCGTCTTGCCAACGGTCTTTACCCTGGCGGTTCCCGTAAAATTCGAGTCGGCGGACACCAGGAAGGTTGCATGGCCGTCTTCGTTGGCTCGGCACCGAAAGACACCCTGCAGTTGTGCGCAGCTGTCGCCAATCGGCGAGAATGTCAACGAGCCGGGCGGTGCCGCCTCGAGGTCAACGTAGGCGCCGAAGTCGGGCTCGCCGTTGGGCACCATCGAGACGTCGATGGTTTTCTCGAACGGTTGTTGCCGCGGCAGCAACGGGAGGCCCAATTCGTCGAAGAGGTCGGCGGTGTACAAGGGCAGTTCGTCGTGGCGGAACTCGACCGTGCCGGTGTAGGGGTGTTGGTTGTCGGTGCATCCCGCAACGAGGCCGCATGCGAGGGCCAAGCCCAAGAGGGTCGTGTGCCTCGTGGCGCGTCGCAGATGAGGTCGTTGAGCGAGGGAGGGCATGATGTGGGCTGGGCGATCGGGTGTTCGCTTAGGAACGGTTCCGGTTGGCCTGCCTTTATAGCGCATCCGTGTCGCCGCCACCTAGGTCTCGGAAAATCGGGGTGCTTTTGGTTCACCATTGAACGGTCATGGGCTCTCGGATCGGCGAGGCGTGCGGGCCGCCGAGTTGGTGTGCTGCATTGTCCCCCCAGCACTTCAACGCGCCGTTGGTGGTCGATGCGCACGCGAAATGTGATCCTGCTCGGATCCTCCGCACCTTCTGAAGTCCTGCTACGCGATCGGCCGCCCCACTGATCGTTGCGGAACCATTGCCGAGCTGCCCGTACTCGTTGGAGCCCCAACAAGCGACATGTCCGTCTTTGCTTTGTGCACACGCGAAGCGGGAACCGAGGGCAATATGTGTCACTGCGCCAATGCCCTCGACCGCGACGGGTGCAAAGCGATTCGTCTTGGTGCCATCGCCGAGCTGCTGCACGCCGTTTGCTCCCCAACACCTGACGTCGCCGCCGCTGCGCACAGCACAACAGTGATGGTCGCCGCAGGCGAGCTGGCGAACGTTGGAAAGACCACGAATGAGCCGCAGGGGCGTGGTCGTTGCCACCGCGCGAGGGGGCATGCGAGGTGTCGTTTCTGGCGTGGGTTTGGGCTCGCTTGGAGCGGGGGAGAGCGCGAAGGGGAGGACCCCCCAACAGTGGTGTTTCTCACCTTGCTCAATGCAGGTGTGCTCGGGTCCGAGCGAGCTGGCATTGGCTTGGATCACACCGACGAGCGGCTGCGGTTGATGCGTGCCGCGGCTCTGTCGTGGAGCCCAACGGAGAGCTGCAATCTCCTTGGGCGGCGCGCCGGAGCCTAGTTGGCCGCGGTCGTTCCTTCCCCAACACCAGATCTTTCCTTTCGCCAAGGCGCAGCTATGCGACGCGCCGACGGCCACCGCCGTGACCGATTTCAATTGGGGCACGATGGCGGGGGCGTTGTCTGGTGTTTCGTCCCCCCGACCAAGTTGTCCCCAATCGTTGTTGCCCCAACACCAGACTGTGCCGTCGGCGTGACGAGCACAGGCATGGCGCCGTCCGAAGGCGATGTCTGCGGGAGGAACGGGCCAGGTTTCGGACAGCGCCGTAGCTACTCCGCCGCGGCCCAGTTGACCACGTGCGTCGGCGCCCCAACACCGTACGGTGCCGCCTTCGAATCGAGCGCAGCCATGAGCCGAGCCGAGATCGAAGTCCATCATGGTGACACAGCGACCCAGGGAACAGAGTCGATCCGTGGAGCGACACACGGTCTCGACGGTCCACTGACCCTTCTGGGAGCAGTTCATCACGTCGTGTTCTTTGCACCGTCCTTCTCCGGGCAAACACACACCGCAGTGCCCGGTGCCAGAGCAAAAATGGCCAGAGTCACCGCAGTTCGTCTGGGCCGCGCTAGGTACATGGGCGGGTCCGTCGTCACCGCAGATCGCGTCGGTGCAGGCATTCCCATCGTCATCCGGGGCGTCGTCCGGGTTTCGCAGCGTGTGCATTTCTCCGTTTTCGTCGCAGAACAACCGTTCGCAATCCCCCGACCCCTGAAGTCCTTCGGGAGCGGGGCCGGCCGGGCCTTCGGTGAACGCGCATTGTCCGTCGATACATAAGCCAATCAGGCATGGAGATTCCGCTTCGGGACAATCGGATCCCGTGTCGCAAGGAAAATCACCCGCTACCAGCGAAGCATCGCGCACCCCTGTGCGAATGCCGCAATTCATCGAGGCGATCAATGTCATCGCCGCCAACGGCACCAAGAACCAAACGCGCCGTCGGGAAGACATCAAGATCGATGAAACCATAGCTGATGATGCGAGCTAGTCGAAGCAGGCCTTGGTCTTGCCATCATAAGCCACCTTGCACGTTGCGCCGCCGTCGCACTCCTCGTTGGTCGCACACGGCTTCTTGCACTGATTGGTCAGGACGCGGACGTGGCCTGGTCGGCAGTTCGGCATGAGCGCCGGCTCCCCGAGGGCGCATTTGGCGTAGGAGATGCAATCGCTGGGGTAGCTGAAGAGACAGTCGGCGTTCACTTGCACTTCGGCGCAATCGAATACGTCTTCCTCCGCGAGGTGGGGCGGCACGTTTCGCGACCAGAAGGCCTTCGAACACTTGCAGGCGTAGTCGAGGCTCTTGCCTGCCGTGGCCTTGCTCGGAGGATCGAGCGGCGACTTGGCGCCTTCGAACGCGCCGATAATCGTCGGCATGGGCGCACCTGGTGGCCAACTCAAGGCCAATTCATGGCTCTTGTCCGTCCACGAGAACACCGCTTTCAATTGCGTCCCTTCCACAAAGGGCGTGACCAAAGAGACCACCCCACCGGAGACGTAATGATAGGTCCCTGGCCCGCCGCCCGCCATGACGCGGAGGGCGGTTGGTTTGCCGCCGGTGTCGTTCTTTCCGCGGCACAGGACGCGAAACCACTCGCGAACCATCTTCGTTTCGCAGTTGAGACCCGAGGATCCCTTGACGGTGACTTCCTTCACCGCGCGCCACTCTTCGAGCGTCGGAATTCTCGAACGGCCCTCAATATCAATCGTTTGTACCGCGGCGGATGCGGTCGGTGGCGGGGCCGCCACCTTGCTGCTACCACTTGCCGCTGCCTTGGTGACGTCCGTGTCAGCTGCCGCCTTTTCGGGGGCGCTCTTCTGGTCACAGCCTGTTGCCGCCAACACGATGGCGACGGTGGCAAACAGGGTGCGGGCGCGGGCGGAGGGGTTCATGCTTCTCGTGGTCGCACGGCGCACCCTGAGCCGCAACAGGGATGCTCCGGCGTATGGTGG
>JAPYTK010000049.1:16587-28504 GCA_029941785.1 Polyangiaceae bacterium | reverse complement strand
GGCCCTTTATGGCTCTTTCGAGAGTTAACATAATGTCTCTTATGCGCAATTGTTGAGTGGGAGCAGGTAGAGCTTCGCCGAAAGTCAACACAACGCTACTCCTACGCAATCGTGGAGCTCGTGAGCTGGTGGACAGCGCGCTCCTACTCGACGCCTGCGCGGCTTGGTTCGCCAGCCCATGCGAGGAGCGGCGCTCCGTTTAGCCGCTCGTGACGATGGGCTCGTGCGGGTATTGGAGTTGCCGCTGTTGGAACGAAAAGACCTCAGCCTTCTTGATCACACCTTCGTCGATCACCACAGCGCGGCGAATCGTCTCGTCGTCTTGCCAGCTCTCGCGCCCGGCCAAAATGGTCGACAAGTGGACGATCAGCGCGGCCGAGATCGAACGCGAGGCGCTCTCCCACAGGTAGCTTGGTGTGTGGTCCACGGCGTAGTAGTCCACCGTCCCCACCTTGAACATGGGCTCGTTGAAGGTGGTCGGCTTGGCAAAGGGGAAGCCCATAGCCTCGTCGCAGCTCACGTCGATGATCAGGCAATCCCGCTTGAGCCTTGGGATCTCGTCGGCGGTGATGAACATCAGCGGCTGATCGGGGTCTTGGTAGATCCCGTTGACGATGATGTCTGCCTCGCTCACCAGGTCGATCAAGGGCCGCTCCGCGCCGTCGTGTTCCACCACCACGAGGCGCGCTTGGTCCTGCTCGCATCGCCGAATGCGGACATAATGGCAGGCGAGCACCTCCTCGCGCACCTTGTGGTCGGGACGTTGGATGCAGATGGTGATGTCCCTGAAGCCGCGCGCCTTGAGCGCGTAGATGGCCCCCCTGCTCACCGCGCCGAAGCTGAAGATGATGGTCTTGCGCTGGTCTCCGTAGTGCCCGTCGATGCCCCGCAGTTGCAGGGCGTGCAACACCGCGCAGTAGCCGGCCAGCTCGTTGTTCTTGTAGAAGGTGTGCCGGCCCGCTTGCCCATCGGGGCCCCAGACGAACATCTCCTCGAAAGCGATGAGCGTCTGCTTGCGCTCGATCGCCACCTGGGTCAGAGCTTTCTGCTGCACGACGTGTGGCCAGCCCCACAGCATGCCACCCACGCGGAGCGTCTCGAGGTCTTCCAGGGTCGGCTTGGGTAGGACCACCGCTCCAGCGTCGGCCAAGAGCTCACGCCGTGACGCCGTGCCGCCCGTCTGTTCGGCGATCTCGGCGTCCGAAATGCCGAGCGTGGCCCCATAGCCCTCCTCGAATATCAATTGCCGGCGCACTTGCTCCGGCAGCCGCAGCAGGTGATCCGGGTGGATGGGGATGCGCCGCTCGTTCTTCTTGTTCGACGTTCCGATGACTCCGAGTCTCAGCATGAAGCTCCTGTTGCTGCCACGATCTGACCCCACGACCACCCTTGCTCGGCGTCCGAACCCTGTCCACATCGTCGCAGCTTGCGAGTGTAGTCCTCATGAAGCCCTGTGTGGCTTCGCCGAAAGTTAACACAACGCCAGTTCTACGCAATCGTGGAGCTGGTGAGCTGGTAGAGTATAGTCCCGATGAAGGCCCTTTTTGGCGAGTATCGTCCCGATGAAGGCCCTTTATGGCTTTCTTCGAGAGTTAACATAATGTCTCTTATGCGCAATCGTGGGGCTGGGGCTGGGGCTGGGAGTGTAGTCCCGCCGTCGCCCTGACACTATACGCCGGTTCTTTCTCTGTGGTACGAGGTGTCCAAGGTAGTCGTTTGTTCGGCTTGGGGGTGCGAGGGTCGTGTCTCCAGCCACAACGACGGAATTTCAAACAGAAGGACACGTTCATTCCCATGCTTACACGCATCATCAGAATTGCTTTGCTCTGTGCTGCCGTCGCGGCCACCCTCGGCTGCTCGCGGATCCGAGAAGTCAAGGTCAGCAAGACGGGCGGCGAGATCGCTCTTCTCGGGGGCCGCGAAGGCGCCATGGAGAAGGCGAAGGCCGCCATGTCCGCCAACTGCCCCGAGGGCTACGAGATCGACGAGCAGGGCGAAGTGGTGGTCGGTTCCACCACCCGCAGCCGCGGTTCCGAGCGCACCCGCAAGAGCAAGTCGGGGCGCAAGAGCAGAACCTCAGCTCGCTCGACCAGCAGTACCACCGACAAGCGCGAGTGGCGCGTCGTCTACAGCTGCACAGGTGCGGCGGAGCCCGTAGAGAAGGAAGAAGAAGGCGACGACGAGGGCGACGACGACAGTGACAACGAGAAGGAAGGGAAGATCCAGCACAAGCTGATCATCCGCTTCTAGATCCCCTTGTTAGAGACAGAGTATCGTCCCGATGAAGGCCCGTGTGGCCTCCCTCGAGAGTTAACATAATGTCTCTTATGCGCAATTGTTAGGGTAGGAGCAGGTAGGCCGGGCGGATGACCGGAGATTTCTCTGGGGTGAGTGTGGTTGACGCTAGCTGACGCGGAAATCGCTCACGCAATCACTGTTTTGCAGCCAAGCAGAATATCGATCTTGGCGCCATCGTCCGACTGGACGTCTTCACACGTGGAGGAACATAAGAGAATCCGCGTGGGATGAACCGGATCGTCGTAGTACCAGCCTCCGACCTGAGAATGACAGGCGTTAACATTCGGGACCTGCTCGACGGTGAGCGGGTCGGTCTTGCCTCCTTGGGTGTGGAGCACGTTGACGAGAGACGGGTCGAGCGGTTGACCGTCCACATCCACTGGCAGCTGGTACTCGCAGGCAAACGCGCGTTTGCGAACATCGGCAAGAGCTTGCACGAGATTGTCCGCGCCCAAGGTCACGTCGATTGGTGTATCGCTACCCGACTTCGAAGCCAAATCCATCAAGAAGGAAAGCTCTGCCCCCTGCATGCCGATCGCATAGGTCACGATGCCGTGCTCGGTGAACGCGTCGGACCCCGCGTCGGTGATCGCTTCCGGATCCGTGTTGCAGGCCTCGGGCTTCCCATCGGTCACGAGCAGGACGATGGTCTTCTCGTCCGGCCGTTTGGCGACGACATTCTCCGCCCATTGATACGCACCCGCCAGCGCGGCCGACATGGGCGTCACCCCGCCTGGAGAAACCCCGGCGAAGGCAGCCAACAGCGCTTCTTCCTGCGCATCGTTGGGTGCCGAGAGCTGGGTCAGCTCCCCGAGCGGCACGTTAGGCGACGCACAAGCGTTCACGTCGCAGGCATCGCCGCACTCACCGTCGGGAAAGAAGCGCAGAGCGATACCCAAACCGGCGCTCGAGGGTGATGCGAAGAAACTCTGCACGGCTTCCCTGGCAATCAGCCACTTCTGCCCGGACTGCATCGATCCGCTCTTGTCCAGCAGGAAGTACATGTTGACGGGGACGAACTCCGCTTCGTGCGTCGCGGTCGCGCATGCATGAAATCCCCCGCTACCCACGGAGCCACTGCCAGCACCAGCGCCGCCCACTCCGTCATCCCACGGCCCCTCTCCTGGGGGAACGGCCGGACACGCCGCCAAGACACTGACGATTGCGCACAAACCGAAGGTCATGAATTTCTGCAACACCGCTTTGCCTCTCTACCTGTCAACCAGGCCCCCGCCCAGTTCTGCACGTGCAAACTCCGGACCGTAGGTCGAGAGAGCAGGATTTCAACTGCTTGCCGTAAACGTACCCAACTCCGGCTCGTGGAAAGTACGACACTGGTGTCATGGAAGTATAGTCCCGATGAAGGCCCTTTATGGCACTAACCGAGAGTTAACATCATGTCTCTTATGCGCAATGGTTGGGGTAGGAGCAAGTAGAGCGAGAGAACGAACGACTTTCGTCTCACGGTCGCCAGCGGCGGCGCCAGAGAAGCAGCCCCAGGCTAAGCAACCACGGAGTCGGAGCGCGAGGCGACGGCCCACCCCACCGACACGACCAACCGGCCGACGGCGACGCAGCCAGCGGTGGCTCACAGCGGCCGCTGCTGAAGCACTGCAACCCCGGGGCGCAGTCTCGGCTGCTCAAACATCGATCGAAACAGAGCCGTTCAGCATCGCAACCATAGGGATGGCAATTCTGGCTGATGCACAAGCCTGGAGACTGATCGCAGCGCGCGCAGGATCCCTCGCAAGCCGTGTTGCAGCACACGCCGTCCGCGCAAAACCCGCTGGCGCATTCGCTCGCGTCCACACAACGCTCACCTTCCTTGGATTTACACTCCCCAACGAGATCACAGCGGAGCGCGCCGTTGCACAAATCGTCTTCTTCGTTCGTCACCGGCTCGCAGTTCCCGCTCACGCCGCAGCGCTCGCAGGCCGCGCATTCCTCACGGCAACACACGCCATCGGTGCAGCGGCGAGAGATGCACTCAACGTCGTCGGTGCAAGGCTGACCATCGACGATGCCCGAGTCGACCACGCGACACTCCACCCGCCGGCTGCCGACGGGGAGCGGCACATCGCGCAGGTAAGCAAGGACCATCTTGCCCTCGACCGCCCGCGCCAGTTTGGCCTCACGCTCGTGCCCTTCGCGGGCGCTCAGAGGGACACCAGGAAGGTCGCGCACCTCGCAGTCCGTCGTGACGGTCGCGCCATAGATATTGTGAACGCCGCCGTCCTGAGATCCCTCCCAAGCGACGAGAAATCCGTGGCCTTCAGCCACCTCGGTGACCGTCGGCTTCGCGCCCCGTCCCTGACTGATCGCGAAACTCGAACCAATACACGCTGAACCACTCGCCTCGAAGAGCGCACCATAGATCTGACTCTCACCGCTTCGGTCATCGCGCCACACGAGCATGGTGTGAGCGCGTCCCATGGCAATCGAGGTCTCACTCTGATTCGACAGCGCGCTGTCCGTGCCCAACAAAGGCTCGTTCCACTCTCCCATGGTGGGCGACCCCGCTTTCTCCCCCTTCCAGGCGAACCAACGAGCGCGCGGTGACGTCCTCCCGAGATCACCAGCCGGTCGAGACGTCCACACCACGACGTAACGCTTCGTGAACGGTTCCCAAGCAACCTCCGGCTGGGAGGCCGGCTCGCCGTTCGAGTTGAAGACATCGAACACCTCGCCAATGACCGCTCCCGCCTCGTCGAGTCGTGCAGCGCGGATCGAGTCATGTTCGGTACCCGCTTGACGGTGGTGCCAGACGAGCAAAAAGTCCGTCCCGCTGGAGGCCATGTCGAGCGATCCGTAGGTCTCGTTTATCTCTGCGATCTTCACGGGAGGCGATTCCCCCAGCGATCCATTCAGCACCACCCCACGCGCATGAATCGACCGAACGCCCTCCGATTCGTTCGTCAACACCCAAGCGACGACCCAGCCGTCGTCACCAGCAGCGACAACCGGTAGGCCCGCGCTCTCGGTCGCGCCTTGACCCGCGCCCTCCGCGACGACGAAGGACGGCTGCGAGACAACGGCGTCGCCATCGACGATCGCCATCGCGCCGCGGATCTCGTCATGAGCATCCTCGACGTCGTCGGACCACACGAACAAATGGGTGTCCCCGGCTTGGGCCCGCGCCACGTCGAAATCCGCCTGCTCGTTGCTGCGCGGAACGAAACGCGCGGCCGAGAACATGGGTTTGTCGCGCCATCTCTGCAAGAGCTGCGTCTTCTCTTGGTCGCTGCTCGTCCACGCGAACATCACGCGAGAGGGTTCCAAAAGCGGGTGAGTAACCACCGCCGCCGCGGGTCCGCGTGCAACCCGCGAAGACCTCGCCCACGCGAGGCCGTCTTCGGTGCCCTCGGGCACGCCTAGCGCGTCGATTCGCCGTGACACGGTATTGGGTCGGAACGACGGATAAAGTAAATGGCGCATTGTGCACGACTCGTAAGCGACGAGCCACCCATCATCGAGCGCCGCCACGACAGGGCGTTGGTTGGGCACGGCCATATTCTGAAGGGGAACTACGGCACGGCTAACCTTCATGACCGGGGAACCCGGTTGGCCTCCCACCGAGAATTTTCGGCCCAGCAAGGACGACAAGCTCATGGACGGAACGGCGGACGTGGTGTCAGGCACGGGGAGCGTCTTCACCGTCCAGTTCGCTCCGCCATTCATGGTGCTGAGCACGGTGCCCCCTGCCCCCACCACCCAACCGCTAAGCGCGCTATGGAAATGCACAGACTCGAGATGGTTCGTGGTGTTGCTCGCCTGACTCACCCAAGAGACACCGCCATCCACTGTGTTGAGGATCGCACCGTCTCCTCCCACGACGAACGCGTTCGTCTCGTCAATGACGTGCACGTCAAGGAGGGCGCTATTGGTGTTGCTCGCCTGACTCACCCACGATGCGCCGCCATCGGTCGTCTTGAGGATCGTACCGTCTCCCCCCACGACCCAGCCGACGGAATTGTTCGCGAGCCCCACGGCCTTCAACCACTTGTCGGTGCCGCTCGTTTGGCTCTCCCAGTTCGCGCCCATGTTGGTGGTCTTGAGGATCACTCCGTCCTTACCCACAGCCCAGCCAGTCTTCGTGTCCACGAAATGAACTCCGGAAAGACCAGCCTCCGATTTGAATTGCTGCGTCCAACTCTTCCCACCATCTGTCGTCATAGCAAGAAGGTTGCCATTGAACCCGCTAGCCACGGCCCACCCCTCCGTTGGGCTGGCAAAGTGAACATCCTTAAATGCACCCATGAACAGTGCCGGTTCCAGGCTCCACGTGTCTCCTCCGTCGGTGGTATGCACGATGATCGTACCCACCACGCCATCACCACCTACGGCCCAGCCGATGTCCTTGCTGATGAACTGCACCGCCTCCAATCTCGGCTCGGTATGCTGCCATTGGATGCCCCAGGTTTTACCGCCATCGACCGTCCGGTGAATACGGCCGCCACGATCCACGATCCAACCGTCCAAAGAAGTGGTGAAGGACACAGCGCTCAGGTCACCCACCGTTAGGCTCCAAACCGCATAGAAAGCATCGCCATTGGCGGCGATACCAAAACCGGTATTTTGCGCTCGTTCAGCGATCGTAAAGACGTCTCCGCCAACCGGAACGTTCGGCAGAGCTTTCTCGAGGGAGCGGGCGCGGATCCGCCCTCCCGCCTCGCGCCAAGCGAGCAACCACCCTTCGAATGGGGCCTCAGTGGTCTTCTCGAATCCCGTCAGTTGTAGCGCCTGCGCATCACTCGACGGGACGAACTCCGGGCTCTGCGAGCCCAGCAGCGAGACCATCCCATCAGCTGCAACCGTCGCTGCGACGACCGTCGCCTTCTCTTGCTTCGGCTCCACCCAAGCGACGAGCCAGTCCTCACCGCTCTTTGCCACCGCGACGTTCGTGTCGAACGAACTATGGGAAAGCTTCAGCGGTACCTCGTCCACCTTCTCCCCGTTCGTGCCGTCGATGCGATGCGCTGCGATGTTGCCATTGACGTCACGCCACGCCACGAGGATGTCCTTCGAGCCAGCTGCCAAACCTAGCCGGCGCTGCGTCACGTCGTCCGCAATCGAAACGGCGGGCGGAGGTGTGCTGGAAGGCGGCTCGTTGACGTAACGACCAAGCGCGCGCCAGCGACCATTTGGCAGCGCGTGCCGCCACGCAGCAAACACCTTGTCCCCCACAGAAGTAAGGGCGACATGGCGGTCCTCGCCGCGCGACCAATTGACATACCGTGGTTCATCAAATCCGATGGGATCGCTGCTCTGCAGGGCGCTGTCCACCGTACCAACTCGCTCGTGTCCGGTTGCTTGCTGCGGGGTAATGGGCGACGCCTGACAAGCCGGAAGAATAGCGGCTGCGAGAAGGAGCACGCGCGCTTGCCGTCGGCGTAAGAACCACACGCCGGCAAGCAAGGCGAGAAACCAGCCGCGCGTCCCGGAAGCCTGCTCCACCGTGGCGAACCCGCAGCCCCCAGACGGGGCCGCGGGCTGCGGAAGCCGACACTCTCCCCCGGAAAAGCACTGGTATCCGACCGCGCAGTCACCGGCCCGCTCACAGTTCACCGCACATGTCTTCTGTGGCGTACAGCCGTACGGAGCACACTCGAGCGTCACGCAGGAGCCGACAGCCGAGAGGGCCCCGGATACGCAGGTATCGCACAAACTATCGCACCGGGCATCGCAACACACGCCCTCGGTGCAAAACCCCGTGGCGCAGTCCTCATCCAAACCGCACGCTTCGCCCTTGGCGCGCTTGCACGCACCAGCAGAGTCGCAACTCCACCCGTTCAAGCAGGTGTCGTCCGAGGCCATCGTCACCATCGAGCACGTGCCCGGCGTCAGCTGGCACGATTGGCACTCACCCTGGCACGACCGATCGCAGCAAAAACCATCGACGCACTGGTGCGAGGCGCACTGGCTGCCATCGTCACACGGGGTGCCATCCAACCGTCCGGTCACGACCTCTTGAGTGACGACCCGCCACGACATGTAAGGCGGGTCACGCAGGCTCTCGTAGCTGAGGAGCAAGCGCCCCCCTTTGGCGAGACCGAAGGCCGGCGCTCGCTGGGGGGCCGCATCGGGATTGGCGGCGACGGGTGAGGATCCCACTGTCGTCCCCTCATGGCTCACCCAGGTGGTGTAGATTTTCGCCGATCCAGACTCCCATGCGACGACGAAGTTGTGGCCGTCGTCTGCAGCTCCCACCGCGTGCCGTCGCGTCTCGGTTTTGGAGATCGGAAAATCACTCACTTCCGTTGACGCAGCCTCGTCCTGCGCCAAGACGGTGCCGTAGACGCCCTGGCCCCCAGCTCGCGTATCCTGCCAGGCGACGAGTACCCGGCCACCGCTCGGCGCCACCCTTGGCTCGAACTGCTCCCCTGCACTCAGACAAATGCTGCGCCGTTTCCAAGCTTGACCACCGCCGAGACGTTGCGCGCCCTCGATATTCCATCCATCCGGCGAGCGCTCCGCCCACGCGACGAGCATGCCGTCACCGAGAGAAGCCGCCACGGGATCGCTCACCTCGGTACTCCCTACCGCCATGACGACCTCAGCCTCTGGCTTCGCAGGCACCCCCTCTTCGGTGAAGCGACGCGCGACGATTTCGCGAGCCAAGGAAGGCCCTCTCGCGAAAAATACCGCATATCCATTGCCGTCGTGAACGACATAGGGTCGTCCGTGTTCCGCCTCCAGCGGCAAGGGCACCACCGAACTCAACTCCCCTGTTTTCGCCATATAGCGCACCATCACCTGGCCACGCAGGGGGGCCTCCATCGCCAGAAACCCTTGCTCAGCCCGCGAAAGCCACGCGAGAAGCCATCCATTTTTCCCTTCCGCCACAGACGGTAAGATCTGATCGGCCGTTGTCGCCGCGGCGCTGACCGCGATCTTGGCGTCCCCCAAGGGTTCACCCGCCGACGACACAATACGCGCGTAAATATCTGTGCTTTCGTCCCCTACCTTGCCGTCTTCTCGCCATACGAGCAGCGGTGTTTCATAACCACCAAGCGCGATGTCGCCCTGATGGTTGCGTCGCGTCGAAAGGAGCGTGAGATCTCCCGGTAGCGACGACGGATTCGACGACGGCGGAGAGGTGAAGCCACGCGCCTGAATGTGCGCCGAGCCATCCTCGCCCGCCTGAGACCAAAGCACCATGTGGCGTTGAGGCAAGGTAGCCGACGCGGGCACCGCGAATCCCGACCCCGCCTCAACCTGAACGGGCCCAGCGGCACCGCCCGCGCCACCCGCACCGCCTGCGCCACCCGCACCACCGCTACCACACGCCTGCGAAGAAACGGGCACCTGCCAGCCCCACAGGCCATAAGCTCTCTTAGGATTGCCGCCAAACCCCATAAACCCCGGACTCGCGTCCATCCATATTCGGTGATTCACGAAGAAGTCTCCCGCCGTTGACGTCAGAGACGGAGAGTCGTGAAATTTGAAATTCGGCTGTTCGAGGCTTGACGGAGGCATCGGCGTCCCGTCACTCAAGCGAAACTTAAGTTCGCCGTTGCACGCGTCGATGGTGCGCACCGTCACCGTGGACACACACACATAGCAATACATGCTGCTTGAGTTTTGGGCGAATCGAACATCCGTGTAGGCCACGACCATTTCGTCATCGTTTGCGACGATAGCCAGCGCACGTTCCAGGTTCGGTAAAATCTTCTTCTCCACATCTTTCAACGACCAGTCGAGTTGACCCGAATCGCTGGTATCCGGTCCGAGCGCACCATCGACAGCGCGCAAGTGAACGTCCGGATCCTCGCGAAACAACACCACGTACTTACCGAGCTTTGGAAACCACGTCGCGACGACGTCTCGCCGCCCGGTGTCGAGCGTCCACGGACCGCCCGCGAGAGAACCATCCGAAGCGATCACGCGTGTTTTAACCGTCCCGGTCAGGCTATTCGCTACCGCGTCAGACCAAACGATGAGCCACTCTCCCTTGTCGTCAGCCGCCACACCCACATTCGTCTCACTCTGGTTAGCCGTGAGAAAAACCCCCTCCTCGCCACCGAGCGCCGTGCCCGTCGTCACGTCAACAAGGCGATAACGAACAACATTGTTGGCAGCGTTCCACACCGTCAGGCACTTGGTTCCATCCGCACTGCAGCGCGTCTGAGGCACGCCTTCAAAGGCATCACGGCCGATGAGGATCCCGCCCGGATCCAGCAATGCGCCATCCGCGTCGAGCCTCGCACCGTGGACGTCGAAACGCCCCAAAGAGGGGCGTTCGTGACGCCACACGGCCAAAAACCCATTCCCAGTAGCGGCGATGTCGACCTCCGATTGTCGCCCATCCGCCGCTTTCTCGGTCAGAGGACCCTCCACCCCCAGCGGTTCTAACAGTCGCGGAGCGCCGTAGCCGCTCAGCGCTCGCGCAGTTCGTCCCGTCTGCTCGGGCGGCACCGCCGACTCCGTTAGGCAGCCAACGAAGCCAAACGCAGAGAATAACAATAGTGGCAAGCAGCGAAGCATAGCGTGGCCCGAATTTTACCACGATCCGTTGAGCATAGTCCCCATAACAGCCCTATTTGGACTTTTCGAGAGTTAACATCATGTCTCTTATGCGCAATGGTTGGGGTAGGAGCAGGTAGGGCCGTTTAGCTGACGCCATACAGACTTCGTAGGCGACGACGGCGGCTAGCAAGGACGAGACCCAGCAGGCCGAGGGCCGCGAAGCCCTTCCCGCCCTCAGACGACGAGCCGGTCGACACGGAACAGCCCTGCGCCGCGCTCGCTGAACCGGTGGGCCCGTTGTCGCCGGAATCGTCGTTGTTGATGTCGACTCCTGGGTCGTCGTCGGCTTTCGGCTCGCAGACGGGAAGCTCATGAATAACGCTGGCGTAGGGATCCGTCACGGCGACGCCGCCATCATCGGCAACGGCAAACACAAGGCTTCCGTCGTTGTCTCGAACGAGATAGAGCCGGCCAGACCAGCCTCTCGGCAAAAGAGGGGTTTGGCCGGAACCGCAGCCCGGTCCGATGTCGAAGTTCTCCGCGATGTCGGTGGTCTGTAGGGCGAAGCTGCTCTCGACTTCGCCTTTGATGACGTTCAAGGTCGTGAGGTCATTATCGTAGCGACGGAAGGTGAAGCCACTCTGCTCCCAAGCGCTGTTGCAGCGGACCTCGGCCACTTCCACATCGACGACGATGTCGGCCAGGTCGAACAACTCTTCTTCGCTGTGATACTTCCAGCCGGCAGCGGCGATAGACGAAAGGAGCAGCGCGGCAATACCGACAAGCGCGGCGTGAAAACGAAACTTGAACATGGTTTTGGACTCGGTGGTGGGTGGATGGGACGTACACACGCTGGCTCCTGCAGCGGCACCCGACGTAGGAGCATCAACCATGCCAAGCGAGCTCGGCGCGATTTCAACACCGTCGGTGGAGCCATCTTCTGGCGCGAGCTTCACTTCAGGATCCAAAAAGGCGCTCGAAATCAGAGGCATGGATCAACATCGCGATAAACGCGCCGCTTCTTCGGCCAACAGTCCCAGAGGAAAGCTCGTGTGCCACATGTCGGCGCAACTGTGCCACCGCGTTCGTTCCTTGCGCACTTCGCGATGCTCCTTCGAACGACGACCTGCTGGCGCACGGCTGAGAATAGTCC
>JAPYTK010000049.1:0-16577 GCA_029941785.1 Polyangiaceae bacterium | reverse complement strand
AGTTAACATCATGTCTCTTATGCGGCCAATCGCCAATTGTCGCGTGGGGCGCACGCAATTCGCAGGACAAGCGACGCCGCGCCACGGTACCATGGCTGGCAGTATGCGTGCGTTGATGGCCAGGTGGCGGAGCGGGATTCGGGGAGGTGGCCTCGGATGGACCGTAGCGATGAATTCGGCGATGCCGCTGTCCGTCGTCGTCGCGCTCAGCCTCGCCGCTTTGGGTGCCTGCAGCAGCGAGTCCGCAAGCGAGACGGCGGCCGCTGGCGGAGGCGGCAGCGCAGGCGGTGATGGGGGCGCGGGCGTGACCACCGCCAGTGGACAGGCGCCCGATTTGTGCGCCGATCACGATTGCCATCCCGAGGCGAGCTGCGTGCCCGAGCCTGACGCGGCGAGTGGTGAGCCGCCTTTCCGTTGCAAATGCAACAGCGGCTGGCAGGGCACGGGCGAGGTGTGCAACGACATCGACGAGTGCGCCGGAGGCACATTTGACTGCCACCCGAGCGAAGTGTGCGCGAACACGCCCGGCGGCTACGACTGCGTCTGTCCGACCGGCGCGCTGCCCGTCGACGGGGGCAAAGGCTGCGAGCGACGCTTCAAGGCGATCGCCACCGCCATGGAAACCACCTGCGCCACCGCCGAAGACGGCACGCTGTGGTGCTGGGGACGCGGCGACTCCGGCGCCAACGGCCAGGGAAGCCCAGCCGATGAGCCCGCGATGGTTCAGGCCGGAAAGAGCAACAGCTGGATCGACACCCTGCGCATGGGCTACCTCTTCGGCTGCGGCATCAAGGACTACGGCGCGCTTTTCTGTTGGGGAAGAAACGGCCACGGGCAGATCGGGATGGGCGACACCGGCAAACAATATCTGCCGGTCGTCCATGACATCGATCTCGATTGGCTCGCGCTCGGCACGGGTGAAGGGCACGCATGCGGTATTCGCAGCGACAGCTCGCTGTGGTGTTGGGGCAGAGGCAGCAGCGGGCAGCTCGGCGCTGGCATCGCAAACATGGGCGACGCAACGCTCCCGCTTCAAGTCGGCATGAACACGGATTGGACGCGCGTCGAGGCGGGCCACAACAGCAGTTGCGCCGTCAACGCAGCCGGAGAGCTGTGGTGCTGGGGAAGCAACGGGGATGGGCAGCTCGGGATCGGCTCGAGTGACGGCGACTTCGCCGACCCCGTGCGGGTCGGTGCGGACACCGATTGGAGCCGCGTTTCCATGTGGCAATCCACTTGCGCGCTCAAGACGAACGGCTCGCTGTGGTGCTGGGGAAGGAACAAGTACGGGCAGCTCGGCAACGGCGGGACGAGTGAACAGACGACGCCGGTGGCCATCGCGCAGGGAGAGAGCTGGACCGTGGTGTCGAACGCTCCCCAGCATAGCTGCGGGATCAAGACAGACGGCACGCTGTGGTGCTGGGGAAGAAACAGCTATCGGCAGTGCGGCCAGCAAGACACGACAGACCTCAGTACGCCGACCCAAGTCGGCACGGAGGACGACTGGCTCAGCGTCGACGGTGGTCTGTATCACAGCTGCGGACTCAAGAAAGACGGCAGCGCTCACTGCTGGGGCGCGGGCGAGTACGGTCTTGGACGTGGCTCCTCCACGAGCCCTTGGTGGGAGCCGGTGGCCCTGAACGAAGCGTGGACACAGTTCGGCGGCCATTTGGCGCACAGCTGCGGGGTCAAAGCGGACGGCACGTTGTGGTGCGTCGGCGACGGCAGCGACTCGAAGCTCGGCGTGGCGGAAAAATACGTCGATTCACCGGTGCAGGTCGGCAGCGAGACCGACTGGGCCTTTGCGGCGGCGGGCCGCAGCCATAGCTGCGCGCTCAAGACGGACGGTACGCTCTGGTGCTGGGGAAAGAACGGCGATCGGCAACTCGGCCTGACCGGCGGCAGCACGCAAGCGACACCGCAGAAGGTGGGCAGTGATTCGGACTGGGCCGCCATCGCGACCAGCGAGCGGAACAGCTGCGCCGTCAAGACCGGCGGCACGCTGTGGTGTTGGGGTGACAACAACTCTGGCGAAAGCGCGAGCGGCAGTTTCACGAACTTCGTCGAGGGCGTGACCCAGGTGGGCGCCGGCAGCGATTGGGCGCGTATCGAGACCTTTTTTCGACACAGCTGCGCGCTGAAGACGGACGCCACGCTGTGGTGCTGGGGCAGCAACAGCGCCGGGCAAGTAGGCAACGACTCGACGAACAGCCAGGCGAGCCCGACCGCGGTGAGCACCGGCAGCGACGTGAGCGATTTCAGCGTGGGCGCCTATCACAGCTGCGCGACCAAAACGGACGGCAGCCTATGGTGCTGGGGACGCAACGACCGGGGGCAACTCGGCAAGAAGAAGATCGGGCAGGCGCTCGTAGCGACGCAAGTCGGTTTTGACACGGATTGGACGAAGGTCAGCGTGGGCGCCTATCACAGCTGCGCGATGAAGAGCGCCGGCACGATTTGGTGTTGGGGTGAAAACGGCTACGGCCAACTCGGGGACGGCAGCCACACCTCCACCAGCACGCCCACGATGGTGGGCAGTGAGAAAGATTGGACCGATCTGCTCGCGATCGGCGACGCAGTCTTCGCCACGCGGGGCGGCAGCGATCACTACGTCTGGGGTCGCAACTTATACGGGCAGCTCGGGACGGGCAAGGCGTGGCTCTTGCCTGGACCCGTCGTGGGGCCACAGGACGTGCCATGACGAATCCGCGATGCGCAGCGGTGCTGCTGCTGGCGCTTTTCGCGCTGGCCTGCTCGTCGATCGGCTGCGGGAAGTCGAAGCCGGAGCCGGAGCCGGTGATCACCTCGGGGGCCGGCGGTGCGGGCGGCAGCGTGACGAGTAGCTCGGCGGGCGGTGACTGGACCGTGCGCGATGAATGCGCCGAAGGCAGCCACGCCTGCGACGCAAACGCGACCTGCAGCGACACACCGGGCTTTTACACCTGCACCTGCAAGGAAGGCTTCATCGGAGACGGCCTGAGCTGCAGCGACATCGACGAGTGCGCCCAGTGGATCGACGACTGTGCCGTCAATGCGCTGTGCGAGAACGAGCCTGGGAGCCACAGCTGCAGCTGTTATGCGGGCTTCGCCGGCGACGGCACGAGCTGCCGGGCGAGCTACACGATGGTGACGGTCGGTGTCGAGCACGGCTGTGCGGTGCGCAGCGATGCAACCGCCTGGTGTTGGGGACGCGGCAGCGACGGCCGACTCGGCAATGGCGACAGTGCCGATCGCTCACGCGTCAGAAAGGTGGCGAGTGAGGACTTCGCCTCGCTGGTGGCCGGCGGCGGCTCAACATGCGGGATCAAGACGGACGGTAGCTTGTGGTGTTGGGGCAGAGGCCTGGGCAGCAACACGAGCTACTCCACGCCGCAGCAGGTCGGCAGCGCGACAGATTGGACGGCAGCATCGCTGGGAACCTCCCACGCTTGCGGCCTACGTCAGGGCGGCGCGCTCTACTGCTGGGGAAGAAACAACGCCAAGCAGATCGGCAACGACAGCAACAACAACGCGCCCGAGCCGGTGGCGATCGCGCAGACCGAGAGCTTCGCATCGGTCTCCCTCGGAAACACGCACAGCTGCGCCATCAAGACGGACGGCACGCTGTGGTGCTGGGGAGAGAGCAACTACGGCCAGCTTGGGATCGGAACGAGCAGCGGCAAATTCGGCACACCGCAGAAAGTCGGCGAGGACGGCGACTGGGCCGAGATCGCGCTGGGTGAGCACTTCAGTTGCGGGCGCAAAGTCTCGGGTGCCGTGTGGTGCTGGGGCCGCGGATCCAGTGGGCAGCTCGGCACCGGCGACACCAGCGAGAAGACGCTGCCCGTCGCCATCGACGAGACGGCGAGCTACAAGCACATCGCCGCGGGTGGAGCCACCGCCTGCGGGCTTCGCAAAGACGACGGCACCTTGTGGTGCTGGGGTGAGGGTGAGCACTGGCAGCTCGCCAGCGGCGCGAGCTCGGCGCTGCCTGTGCAAGTCGGTAGCGGCAGCGATTGGTCTTCGATCAGCCTCGGCTACGCGGCTATCTGCGGTCTGCGCGCGGGCGATCGCGTCGACTGCTGGGGCGCCGCACTGTATGGGCAGACTGGACTCGGCGTGCTCGCGCAGCAGCTATCTCCGCGCAGCGTGCTCGGCGGCGCGGCGAGCTGGGCGGCGCTCGGCACCGGCGACGACCATAGCTGCGCAGTCGGCACCGACGGCAGCCTGTGGTGTTGGGGAAGAAACCACCAAGGGCAGCTCGGCGTGAGCGATTTCGCATCCCGCTTCGAGCCGGAGCAAGTCGGCGTCGCGCTGTCGTGGAGCGCTGCCGCCGCAGGGCTGACGCACAGCTGCGCTCTGCAGACGGTGGGAGCGGGGACCACCTTGTGGTGCTGGGGAAAGAACAACTACGGGCAACTCGGCAACGGTACGACCGGCACCGGCGAGACGGCGCCAGTAACGGCCGGCATGGATAGCGACTGGGCGCAGCTGTCCAGCATGCGTGATCACAGCTGCGCCATCAAGACCGGCGGAGCGCTCTACTGCTGGGGGGGAAACAACAGCGGACAGCTCGGCACTGGCGATCCGAGCAACCGCGACGTGCCGACACCGATAGGCACGGGCAGCGACTGGGCCCAGGTCAGCACGGGCGCCGGGCACAGCTGCGCGGTCAAGACCGGTGGAGCGCTCTACTGCTGGGGGGGAAACAACAACGGACAGCTCGGCACTGGCGATCCGAGCAACCGCGACGTGCCGACGCAGATCGGTACGCAGACCGACTGGGCCCGCGTCAGTGCAGGCACGGACCACAGCTGCGCCATCAAGACTGGCGGAGCGCTTTACTGCTGGGGGCGAAACAACAGCGGACAGCTGGGCGTGGGTGACAAGCAAACGCGTCCGACTCCCACGCAGGTCGGCGCGAGCAGCTGGAGCAAGCTCGGCGCCGGGCAGAATCACAGCTGCGGGGTGCAAACCGACGGTAGCGTGTGGTGCTGGGGCAACGGAAATTACGGCCGTCTCGGCTTATTCGACACATCGAGCCACGCGAGTCCGCAAAAAGTCGGCAGCGCAACGAATTGGAGCGAGGTGCGGCTCGGCCGAGATCACAGCTGCGCCATGCTCACAGACGGCTCGCTCTACTGCTGGGGCTCGTCGATCTACAGCTGCACACCTTTCGGCGACGCGTGGGCCAAGAGCCCGACGCTGATCCTCGATCCGTGAACCGGGATTGGCTCTTCAGCGCCCGGGATTAGCTCTTCAGCGCAGGCTTGAGAATCACCGGACTCTGGTTCGAGAGCTGCTCGTAGGAGAGGCCCGCGGCGGCGAGGATGGTGGCGTGCACGTCCGGCGGACGAATGTAGGCGCCCATTTCGTCGGGTGTGCCGGTGGCGTGATCGATCGGCACGCCGTGGTAGTCGATCGCGCTCGAAGCGCCGACGACCTGATTGCCCTTGATCCCGTTGCCGGCGATCAAGGCCGCGGAGTAGAAGAAATGGTCGCGGCCACCGCGCGCGTTGATGCGCGGCGTGCGCGAAAACTCCGAGCTGACGAGGATCGTCATGCGGTCCCAGTAGGGTTTGCCCTTGGGATCGAGCGTCGCCTTCATGTAGTCGATGAAGCCGGCGATGGCGCGCCAGCCTTCGCGCTGGCGTGGGGCCTGGACCGAAGTCCAGTCATCCCCGTGCGTATCGAGCCCGCGGGCCACCGAGAGGGATACCGACTGGCTGATCCTCTGGGTGATCGCTTGGGCGGCGATCACCGCGCGCCCTCCCGGCTCGCGGAGTGCCGGGAAGGGATTGGTCGGATCGATCCCGAAAGCCGCATAGAGCTTCGCGATCGAAGTATCGACAGGCGGATTGGACCGGAAGTTGAAGTACTCCCAGAGCGAGCCCGAGCTGAGCCCGACCGACTGAGCGAAAGCCGCACGATGCGCCGACACGAGTGAACTCACATCGATCTGATTGTGGATGCAGCTGCGTCGCTGTTGCACCTTGTTGAGGGCCTTGGAGAGCAGCTCGCGCGGCTCGATGTCCGGCTTGAGCGGTTTGAGCACCGTGGCCAGATCTTCGTAGCCGAGGATCGACAATCCGCTGGCCCGCGGATCGACCCCGTCGTTGTAGGTCTCGGTACTGAGCACGAGATTCGGGATGGCGAAAAGTCCGGGATTCTCGCGCGCCCACCAGGTGCTGAGCGAGCTGCCCGATGCGCGCAGCCCAAGCGGAAACTTGCCAGTGAGGACGTATTGTCCGCCCACTGAGTGGGTGAGCGTCCCGGCAGACATCCCGCGCACGACGCATAGGTCTTCGTAGTGCGCCGCAAGAGGTTCCATGGCGACACCAAAACCGATGTTGCTGCCATTCGGCGTGATGATCCCGGTGTTGCCCGTGTCGTTCATCACCTGAGCGACCGCGCTGTCTTGAGCCGCGACGAGCTCGTAGCCCGTTTGGATCGGGTTGTACGGATCCGAGTATTCGGGCTGCGTATGATCACGCGGATCCAGCGACAACAAAGTGTCAAAACCACCGCCAAAGAAGAAGAAGGCAAACAAGGGCAGCTCGTCCGGATCGGCTTGCTCGGCGTGGGCCGCCGGCGCGGTCATCAGATCACCGAGCGCGAGCGCGCCACCTGTCAGGCCGAGCCCGCCGAGCGCGCGGCGCCTGGAAAAGCGGGGCTTTCGAGCTGCGCGGAGTCCTGTTGTCGCCTTCATGTCTTCATCCTCGTCAATCGATGTGAAAAGCTGCGCTCTCGAGCAGAGCGATGCAAACGCCACGCCAACCTTCAGCCTGCGCCGCGACCGATTGCGGATCGACGCCCAAGCTCGCCACCCCCGCGTCGAACACCTCGCGGTAGTCGCTGACGAGCTCGTGCTGCGCGTCGACCCGTAGGCTGAGAAAACGCAACAGCAGGTACTGGATGTTCTGGCTGATCTCGGCTTCGCTCGCGCTGCCGTCGATCGGAGCGAAGCGCCACAAGTTGCGTTTCTCGTTGTCGCTTGGGGCTTGATCCGCCACCACCATCTGCGTGCAGACATCGCGCGCCATGTCGCGCATCAACTTGAGGTAGAGCGAAGTCGACACCCGGCTCTCGGCGGTTTGCCGGACGTAGTCGGGCCGGCCGAGCACCTTGCCGAAGACGGCGTCGCTCAGGGCCTCCTTGCCGTTGACGCGCCAGGTGATCGGCTTGCCGTCAACGCCCTTGCCTGCCACGCGAGGGATCGTTGCCTGCAGGCGGTCGAGCTGCAGGCGCCGCGCCCACCGGGTCGAATTGACCACCTCATCGCTGTTCAGATCGGGGACTTGAGCCGTCGTTTCACGCGCGGCTTCGATGAGATCGCCCGCCTCACCCGCCTCACCCGCCGGTGACGGCGTGTCGCTCGCGCAGGCGTCGAAGATGATGATCAGGCCACACAGGCCCAATGCTGCGAACACGCGGCGGATCACGGCATCCTCCTGTACTGCGGAAGCATGACCAGCCGCTTGGCGAGCAGCTTGAAGTTGTCGTGCTTCGCAAACTCGGCGCTGAGCTCTTCGAGCAGGGCCACTTCCGATGGCAGCGCTGTCGGATCGAGCCGCATCTCTCGGTGATAGAGGAAGCTGAACAGGTTCTTGACCGTCGCTCGGGCGAACAAGCCGCTGTCGATGGCCCAGTCGGCGATTCCGCGCGGACCCGCGTCGAAGTTCTTCTGCACGTAGGGGTGCTCGCTGTCGGCGTAGGCTAGAGGTCGCAGTCGCCACAGGATGTAGTCTGGATCGATCTCGCTCGGGACCCGCTCGTAAAACCTGTTGCAGAAATTTCCGCTCGCGGGTCCGGCGTTACCGCCTTTGCACGCTGTTGTGTTCTTGTAGTCCTGTGCGAAGTTCGACAGCAGAGCGCTGCCCGATTTGGCGACCTGACCGAAGTAGGCCGCGAGCGGCTCGAGCGTCTGGTGACATTTGCGACAGATGCAGCGCTTGACCAGATCGTCGCTGCCCGCATCGCAGTTCTCGTAATCGGCGAGGTCCGGCGACTGGAAGTACTGACCCGTAAAGACGGTGCGAAAACGGTTGGCGCGCGCGCGATTGGTCGGAAAGCGCATGGTGTAGGCCGGCAGCGTCAAGATCCCCGAGTGCGCACCCTTGCGTTCGACCTCGTACCACTTGCCGTCGTTCCACTGCGCCTCGGCTGGGAAGTCGCCGTCGTCCGGCGTGTAGTCGTTGAAGGCGCGGCTGAACGGCAAGGTCGACGCTTGGTACTTGCGCCAGTGCATTAGCACGCCGTTGTAATGAGTGCGCTTCGTCGTGATCAGCCCAGAATAGGCGCGGCTACCGTCGGTGTAATCGTCGACGAGCAAGAGCAGCTGCTCGCGCATCGCGTTCACGACCGAGTTGTCGTGATTGGGGTGCCAACAGTGACGCAGATTCGGCCCGCAGCCGCAGGCGCCTGGGGAGGCGTCACGCACGCCGCAGGGGTAGGACTGCCCGTCTTGCGTATAGCTGGGCGTCTCTTGCGCATCGAAAGCGCAGGCGCGGATCGTCGTCTCGGGTGCCCAGTAGGGGCTCAGCTCGACCCATCCCTCGGCGACCCACGGCCCTTGCGAATCGGTGCCCATCGCCTCGCTGAGAGGAACGCCCTGCGCATCCCAACCGAGCTCGGATTGGGGTTTGTCCTGGCAGATGTGAGTGCGATCCCCACCGCGGTATGCCTGCCGCGCCGCGCCGGCGGACAGGGACCATACGGTGGTCTGAGGCGACAGCACCGTCGGGACGAGCCCGAAGCGATAGAAATAGAGGTTCACGCCATCCAGGTTCGGCCACAGCAGCGATTCGTGAAAGCGCCGCATCTGAATGCGGAAGTCGTCGCTGTCGAGCAGCTCGTCGATGATGGCCTCGGGCACGACCTGCTTGCCCTCGACGGCCGCGTGCTCCTCGTACTCCGGCGCGTAGCCACGCAGATCGAGAGACAGGCGCCGCAGCTGCCGCTCGACACTCAGCTCGGCGTGCAGACGGCACTGTGCGCCCTCATCCCCCTCGGAGCCACCTTCTTCCGCAAACGCCGCGCCCGCGAAAGACACGACGAGCAGCGCAAGCCCCGCCGATCTCAATGCCCGTCTCGCCATCAACGCGCACCACCAACAAACATGCTGCATGGTACCGCCTGCGCAACATCACGTCACGCCATCTCTCGCCCATCGCTGCCACGGTCCCACGCTTCCTCCGCCAAACGACACCCTCACCTCACCATCCCGAATTGGAGTCGTGTCGAAAGGACGAGAGATGAGTCCCCGTGAAGGTCCGTGTGGCCTTCTACCCCCCCAATGCTACCCCACCATCGCGTCCGGTTCACCACACGCCGCAATCACGCCCGCAAGCCGCACCACCTCGGCCGCACCTGGGGCCGCATCTGGGGCCACATGCGTACAAGCCTGCGCACGCTCAGCCAGCTGTGCAAGGTGCGGGACTCGAATAGACCTGCTAAAAAGGACTCTGACAATCCGAGCAAGCTTCGAGTACCGAATTCCTAAACCGTTGGTCGCAGGTTGACTTCGGCCTGCGGCCTCCGTCGTTCTCCGTTGACTCCGTCCAGCTGAGCTGGACTCCGTCCACTCCGGGTCGACTCCTGCCGGGGGCGCTGCTTTTTCACGCACTTAGGCGTGAGCGGCCGTCCTTGCCAACCTTGCGGGGCCATATTGTGGCCACCGGGCTTAGGGGCCTCATCGATCGCTCCCGCGGGTATAGCCCCCATGAAGGCCCTTTATGGCTCTTTCGAGAGTTAACATAATGTCTCTTATGCGCAATGGTTGAGTGGGAGCAGGTAGACAGTAAGACGGCGACGTTCAGGGTGGCAGCCGGCTGGCACACTCCCGAGAGTTTCGTCCTCATAGAAGGACGCGTTGGCCGTCCGTGGGCCCGAGGGTCTACAGACTTCGAGTCGAAATCTCAAAGGCGCGGGGCAAGGAAGGTTCTCACCTTGTCGAAGAACTGCGCCTGGCACTCCTGCCAGTAGTGACCGCAGCGGGCCAGTACTTGCACCTCCAGCTCTGCGTTCACGAAGTGAGCGGGGATCGTTTCCGACTCGCGACGAAACGGATCGGCATCACCGTAATACACGGCGACTGGCCCACGGTAACGAGCTGCATCACCGCTGAAGTTCCAAGCGTCGGCATGGGATTTGGCGGTGGCCACGTGGGTGCGCAGACTACAGCTCGTTCGTTGGAGTTCGGCGCTCATGGGTAGGGCGGGGTCGTGCAGGTACACTGGCCAGATCGTGCGAAAGTATGGCGCGCAATCATCCGTGTGACTGAAATCGTCATAGCCGGTCGGAAACAGGCCCCGCTGCACGAAGGTCTCGATGCGCCGTTCGAATTCATCGAAGGACGACTCTTTCGCCACCACCGGTGAACTGCCCACCAATTGCAGACTGGCGATGCGATCCGGATGTGCGCGCAGATACGCCATCGCGATCAAGCCACCGAATGAATGCGCAAGCAGGTGCATGCGGTCCACACCGAGGGCCTGCCGTATGGCATCCAGATCCGACGCCTGGGTTTCGAGTCGATGATCGTCGTTGCGCGGGCGTTGTGATAAACCAGTGCCTCGCTGATCGTAGGTCACGACGCGAAGTTTCTCGTCTGCCAACGCGTCGGTGCTCTCGCAGTAGTCGTGAGATTGACCCGGCCCACCATTGATGACCACCAGCGTATGGGGAGCTTGGCCGCGAACGCGCACGTGGTGCTCTACCCCGGCACTCGCCACCCGTAGCTCATGAGCGCCCGAGGTCGTACAACCCAAAAGGAAGATCCCACCGAGAAAAGCTGTCGCCATCGCTTCACGCATGGCGATGGCTTTGGCAACTACCGTGCCACCATCCCAAGGCATTCTACTCGGCGTTTGTTTTGTTCAATTCGCGCGACGAGGGGCGCTGGCTGCTCCAAATGGAGCGTTCCATCGTGAACGCTTCCACACTTGGTGGAACATCGACCAAGGAGTTGGCATGTTCTGAGTATAGTCCCGATGAAGGCCCTTTATGGCTTTCTTCGAGAGTTAACATAATGTCTCTTATGCGCAATGGTTGGGGTAGGAGCAGGTAGGCGGAAGCTCCACCGACCACGTCGACCGCGGTGAGCGGTCGCGCAGAGGACACAGCCGAATCCGAAATCGTTGGCCGGAATTCAGAGACCCGCGCTAAGGTCTCCGGATGATGAAGTTCGCGCGGACAGCGGCGCTACTGATCGCTTCGACGACCGCGATCACGGGGTGTGGGCCTAGTCCGCGGCAAACGGTGCCGAGCCACACCTCCGAGGCTCCCGCGACATCCGTAGCGCCCGTCACCGCCACGCCAGTCACGGCAATGCCAACCGCTGAGCCGCTGGTCCCGGCAGCGACCGCGTCTGCGAATCCTATTCCGTTGCCGAATGCGCAAGCGGTGCCCGCCCCAAAGCCCACCAGCTCACCCGAGCCACCGCCTGGCTTCGAAATACCCGAGGCCGTGCCGGTCGCCCGTGCTGAGGCCACTGTGGAGGAGCGACGCGCGTTGCTCGAGAGGCTTTACCGGTCACCCAAGCATCGTCCGCCCGAGCTCGACGGCCCAGTCAGCCCCTCCCGTGTGAAGAGCGGAAAGTACCGCTGTCGCACCAGCAAGGAATACAAGTTGCGAGACTGCGTCGTCACCCGCGACGAAAACGGTCGCACATTTCTAGAATTCGTGGGACCGCAGCATCTCATCGCGATGAAGGGGCTTTTGTTCGACGACGGCGCAAACACCAAGTTCGTGGGCTGGCTCACCGATAAGCGTCCCTTTGGTTGCTACGGATGTCAGGAGCGGTGCTTTCTGCGGCCGGGCAGTTGCGGTTGCATTCCACGCGATCCGCAAGCCATCCCGCCGTGCGTATCGCAGCGCCTGGAGATGGTTCTACGTGGCCGAAACACCTTGGCTGGCAAGCTCCGCTACGATAACTATTTCAACCGATACGTGACCCACGACGATGGCGTCCGGCGGGTAGAGGGATACACGATCGACAAGCAGAGCTTCGAAGTGCTCATCACCCGTTAGCTATTCAACCTTGTAGAACTTCACGATGCGCCAGTTGCGGACCATGCGCATCGTGAGACCGCCCGCCACGGCGACGGCCACCACGGAGACGACGGCGAAGTCTGGCATTGCGACCTGCAAACTGCCGTCCGCGACGCGTTCGTAACCATAGTTGTTGGTGCCGATCCAAGCCGCCACCGTGCCCGCCATGAGTGCCAAAATGCCGTCCTTGGGCTTCGTGCGCTCCAAGTACTCGTCGAGCTCGGGAACCTTCTCCTCGCGGAGCATAGTCCCGATGAAGGCCCTTTATGGCTCTTTCGAGAGTTAACATAATGTCTCTTATGCGCAATGGTTGGGCTGGGAGCAGGTAGGCAGTTCATCCTGCGGGGCGCCATGAACGGTAGAGTGAATGGCCTGGCGCGAATCGAGGCGCGGTTCAAAGATGGGTAGATGTCTGGGACACATGGCAACTCCGGGCCTCTGAGCACCGCTTCCTCGCAAGGAGTACGCGAGCAACATCATGCTAAGAGGGCACCAGAGTATGGTCTCTTAACTCCCCGATCCACGGTGCTCCCAGTTTAGCTGACGCCACACGGTCTGGCGTGATTGCGTCCTTCGACGGGTCGCTCTAGCGGCGACTCGGCCCACTGTAAGAGAGGATCGCCAGGCACAGCCGCCACAACGCTTCGTGAACCACGCGAGCTAGATGCCTTCAGGTCCCGCCTTTAGGATGGTGCCGTCCCAGCCCACGGCCCAGCCAGTCACCTCATCGAGAAACTGCACGCTGGTGAGCCCTTGGGTCGTGCCGCTCGTTTGCGCAACCCAGTTTGCGCCACCATCTGTGGTTCTAAGTAGGGTGCCGTAGTCGCCCACGGTCCACCCAGTGTTCTCGTCGATAAAGTGCACGCCCAGCAGCACGCGGTCCGTGCCACTCGTTTGCGCCACCCAGTTAGCGCCGCCATCGTTCGTTTTGAGTATCATTCCACCTGCGCCCACAACCCAGCCGAATTGCGCATCAACAAAATACAGGTCTCGGTACCCGGCGCCACCCCCGTAGGGCTCCTCTACCGGACTGCTCTGCGTTACCCAGGTCGCACCACCATCGATGGTCTTGCGGATGGCCGGCGGCCCATTTGAGTAGTCGATGCTAAAGAGGGCCCATCCCGTCAACGCGTCGATAAAATAGCCCGCAGCGACGCGTTCCTCGATTGGGGCCCAGGTGACGCCGCCGTCAGTTGTGCGGTTCATGGTTCCACCAAATGTCCAACCTGTCGTCGCGTCGACAAAGTGGGCGGACCAAGGGGGAGCGGTAAGACCGGAATTGTGTTGGCTCCAGCTCTCGCCGCCGTTCGTCGTCCTGTACACACCGCCGTTGCTAACCGCCCAGCCTGTCATTGCATCGACGAAGTACACGTCTGTAAAAAACTGGGATGTATTACCGATTTGCGTGGTCCAACTGGCGCCGCCATCGGTGGTGGCAAGAAGCCCGCCCAAGTTGCTCGCGGCCCAGCCGGTGAACTCATCGACAAAGTGCAAGTCGTCGATGCGGTGCGCCGTCCCACCGTGTTGCTTCGTCCAAATCACGACGGCAGGTGCCGTCTCGCCGCCTGTGCCGCCGTCATCTAGCGTGTCGTCAAGAGATACGTCAGCACTGCAGGCGACACTCCCGCCGCCGCTCAAGGTTGCGGCACACAACAATACGAAGGTTCGATTCAATTTCGTCATAGGCTTGTCCACTGGCTCCCACACTCAATATCACAAGCAAGGCCCATGATTTCAACGCCGACTCCCGACTTGTTACAGACTGTTACAAGTCGGACGTCCCGACGCGCCTCGGCTACGGCGGCTCGACGGCGACGCCCGCATTGGTCGGCATGCTCGACGATGTGGTTCCGATCATGACGGTGGTCGGCGTATCCTCAAAACGGGTCGAGGCGTTTGGGCGGTCGGTCGGCTCCATCTACGCGATTGAGTTGGCGCACCGCTTCCCGGGTATCGCGTGGTTGATCCTGGGGAATCACGCCTGGGCGGGCTCGGGCAACAAGAGGCTTGTCCGCTTCCCCGACGGCGATCACAACACGATCCTCGCCGCCAATGCATCGGAGTACATCGTTCAAGTTCGGAGGTTTCTCCTCGACGCCCATCCGGACTAACGCGAACTGTACCGGCGCCCAACCCCGCCACCTCGCATACGAGACATGAGCATAGTCCCGACGAAGGCCCATTTTTGTTCCCTCGAGACTTAACATAAGGTCACTTATGAGCAATTGTTGGGGTGGGAGCAGTTAGATAGAAGGAGGCCGCATGTGACGAAACCAGACGTCTTGGTGGTTGGTGGCGGCCCCGTTGGGCTCACCATGGGGTGTGAACTGTTGCGACACGGCGTGTCGTGCCGATTGATCGATCAGAATCCTGAGCCGCAGGTGTGGTCCAAAGCAGCCGGCGTTGCCGCACGGACCATGGAGGTGTGGCACGACATGGGCATCGTCGATAGGGCACTCGAACGCGGCAGGCCGATGCACGGCATAAACCTCTACAACGGCACGGACCGCATCGCGCATCTCGATATCCGAATACCCGGGACACCATTCCCGTACCTTTTTGGCATGTCGCAGCGCAAGACCGAGCTGATGCTGGCCGAGCGCTTTGCCGAGCTCGGGGGCACCTTCGAGCGTGAGGTGAGGCTCGACGACATCAATCAGAGCGACGATGACGTCGAGGTCACGCTCGTTCACAAAGATGGACGCAAAGAGGAGGTGGAAGTGGGATGGGTGTCTGCCTGCGACGGCGCCAAGAGCACCGTGCGCAAGTTGCTCGAGTTGCCATTCGAGGGGTCGACCTTTGAGCAGACCATCGTGCAGGCCGACGTCAAGGCGGAGTTCCCGTTCGCCGCGGACGCCCATGAAGCGGTCGCCTTCGTGTCGAACGAAGGCCCGGTCGGGTTCCTGCCCCTACTGGACGAAGGGCGCTATCGGCTGCTGCTCATGGGCGTTGTCGATCCGCCGGAGGAGCCGCCGTTCGAGTTGATCGAGGAGCTGGTGGCCAAGCGTTGTCCCGAGGGCGTGCGCGCCTTCGATCCGGCCTGGACGGTGTCGTTCCGATTTCATGGTCGTATCGTGCCGCGCTACCGCACGGGGCGGGTCTTCTTGTCGGGCGATGCGGCTCACGTACACAGTCCTGCCGGGGCACAAGGCATGAACCTCGGCATTCAGGATGCCTACAACCTCGCGTGGAAGTTGGCTTTGACCATCAAGGGTGCGGCAAAACCCGAGATTCTCGATTCCTATCACCCTGAGCGGCATCCGGTCGGTAAGAACATCGTCGACAGCACCGACAAGCTAACGAAGCGCGCGATGCGCGTCATGACCTTGCGCTCGCCCGTCGCACAAGCGCTGCGCAATCAGGCGGCCGCCTTCGTGTTCAACAGCGGGCTCATCTCCGGCAGCGCGTTTCAGACCATTGGAATGCTCAACGTGAGCTACGCCAACAGTCCGATCGTGGGCGAGCATCATCAGAGTATCTGGAGCGCCGAAGTAAGCTCGGATCACACCACCGAGCGCCCGGCACTTTCAGAGTGGTACCAATTCAGCAGAGGACCCGGCGCAGGTGATCGCGTCGGCGACTGTCACGTCGACGATGAGCGCACACTGTTCGATCTGCTCCAAGGCACCAAACACTCGTTGTTGCTGTTCGACGGCAACGCCGGGACCAAAGAGGGTTACCGCACCCTCGACTCGATCGCTGACCGCGTGAGTCGCCGCTACGGCGACCACATCGACGTGCACGTCGTCACGCCGTCTAGCCAGCGGCCGCAGCTGTTGAAGTGGGAAGGGTCGCTTATCCACGATCTCGATGGGATCATGCACGAGCACTTCGGCTGCAGTTCGGAAGCGCTCTACTTGGTGCGCCCAGACGGCCACGTGGGGTTTCGCACTCAGCCCGCGGAAGAAAGCCAGCTGCTGCGGTACCTGGAGACGATCTTCGTGGCCTAGCGCGCGTGCACGCTCGTCTACTTCGAGTCGAACATCATATCGCTCAGAGTATAGTCCCGATGAAGGCCCTTTTGGGCTCTTTCGAGAGTTAACATAATGTCTCTTATGCGCAATTGTTGGGGTAGGAGCAGGTAGACAGCAATGCGCGCCCACAAGGAACTGTACAGCTGGATGAAGCGGAAGCACCCAGAGCCCGAGCCGATTACTGTCGGTGTTTCGCCGCAATTTCGGATCCGAGGTGACGGGCCGCGCGCGTCGAGCAGCGAATTGATAGCGAGCTCGGGGATCGACAACAACTCGTGGCTGCTCATCGCGGCCAATGGGGAGCCGGTCCCGGCGCGGGTCGAAGCAGACTCGGGTGGCCATATGTGCTGGAATGGTGTGGGCTTCAATCTGAGCCCTTAGCAGCCCCTCGCGGCTGGAAATTACCTGGTCGTCCTCAAGTTGGACGCGGTTCATTGGTCGCTTGTTGATGACGACGAGCTCGACCAGTACCAGGGACGCCCCGCGATGGTGCGACGGTTTCGCGTCGATCCGCGTGAGCGCGACCGCAGCCTCCAGCCCGAGGCGTCGACGCCCTCCCCCTCCAAATGACGA
>JAPYTK010000048.1 GCA_029941785.1 Polyangiaceae bacterium | reverse complement strand
CGGACAGCGTCGCTGCAATCCGCTCGGGCGACTCGAAAAACACGACGGCGTCAGGGCATTGTGCGGCCGATGCGAGCACGCGACGGCGCTCGTGCCCCACCCGAGGCAAAAAACCCTCGAAACGAAACGGCCCCTTGCACAGCCCTGATGCAGCCAGCGCGGTCGTGACAGCGCACGGTCCAGGAAGGACGATGACCTCGAGTCCGGCCCCACCCACAGCCCGAACCAAGTCGGCTCCCGGGTCACTGATCAGGGGCATTCCCGCGTCGCTGACCAGAGCGACCGTCTCGCCGTTCGCCATGCGGTCGACCCACGCCCCGATGCCTTGCGATTCGACATGCGCATCGAGTCTCTCGATTCGCTTGGCACCGATCCCCAAGTGGCTCAACAAGCCGCGGGTGCGACGGGTATCTTCAGCCAACACGACGGCTACCTCGCGCAAGGCCTCGCCAGCCCGCGGCGAAAGATCTGCGAGGTTCCCGATCGGCGTAGCCACCACGTACAGACGGCCACTCATTGCCCGTCACCGCTCATCGGTCGACGGCCACAGCATCGCCAAGCTCGCTGCGGAGGTAATCGCCTAGCCGCTTACGTAAGCGCGCCTCGATTTGACGCACCCGTTCACGGGATACGTTGAATTGATTTCCTAGCTCTTGAAGCGTCAGCGGCTCGTCGGCGGTCATGCGCTCATCGAAAATGCGTAGGTCTTTGTCGGCGAGTGTATCCCGGAAAATGGCAAGATGCTGGTTGACCAGCTTGTCGAACTGGCTTTGCGCCACGATCTCGTCGGTCGCTTCATCGGCGCTCGCCATGAGCTCGACGCGCGCCACCTGCCGGCCCTCGCTATCCCCGAGGGGCGTGTCGAGTGATGCTTCCGCGCTCGACATGCGGCGGTCCATTTCCACAACCTCCTTCGGTTTGACACCCAGCCGCTCGGCGATCACCTCCGGCGTGGGCTCGATGCCCATCGCTGTGAGTTTGGCCTTCTGTTTGTTCAAGTTGAAGAAGAGCTTCCGCTGTGCCTGAGTCGTGCCCAGTTTGACCAAGCGTGAATTGTTGAGGATGTATCTGAGCATGTACGCACGAATCCACCAGGCCGAGTAGCTCGATAGCTTGACGCCCCGATAGGGATCGTAACGACTCACCGCCTGCATCAGGCCAATATTCCCCTCCTGGATGAGGTCCATCATGTTGCGATAGGCCCGGCGATACTCGTACGCGAGCTTGATCACCAACCGCAAATTGGCCGTCACCAAGCGACGCGCCACGTCGACATCGCCCGTCCGCTCGTATTCCCGCGTGAGCGTCTTTTCCTCGTCCGGAGTGAGCAAGGGGTGGCGTTGGACCTCTCGAACGTAGGCCTGCAGCGGATCGCGGACCGACAAGGCCGTCTTGGACTCCGGAGGCGCGACCGACAGCTGCTTGGGCTCCCCCACCTCCGAGGTGTCGATACCCTGGGCGTCCACGTCCGGATCGCGGCTCGACAAGGAGGCTTCCGACGCCGGATCGGCCGACGAATTGGGCGCCGCATCCGGCTCGAGGCCCTGCGCCCGCAAAGTCGCAGGAGGCGTGCTGTCAGTATCGGACGTTTCGGGAGGCGACATGGATCGACCCCAGCTTAAGAACGACGGCCGCCCCGCGCAAGGGGTGGTCAAGGTCTCAGGGCGATTCCGCGATTTCTCGCGGAGAATACCATGCTACAGCAGCGGAGTGAGCGAGCCATCCCCACCTCGGGCGCGGCGGCCCTGGTACCTGACCGTCGCCCTTTATGCCTTATGCATCATCGGCGCCTCCGGCATGAGCGCGGGCTGCAACGACCTTGACTACCTCCGAGGCTCCCAGGCACTGCCGGACATCGTCAGCAAGACGCTCGAATCCCCGTCCAGCCCCTTCATTCGGACGGGGATGCTGCGAGAACAAGCTCGCCTGCAAGCCCTCGCCCAACACCACGATCTGAGCTTCCCAGTCAACGTCGCTCGGCTCATCCTGTCGATCCTGCTCCTCGCGGCCGCCAGCGCCTGCTTGTTGCGGCGTCGAGGCAGCCGTAAGGTCGCGCTCCAGGCCATTGGCGCCAACTTCGTTCTCGCGTTGATTGCCTTCAAGCTGCTGGCGCCTGTGCACGAAGCGATGGCCCAGGCCTTGGCCGTCGATGCCGTGGACAACTTGGCGGTAAAGTCGACCGCCTTCGAGCGCGAGGCAAGCGTCGAGGAATACCACGATGCGTTCATCTGGCTCGATGGGTTCCGCTTCGTCGTGTTCGAACTGGGAAGTCTTCTCGGAATCGCTTTCGCGCTCACGCGGCCGGTGAGCATCGCCATGCTACAACCCGACGCCAAGGAACGGCCTCAGGGCGATGGCGAGGACCATCCGTGAGGCGAATCGAGAAACTCCCCGAGATCGTCGCCAATCAGATCGCCGCTGGCGAAGTGGTGTTGCGCCCAGCAAATGTCGTCAAGGAGTTGGTCGAGAACGCCATCGACGCCAATGCGCGGAATGTTCACATCGAATCCGCCGGCGGCGGCATCGCACGGGTCTTCATCGTCGACGACGGTCACGGCATGACCCGCGACGATGCGCGCCTTTGCATCGAGCGGCACGCCACGAGCAAGCTCCGCAGCGCGGACGATCTGGAGTCGCTGCAGACCCTTGGTTTTCGTGGCGAAGCACTTCCCAGCATCGCCGCAGTCAGTCGACTCGTGATTCGTACGCGGTCCCGCCACGACGACGAAGGCACCGAAATCGTGGTCCACGGAGGTACGCTCGATAGTGTCAGCCCCTGTGGCTGCCCTCCGGGCACGAGCGTGGCCATCGAAGACCTATTTTTCAACGTGCCAGCGCGCCGCAAGTTCCTGCGCGCTTTGTCGACGGAATCGGCTCACATTACCGAGGTGATCCGGGGCGCCGCCCTCGCTCATCCCACGGTCTCCTTTCGCCACCGGCGCGATGGTCGGGAAGTCCAACGGTATCTCGCCGCAACCGAACGGGCCGACCGCGCCGCCGCCGTACTGTCCTGCCCGCGCCTGGTCCAAACCCAGGGCAGCCGCGGTCCGATCGAGGTCGAGGCCCATCTGGCGCCAGCCGACGAAGGGCGATCCCGCGCCTCAGGACTGTTCATCCTGGTCAACCACCGGCCCGTGCAAGAACGCGCGATCGTGCGCGCCGTCGCGAATGCCTATGGCGACAGCCTGCCGCAGGGGAGGTACCCGGTTGGGGTGGTGTACATCGAACTCCCGCCCGATCTGGTCGATGTCAACGTGCACCCCCAAAAGGCAGAGGTCCGCTTCGCGCACGCGCGAGCCGTGACGGATGCAATCTACTCGGTGATCGTCAAGACCATGGGAACCCGCACGCCTCACACTCACCACCGTGCGCGGGAGGACCATGCGATGCCAGGCTCTCGCCCGGTGACCGTTACAGAGGACGATGGGCAAGCGTGGACATGGTCAGGCTCGAGAGAGGAAAGGCCCATGGCTGCTCCGCTAAGCTGTCTCGATCCGGCGCGCGGCATCGCATCCGCTTCCACCGAGGACGACGAGATCCACAAAAACGCGCTCCTGGGGATCAGCCATGGACGATTTCTTCTCGTCCAAGAGGACGACGAGCTGCTGATCCTCGACGGCCATGGATTGCAACAACTCGACTTCCACCACACCGCACGGGCCGAACTCGCCCGTGGAAGCTTGATCTCTCAACTGCTGCTCTTCCCCGTCGACATCCCATTGCGGGCTGAGACACTCGACCTCGTTCAAAGCCAATTTATCGCAGCGCTCAAGCTTGGATTCGACTTTGAACGGGCAAACGATGACGCTCTCCGGGTGCGCGCGGTACCGCGCTGTTTGGCCACAGCAGCAACCGAACTCCTTGCGCACCGATGGGTCGAAGCATTGGACGAGGGGCTGAGCGAGCCCCATGACGTCCTGGCTCGACTGAGTGCTGCGCTCCCCTGTCCCACAGGGCTTAGTCTCGAACGGGCCATCACGCTTCTTCGCGCCTGGCGAGACTGGAGCCCAACGGAAAAGGATCAGGTCACCTCCTTGCAAATCGATCGTGCCGAGCTGGAGCGAGCATGAGCAACAGCCTGTGGATCGAAAAAGTGTGTCGGGAGTTAGGCGATCGCGAATTGCTCGTGCTCGTTGGTCCGACCGCGAGCGGTAAGACCGCCCTGGCGCTCGAGCTGGCTGAAGCGCTCGACGGTGTGGTCATCGGCGCCGACAGCGTACAGATCTACCAGCACTTCAACATTGGGTCGGGCAAGCCCACCGGGGAGGAACGGGCGCGTGCCCCTCACGACTTGGTGGACATGCTCGATCCGCTCGCCTCCTATGACGCCGCGCAGTACGTGCGCGATGCTGATGATGCGATCGGCCGAGCGACAGCCGCGGGCCGCCGACCCATCGTGTGCGGCGGGACCTTCCTATGGATCAAAGCGCTGATCCACGGACTCGCTCCCATGCCTCCTGCCGATCCTGCGATTCGCTTACGGCACGAGCAAATCGTCGGCACCGAAGGGCGCGCCGAGCTGCACGCCCAGCTCGTCGCTATCGATCCGGCAGCGAGTCGGCGGATCAACCCCAACGACTTCGTCCGCGTGAGCCGAGCGCTGGAGGTGTTCGAGCTGACCGGAAAGACGCAAAGCGCCTGGCACGAAGAACACGCCTTTGGGGAGTCGCGCCATGAGGCCCGCTTCGTTGGTATCGATCGACCACGCCCCGAGCTCGACGCCCGAATCGAACGACGAACCGCGCACTGGCTCGCCCACGGCTGGATCGAAGAGGTCGAGGAGCTCCTCGCCTCGGGTTACCGAGATGCTCGTGCCATGGAATCGGTCGGGTATCGGCAGGTCCGCGACCACCTCGATGACGTCCTGCCACACGGCGACTTGGGAGACGCCATCGTTCGCGCCACACGAACGTTTGTCAGGCGCCAACGAACGTGGCTGCGGGATCAAGACGTCCACTGGCTCCGTCACGAAGCCACGGACGATAGCGCGGCGCCCAGCTAAGTTGCGGCGACCGACAGCCGGAACCACGCGCGCGGCTCAAAAGCGCAGACCGAGCGCTTCGTCGAACAATTGTCCCAGCGATACAGAACCGCTCACTGAGCCTACGATTCGGCCCACGTCAGACGACGGTGAACTCGAGGTCGACAAACAAACCTGATTCGGCGGCGTGAGCGCGTCTTCGGATTCGGCCTCCGTCACGACCACCTCAGGGGGGCTCAAATGCCGATTGGAGCCACTTGGAATAGAGGAGCGCACCATCGACTCGTCAAGAACGCGCGATTCAGCAGTGGATTGCCCCTCGTCTTCAAACGGGGGTTCCGCTGCCATCGGCTCAGCCGCCGGAAGATGACCCTCGGGCGGCGCTTCGGACTGGGTGGCGGGACGAGTCGGCGCCACATCCTGCATCAGCTCCGGCCCTCGCGTCATCGTGCGCGCCTTGCGACGAACCCGCGCGAGCATCTGCTCGAGTGCGATGACTTTCTCCTCGTCACGCGCCATGAGAGTCTCCGTCAGGTCGCAACCCGGCAAGGAGCGCATGCCACGCTTCACCAACCTCGAGTTTCCTCCGCAACTGCGTAGCGACCGTGGGAGCGAGCACGGCGTAACGGCTATCGTCGCCAGACCGGCCGAGCGATACCACCGCCAGCTCCCGCTGCCCGATCTCGACAAGGGTGGTCACGAGCAGTGCCTCGACGAAGATCTCGGAACATCGTCCAAGCGGACAGGCGCCAAGGACGAACACAACCGCCGCGCCCCAACGCTCCAAACGAAGCGCGCCCAAGCCCGCCAAAGCGAGCTCGCCAGCAAGCTGTTCGAAAACCACCTCGTGCGGCTGATTGACAGTGTCACCCAGGCGCTCGCGCAATCGCGTGGCCAAGGATGTCCCCATTCGCGCGCCGAGCTGATCTGCCGCACCACCCTCGCACGCCGCGACCAATAGGTCTGCGGGGATCAACACCTGCGGCGACTCTCCTCGGAGTCGCACCAGACCCCGGCTCAAGTCGAACGTTACCGCACCTTGTGCATCGAACATCGCCCCTAGGTTGTAGAGTGCAGCTGCTTTCGGCGTCAATTGCGTCTTGTCGGCGCCAGTGTCAGTTATTGTGCAATGAAGTGCTTCGCGGCCGTGGCCCTACTTCTGCTTGTCGGCTCGCCGTCGGTGGCGCTGGCGCATGCCTCGCCCTCGCGCCCCACCCATCTGACCCGTCTGCTCTGCTCCTTTCGATTCCCGGTTTGCCTGCATGGTGAGGCGGCGAGCGAACCCGCAGAGGCAAAACGGGCGCTACAGCTCGTGGAATACAGCTTCGACTCCTTGCACATCCTCGGGCTGCCCACAGGCCTCACAGACCGCGGTCAAGGCGGCTCCTGGCACCATGATGTCTATCTCACCGACTCGGTTGCCGGCGCCACGAGCCACCCGGACCCTCGGGGACCAGACGGCCACTTTGATAAGTCCAGCTCCTTCACGCTTCTCAAACGGCCACTAGCCAAGGACTGTCGCGGCCAGAGCGAAGTCACGCGGGCCGTCGCCCAGGCCGCCCTCCTTCGTCTCGAGCCCGCCGGCTCCGAGGGCGTGCTCGCCATGGGATCGAGCTATATCGCGTCCCTTTTGGCCCCGTGCGCCTCTACGGAAGTGCCCGCCATCGCTGACTTTCAACGTCGCCCAGACCGCGCCATCACGAGCGGCTCACGACACGCCTTCGCCGGCTCGATGCTGTTCCCCGCCTTTCTCGACCATCACTACGGCAAGGACACGCCCGCCGGGGTCTGGACGTCGCTTTACGCCTTCAGCGCCCAGGCCACCCCGCCCGGCGAATTCGCCTGGAAAAACGAGCCAGACTTCTTTGACACGCTGCGACTCGCAACGGAAGCCAATCGTCTGAATGCAGGCGACCTCTCGCTACGCTTCGCAGCCGCCCGCGCCCTGTTGACCGCGCCGGGGCCCCGCTCGTCGATCGACTCTCTTCCCTACGTGGGCGAACTAGGAAACGTGCGGTGCGATTGGCGCATTCCCATCAGCTCCTTGCCGAGACGACTCGCCCCGAGCTACCCGCCGCAAGTGACCGGCGCGGCCTACTTGCAGGTCGACGTGCCGCCTGGACACACCGGTGGCATGCGGCTCACGGTCGACTGGGAGGCCGGGATGCTTATGCGCTGGGCCGTCGTCAAACGAGACGCCGAAGGTCGCGAACTGTTACGGCACACCGCGCCGGGTATCGTGGGACAAAACTATGTAAAATTGAGTGTCGTGAAACTCGACGGCGTCAGCAGCCTACTCGTGATCGGTACCCCTACCGGCAGTGACAACCGCGACCATCCCTTCGATCCGGACGACGGACCGCCGAGACGCGTTTCCTTCGTCGCCACCCTTGAGCACATGTAGGCTGCACGCGAAGCGCAACGATGGAAGACGAAGCGACATCATGAAGCCTTGGCGCACGCGGATCGAGCGCATCGAGCAGCTTTACGGATCCATCGTGGCGGCCGCGAGCCGGCTATTGGCCGTCGCGGCCGCGGCGGTATGTATCGCCGTCGCTCCGCAATTCGCGCGCCTCGGCACGCCCGCGTGGCGGCTGGTTGCAGCCGCGCTCCTCGCCGCCAGCCTCGCGCCCCTCGCGTACCATGCTCGACGACGATGGCGACGTCGATGCGATCCCAAGCTTGTCATCACGACCACGATTCTGACCTGTGAACCGCGCCGTGGGCGCGCGGCTCTCAGAGCGCTTCAATTGCATTCCCAGACGACGAAACGAAGCGATCGCGGCTCTCCCCAACTGGCTCAACTTCACCTCGAACAAACGCTCGCAGCCGCATCCACCTTCAAGATCCGGGATCAAGCACACCGCCAAGCCTGGGTGCGGACGGCGGCTGCGACCTTCTGCGCAATGCTCGTGCTGGCCGCCGTCGCTCCGGACCCGCTCCGCATCGTCGAGGGATACGATATCCTGTTCGCGCGCCAAAACGTGGCCCCGCTGCCGATGAAATGGCTCCACGATGTCCACATCAGTGCTCAGCCTCCGGCCTATCTGGGAAAGAAAGAACACCCCCTTCCGTCCTTCAGCGGCGTCTCTCTTCCGCGGGGCACCCGCATCACCGTACGAGCCCACGCCACTCACCGCCGTCGTCGACTCGCATTGACCGACGGCGTCCGCTTCGCCGACTTTCACGATGAAGGCGACAATGCGTTGGTCAGCCGTTGGACGGTTGAAAACGACGCACGTATCCGCGTCGTCGCTCGCTTCGGCGAGGTCGTCATCGAGGAACCGCGCGCGCTCGATCTGCACATGATCGCCGATTTGGCCCCGCAGGTGGATCTCGACGACGCACCTCGGACCATCAAACTCATTGAGCACGAACGCATCGCCGTTCACTACAAGGCCCGAGATGACCACGCTCTTTACGAAGTCGACTTGGTGATCGCCAGTGGCGACCGAGTCGAGAGACGCGAATTGGCACGGCCACAAGGATCTCGAAAACACGACCGCGGGGGTACAGACCTGCTAGCGAGCGACCCGTTTCTCGAACGCTCTCACCTCCCTGTGGTCATCACCGTCGAGGCCCGCGACGGCGACCCGGTCACTGGACCCAAATGGGGGATTAGCGAAGCTGTCACGATCATCCCCCCAATCATCGCGGAACGTGAGGCGCAGCGTTACCAGGCCCTGCACACCACACTCCGTCGTTTCGTCGACGTGCTCGGTGCCGAACTGGCCGAGGCCCCGCGTCCTGCACGAATGGCACTCCGCCGGCGCGAAGCGATGCAGCTGCTCGAGCGCACCCTCGACACACCGATCGCTGGTCTTTATCTGCCGGCACGCTTCGAGACCCTTCTCCGAGGACAGCTGCGGCGTCTCAAGAAGGCGTACAAACGACCGCGCCGTGCTCTCTCCACCCCACTCGGAAGTAGGATCGATGCCACCGAAACCGCGGTGCTCACGATCGACGCCGCGCTCGATGTCCTGGGTGAACGGGACAGCCGCGCGACGGCAGGACGATTGGCCGATGTGACCGAGCAACTGGCGCGGCGATTGGGAGAAGAGCAGCACGCCGCTCACCCGGCCACAAAGGTCCCCCTTTTAGCCCTGTTGAGCGTGCTGCACGATGGCGGCCAGCAGCTCAGCGTCCTGGGTCGCCTGGGCCGCGACCTCGGCGGGATTGTCGCGGGCGATCTCCGACGCATCCGCCGCGCCCTTGCCGATGAGGATCTTCACCACGCCGAGCTCGCGGCACACGATCTGGCGGCTCGCCTGCGGATGCCCGACCCATCGTTTCGCTCATCGGGCGGCGGTGGTGGGGGCGTCGAGGCCGGCGCACAAAGTTCCGAAGCCGACGTGCCGGGCGCGGCCGAAGAAATCTCCGCCTTGGACGAGGCTCTCCGGCAGCTGAGAAGAGATCATGCAAGAGAAATCGACCGGGTGGAACGGGCCATGCGAGAGGCCCGTTCGGAAGAACAGATGCGGGCACAAGCGGACGAACTGAGACGTCGTGCCGGCGAAGTCCGGGAAGCGGTCCGGCCGTTGCCTCGCCACGCTGCCGCACCGCAGTCCGCCGCCGCAACTGCGGCGCAGGGGCGATCCGAGGCCGAGGCCGCGGCCCGTTCGATGGAACAGAACGACGTAGAATCGGCAGTGGAGAATCTGGAGCGCGCCGTCAAGGCCCTCAAACGAGCCGAAAATGCTGGCCGGCATGCCGCCGCCGGATCGGCGGATCGACGCGTCGCCAAACGAGCAAGTGAAGCTCGAGCCAAGCTCGAGGCCCAGCTCAAGCGCAGCGCAGAGTTGTTGGACAAAGGGCAAAAATACGCTTCGAAGGGCGCGGAGAAATTGCTGCGAGAAGCAGCGAAGAGCGAAAGTGAATTGGCCAACCGCGCCCGGAGTCTACGCCAATTGAGCGACGAGAGCGGTATCCCACTCCCAGGCGAGCAGCTCCAAAAACTTGGTGAAGCCGCTTCGAAGATGCGCGCTGCAGGGAAACATTTTCGACAGGGCGACGGAGCCGCAGGCTTGAAAGCACAGCGGCAAGCGCAGCGAATGTTGGAAATGACCGGCGACCGCGGGGAACAACGCGGGCGGCGTAGCGGTACAGAAGGTGACGCAAAGTCCATGGCACGGGACGCCAACGTTCCCGACAAGTCGGCGAAAGACCCGGCACGCGAGTTCAGGCAACGCGTAGGCCTCGGGCTCAAACAACACGTCCCCGCTCACCTGCGTAAGGCCGTGCGCCGCTACGCGGAGGCCTTGCTCAAGTGAGCCGCCAAAGACGTACTTGGCGCCTTGCGCTCGCCACGCTCGCGTTGACCTGCTCGTCCACGTCAGAGCCTCGCGCTGACACGCTTCCATTCGACGCCCTGCGAGCCCGGCTCGCCATCCTCGACCTTCGACTCGACGACGCAGCCAAGATTCTCTCCGATGGTGACGACTCGGCCGACGTCGCCGTCGAGCGGGCGCGCCTCGCGCTGTACCGTGGCCACTGTGATGCCGCGGTCGCTATCGCACAACGATCCGACGTCGCCCGTACCGAGGAGGGCAACACCCTGTTGATGGTGGCTCAGGGCTGCGCCCGAGCCTCGGCCGCGACCATCGTAATCTCGAACGAACAACACGGAGTGGTCGTTCGCCTCCAGAACGACCGGGACCGGGCCTTGGCGCCCCTCATTGCCCGGGCGGTATCTCAGACCCGGACCACGCTGCAGAACGACCTCGGGGTGAAGCTTCCCTCGCCGGTGTTCGTCGATCTCCTCCGGGACCAACTCTCCCTCGCTGCTATGAGCGGATTGCCCGAAACCGCAGCGCAGACCACGGGCACCGTCGCCGTAGCCAAGTGGGGACGTGTGATGATGCTGTCCCCCCGTTCCTCCCCTCGAGGATATCCATGGCTCGACACGCTGGCCCACGAGATGACACACCTCGCCCTCTCGCAAGCCACTCGGGATCGGGCCCCGCTATGGCTCCAAGAAGGCGTGGCCAAACGAGAAGAAGTACGTTGGCGCTACCCCGGCCCCTTCGACCACCGCCCCTCTGCCGATGTGCTTGCCGCCCGCGGGATCCAACGGCACCTCGATCTTCCCCTCACGAAACTCGGACCGTCGATCGCGATGTTGCCCACCGCTGAACAAGCAGCGGTGGCTTTCGCTCAGGTCACCAGTTTCGTCGACTATTGGGCAAACCACGCCGGCGATCGAGCTCTCCCACAATTGTTGACAGCCGTGCGCGATTCAGCAGAGCTTCGCGAAAACGCCACCTCCGTCGCACTCGAAAAAGTCAGCGGTCGAAAGATGACAGACTGGGAAGCGCGATGGAGAGCCCACATCGCAACGCTCCCGCCTGGCGCCCTCGCCCAGCGAGCGGTACCGCCACTCAAGGCTCTTCGCGAAAGCTCTCGCCGCGAGCGACTCGGTCGTTTGTTGTTCGATCGTGGACACACCCGAGCAGCCATCAAGCAGTTGACGCGCGCCCACGAGCTTCGACCTCGTCGCGCCGCCTTGCGGGCCGTCTACGCACGAGCCTTGCTCGCAGCGGGCCAGGTGCTCGAAGCCACCGATCTCGTCGCTGACGCGAACGCGGTTGGTGCCGCAAACGCCAGCTGGTGGTCACTTCATGCTCGGCTTGGTGGTACAGAAGTGCAGGCGCGACAACGGGCGCTTGCGATCCACCCACTCAAAGAAGCCATTGCATGTGAGGAACTACCGGTGGACGAACTTCCTTCCGATCCCGACGCGCGATCCTTGTGCTTGACTGCCTCCGAAAACACCACGCCTTCTCTCCCCGCACCATGACGCTCAAACACTACGGTTGGCTCGTCTCGCCCTACTCAGCGAAGACCCGCTCCTATCTCCGGTACAAGGGCATCGCTTTCAGCGATGAGCACCCGACCATCCCTGCGCTGTACGGCCGAATCCAAAAGGCGGTGGGTCGCATGATCATGCCTACCGTCGAACAGCCCGACGGCACGTGGTTACAAGACAGCAGCGACATCATCGATGCGTTGGAAACCCAACATCCCACCCCCGCAGTCGAGCCTGACGGCCCAACACAGGCTCTGGCCTCATCGCTGCTGGAATTGTACGGCGACGAGTGGTTGCCCATGATGGCGCTCCATTACCGCTGGAACACACCAGCAAACCGCGAATTCGCTCTCGCGGAGTTCGCCCGCGAGGGGCTCCCCTGGCTGCCCGGATTCATAGGACGCCGCGCTGTCCAGCCGGTCGCGAAACGCATGGCAGGCTACCTGCCCGCGCTGGGCGTCACCGCGGACACCATCCCCGGCGTCGAGCGCGCTGCAGAAAAGCTGATCAGCCAGCTCGACGTTCACCTCGCGGACCACGCGTACCTGCTTGGCGACCGGCCATGCGTGGGAGACTTCGCCTTGTTCGGCCCCTTGTGGGCCCACCTCTTTCGCGATCCGGGATCCACGGCCCTCTTCGACGAAGCCACGCACGTCCGTAGCTGGATGAGACGCCTGCTCACGGCCCGCCCCGCCGACGGCGACTTCATCTCAGATGACGAAGTGCCCGGCTCCCTCGACCCCGTGTTCGCCACAGTATTCCAGGAGACGATCGCCTGGGTCACTCGCCTCGTCACGGCGATCGATTCCTGGTGCTCCGCGCACCCGAACGCCGAGCGCGTTCCCCGCGCCCTAGGTCACGATGAATTTTGTGTCGGCGGCGCAAGCGGTACGCGAAAGCTGATCACCTTCGTTCAATACAAGGCGCAGCGGGCGATCCTTCCCTATCAGGCCCTCACGGCCGCGGCGCGCGAACCGGTCGACGCGTGGATCGCACGGGTGGCGGGTGAGGAGGCGAAACTCCCGACCATTGCCCACCCCTTTGAGCGGCGCGAATTCCGCACGGTCCTACGAACCTAGTGGGCGCTCGGGCAGCTCGTCTCCATGGGGAGCGGTAGACATCTCTGTTGCGGGCGCGCCGTAGCCACCGCCGCCGGGCGTCTCGATAGTCACAACCTCGCCGGCCACAATGTCCATACTCGCTCGTGGCCCCACATCACGGCCGGCCATCTCGTTGCGTCCCCGAAGCCCGGCTGCGCCTCCTTTGATGCCAAACGGGCCCCGACTGCGACGATCCGAGAGGATCGACACCGTCATCGGCTCAAGCGCCTCAAGACAACGAACCAAACCCTCTCCCCCGCGGTGCCGACCATCGCCTCCCGAGCCGCGACGATACCCGAAACGGCGCACCCGTATGGGGAAACGCGTCTCGAGAACCTCAGGATCGGTGATCCGCGTATTGGTCATGTGCGTTTGCACCCCTGACGCGCCGTCAGCCAACGCCGTGGCCCCCGCGCCGCCGCCGATGGTCTCATAGTAGCCATACTCATCGCTGCCGAAGCTGAGGTTGTTCATCGTCCCCTGACTTGCTGCACTCAGTCCGAGCGCGGCGAGCAACAAGTCCACCACCCGCTGCGAGGTCTCCACGTTCCCGGCCGCAACGGCGGCATCCGCGGATGGCGCCAGCAAACAGCCCTCTGGGATCGACAGTCGCACGGGCCGCAAACAGCCGCTCGCAAGTGGGATCGACTCGCCGACGAGCAGGCGGAGCACGTAGATAATTGCCGCCATCGACACGGCCGCAGGAGCATTCAGATTGCTCCCTTCCCCACTCCCCGTACCGGCAAAGTCGATCGTCAATACGCTGCCCGCTATCGTGAGAGAAACGGCGAGAGGAGTGCCGTCATCGAGTTGGTCACGCGCCTCGCAGACCCCATCTGGCAAGGCCTCGATCGCCGCCGTAACCTTCTCCGCCGCATGGTCCTGTACGTGACGCATGTACGCAGAAACCGTCGAGCAGCCGTGTTGCGCGACCAACTCTCGCAACAGCGAGACTCCTTGTTGGTTGGCCGCGAGCTGCGCCCTCAGATCGGCAATATTCTGTTCGGGATCGCGCGCCGGGTACGGCCCAGCCGCCAAGGCCGTTCGCAAGCCGTTCTCGTCGAAGTGGCCATCTTCGACGAGGCGCAAAGCCCGCAACACCACACCTTCCTCGGACAAGTGTTTTGCGTGAGGGGGCATCGACCCGGGGGTCATACCGCCAATATCCGAATGATGCCCCCGGCTGGCGACGAAGAAACGGCGGACGCCACCGTCATCAAACACCGGCGTCACAACCGTGATGTCCGGCAGGTGCGAACCGCCCGCTGCCGGGTCGTTGCTCACATAAGCCTCACCGGGTCGCTGGTTCGGGTGAATGCGGAGAACCGCGCGGACCGTCTCTCCCATCGCGCCGAGGTGAACGGGTATGTGCGGAGCGTTGGCGACGAGCCCACCGTCCTCATCGAAAACCGCGCAAGAAAAATCGAGACGCTCACGAATGTTGGTCGACATCGCGGTGCGCTGCAGAGCATGTCCCATCTGCTCGGCGATGGACATGAACCGATTGTAGAACAACTCGAGTCGCACCGGGTCGCGCTGCGGACCACCTTGTGGCCGGGCTGGATTCGCCAGGTCCTCGAGCCATAAGTGCCGGCGGCCATCCACCCTGAGTTCGAACCCCGGATCAACAACCGTCGTCCCCGTCGACTCACTCACGACCGCTGGCCCGACGATTCGTTGGCCTGGCTCTAGGTCGTCGCGCCGGTATACATCCACGGTCGCAAACGCAACGCCCGTCCACATGCTCTGTGAGCCCCACGGCACTGGCTTCGTGCCGACCTCTTCTTCAACGGGCTGCTCGGCCGGGCGGGCGCGTCCGACGACCACCACCCGTCCACTTACGATCTCGATGCCATGGCCCGATCGCCGGTAGCCAAAAGCCCGCTCATGATCGTCCTCAAACGCGCGACGCACACCCTGCACATCGCGATGAAATCTCACACTGAGAGTCGACTGCGTTCCGTGATAACGCAGGTCCAACGAACGGCGAAAACGGAGCTGCGATGGGGGGACTCCTTCGGATTCGAGACAACGCCTCCCCTCCTCTTCCCGCAGCACAAACTTCTCGGCGGTCGCGGAGAGGGCTTCACTCGAAAGCAGCGCACCGCCCGCATCGTATTCGCCGTGCCAGCCTAGGTCGGCCAGCCCCATCCCATAAGCCGAGAGCACACCTGCGTACGGGTGGACGACGACTCGCCGGATCCCGAGTCGACGCGCTACCGCGCAACCGTGCTGCCCGGCGGCTCCACCGAAGAGGATGAGTACGTGGTCTCGCACGTCATAGCCACGGGCGACGGAGATTTTTTTGATCGCCCCAGCCATGTGCTCACACGCCACCTCGAAAAAACCAGCGGCCGCTTCCGCAGGCGTCATTGCACTAAGAACACCTATTTGCGCGAGAGCCCGGTTAACTCGATCGATCTGCAGAGGCAGGGGAAATCGCTCTGGCACGAGGCGTCCGAGCGCCAGGTTGACGTCGGTCACGCTCAGGGCTTCAGCCTCCTCGCGGCCATAACACAACGGTCCGGGCCGTGAACCAACGCTCTGAGGACCCACGAGAAAACGCCCAGAATCGAAGCGACAAATCGATCCTCCACCGGCCGCCACGGTATGCACGGCCAGCATGGGCGCGCAGATTCGGACGCCCGCGGTCTCCGTCTCGTACGTCCATTCTGGCGACCCGGCGATCCGACAAACATCCGTGGAGGTGCCGCCCATGTCGAAACCGATGACCTCCTTTAGGCCGTGCCCTTCGGCGACGGCGGCACACGCCACCACGCCGCCGGCCGGCCCGGACAGCACAGCAGCGGGGCCGCGAAATCTCTCAGACGAGGCGAGATCGCCGCTCGATTGCATCAGTCGCAGGGTGCTTCCGGGCAATTCTCGCTGCAGCTCGCCGAGGTAAGCCGCAAGCAGGGGCGTAAGATACGCATCGACGACCGCGGTGTCCCCCCTCCGAAGCAATCCGAGTTGGTGGGTCGCTTGGTGCGAGAGGGTCACATGGTCGAACCCCGCCTCGCGGGCAAGATCTGCAAGCGTACATTCGAGCTCCGGTGCCCGGTGGGCATGCATCACGACGATGGCAAGACTCTCCACCTCTGCGCGCAGTCCCTCGAGTTTGCCCCGCACGGCGTCTGCATCCACCCCAACGAGCACGTCGCCAGATGCAGCCGCGCGAGCGTCCACCTCGATCACACGGGCGTACAATGACTGCGGCTTGATGATGTCGAGGGCGAAAAGATCGGGACGTTGCGTCGTGCCGATGTCCAGTAAGTCGCCGAAGCCCCGAGTCACGAGCAAAGCCACGCGAGCGCCCTTCCGCTCGAGTAGGGCATTGGTGGCCACGGTGGTACCCATGCGCACTTCGCAGGGCGGAATGGGAGCATCGGGCTCGATACCCAGCAGACGCCGAATCCCCTCGATCGGAGCGCGAGCGGAACTCAGGACCTTGGTGGTGTGCACGCTGCCGTCAGGCGCACGCCCAAGACAGTCGGTGAACGTACCGCCGCGATCCAACCAAAACGACCACGGCACGACTCGATGACTCCGTCTGGTCGCCTTCAACCCTTCTTCGGTTGCTTGCAGACTTTCCCGATTTTCGGGTCGTGGACGCAGTTTTTCGAGCAGCAGTCGCTGCTGAAGGTACACGTGCGGCCCTGCGGCACACACGTCCAGCTCGCCCCCTTCGGCTTGCAGACCTTGCCGAGCTTCGGGTCACTCACGCAGTTCTTCGAGCAACAATTACTGTTGAAGGTGCATTGACGGCCCAAGGGGGCACACGTCCAACTTGCGCCCTTCGGCTTGCAGACCTTGCCAATTTTCGGGTCGTGGACGCAATGCTTCGAACAGCAATCGCTATCGAAAGTGCACGTGCGGCCTTGCGGCGCGCAGGTCCAGTCACTCGTTCGTTCGACGGCTGAAGTCGGCGCGACCACCAGAAGGCCAAAGCCAGCCATCATCACCAGAAGCAGCACACCACCACGTAAAATCCGACCGACCATTACAGTATACCTCAACCTTCCCTGCCCGCTTAACCATCATCAGCCCCGTCGCGAGATGAAACAAGCGAAAATCCGGGCAATTCGGACCTTCAGCACGATGTCGCCACGGTCAGCGCCTCGCGTTAGTCCTCGCTGACGGGCGGCGCTTCGGTGGCCGCTCCGTAAAGCAAGCGGTTCACTCTCTCGAGGAATCCGGGGCCCGTCAGATAATCGAAACGAAGTCGACCCAGGGCGAGCCTGTCGCCAGTGCGAAGCGGCCGCGGCTGTTGCGGCAGCAAGGCCTCGTCGTTGACGAGCGTGCCATTCATCGAATCGAGATCCGTCAAGAGGATCCGCGTCACGTCGAAGGCGAAGCCACAGTGTTGGGTCGACAAAGTGTACTCGGCAATCGTGATGTCGTTGTCCACGGACTGACCCACGGTGATCATGGGTCCAGGGGGCGCCCCGGGGTCCTTGCGCACGGGCCACACCCGCCCCATGAGCGCCTGAGCGAAGGCGAGTTCGTCGCAGTCTTCGGCTCCCATTGTGCGCCTCGAGGCGCTCACACCTCCACGATCGAGAATCTTTCCCACCAGCCCCGTCCCCACGAGCATCGACGATCGGTACTTCACCTGGAAGGCCGTGGGGCCCAAATTCTCGAGAACCACGGCGAATTCCGAGAGGTATTTAGGCTCGTGATCCACGATAGACAACCTAGCCGAAACGCTCCGGCACGCCAACAAGCGGGCCCGAGGGAACCCAGCGAGGGCCTCGACACAGCGAGCGTTCGGTGGTCTGGACGCCCGTTCTCGAAATTGGCGGCGGCCCGATACACACATCGGCCTCTTCACAGGAATTGATTTTAGTGCCCAGGCCCAGAATTGAACTGGGGACACGCGGATTTTCAGTCCACTGCTCTACCAACTGAGCTACCTGGGCGCCTCCCCTCACTGAGGAGCGCGGGGACCATAGTTCAGACAAGCCGCAAGGCGCAAGTACTCAACTCCACAGCTTCCCACGGAGGGGCCGCCTCTGGGCGCGGCGCACTTCCTGAGGACTTCGCTTGTCGCTACCTTCGCCGCATGCCAAACCTCCATGACCATGGGGCGCGAGCAGCCAGTATCCACCTTGGCGATGCAAATCGTGCGCGAAGCCGTGCGGCCCGACGTTTCGGTCGGTGAACTGGCCCGACTTGCGGGTACGGACCCAGGGTTCGCCATGCGCCTACTGAGCATCGTCAACAGCTCGGCTTATGCCCTGCCCAACAAAGTGAGCGATGTGCCGCAAGCGGTGAGTTTGCTGGGCATCGGAGGCCTTCGCAACCTAGCCTTGAGCTTGTCGCTCCAACAAATGGTGCCTCTGGGAGACGACGGCGAAGTGCTTCTCGCCGTCAGCCTCCGCCGAGCTGTGGCCGCCCGTATGATCGCCGAGAACATGGGCATCACCCAAAAGCTCGAGAACTACTTCACCACCGGCTTGTTTCTCGAAGCCGGCCTGCTCGCGCGTGCCGTCGCCGATCTTCCTGGCGCGGGAGACGTCGCTCGCATTCCCGCCGCCGCCCGCGTCATCCACGAACGCTCCGAAGGCATCACTCCCCATCCCGAGCGCGGCGCACAGCTAGCGAACGAGTGGGATCTCGCTGAAGACACGATCAAGGCGATCCGGCACCACCACGACAGCACACCTCCACGGGCTCGTATTCCTCGCGTCGCATGGTGCGCCGAACGGATGGCCGCCGTGTTCGAAGGTGGTGACCCTGAAGCGAACTATCAAGCCGCCAAGGAAGCCGGTCATCGGCTCGGCCTCGAAGAGAGCAAGGTCGAGACCATACTCGAAGAACTTCCCAATCTGGTCGAGGACGCCGCCTCTGGTTTTCAACGGTCTATCGCCAAGCAAGTCAATGTGTCGCATTTGATTCGAGACGCGAACGCGAGGCTTGTCGAATTGAACCGAAACTTTCAGCTCGTGATCCGACAACTGGAAGCGACCCTCGTAGAAAAAGAGAACCTCACGACGCAACTGGCCAAGGCGAACGAGCGCCTCGCCAAGATCGCCTCGACCGACGGCCTCACTGGCTTGAGCAATCATCGTACCTTCCAGGAATCCTTGCGCCGCGATCTGCACCGCACCTCACGCACCAACGAATCGCTTTCCTTGCTGATGTGCGACGTGGACCACTTCAAGAGACTCAACGACAGCTACGGCCACCCCACTGGTGATCTCGTGCTCAAGAAGCTCTCCAAGACACTCCAACGCGGAACGCGCACGGGCGATGTCGTGGCCCGCTACGGCGGCGAGGAGTTTTCGCTCATCTTGCCAAATACGACATCGGTGGGTGGCCAACAGCTCGCGGAACGCCTGCGAATGAAAATTGAACAACTGCACATCACCGTGAATCGCCGGCCTATCAAGGTCACAATGAGCTTCGGGCTCGCCACGACCAGCGGGCGTGAGTGCGCGGGTGGCAGCCGCGAACTTCTCGCGCGTGCGGACCGAGCGCTCTACGAGGCCAAACGAAAAGGACGCAATCGCGTCGTCATCGCTGACGACGACTAGTCGCTCAGCGCGCAGCCACCGTGCATGCGCGTAGCAACCAGGAGTATCGGATCAGGATGCAGCTCAGAGTCACGAGTTGAACGAACAACGCCGTGGCCATCGACCCACCATCGACACCAGCGACCAACAAACAGCCAAGGCCGCCGAGCAGCAGGCCGAGACAACAAAGGGCACGCCATGCCGCCGCGCCGAGCAAGGACCGCCACTGCCGCCAAGTGAGTTCGAAGCAGCGGTCTAGCGCGCGCATCACTCCATCGTCTTCACGCAAAAGCTGAACGCGTACCACATCATGAGCAGCGGCCATCATGAAGCCCGCCGCTCCCGCCACGGTGAAAACCAGAGCAGCCACGCGGTAGGTCTCATATTCATCCAGACCAAAGCGGAGCATCCCGAACACCCACCACGCCGAAGCCAACGCCAAGCTCTGCAGCACCATGACGAAACCTTGCAGTAGCGCGAAAGAGCCGTAACAACGAAGCGTGGCGCGCCACGGACACTCTGTCGGGCAGGCCGCCAAAGCCACCAACGCCCCAAGCGGCACCAGCGACAAGAAGACCCCAACCAAGGCGACGCCGGCGGAACGAGCCACGAGAGTCGAAGCGATCGGCCGGAGAAGTCTGCCAGTCTCGACGAGAAGCACGCCCCCCTGTTGCCACAGGACACCGTCGCCTCGTGGGTATGCCCCAACTTCAGCCGCGACAGCGACGGCCCAAGGCAAGGCGATCGCCGCGCCTACCAACGCTCGAACCAAATAACACGCTCCGATAACGCGCCACGGGCGACCAGCCATCATCGTGCTCACGGGTAGGCCAACCCCATCAACAGCTGAGCAGATAGGCTACCAATGTGCCACACCCTCGGCGCCACGCCTTGTCCCTCCCTCGACACCGCATTGTTGGACAGATCGGCATCGATCAGGAGCTTCGTCTCAGGATCGATGATCGCCGCGACGACTTCGCCGCTCCCGGCAAGCTGTAGTCGCTGCGACGACTGCCCGCCATCGACCCGCATCCGATGGCGTGCGCCCGTCGCGTCGATGAGGTCGATGTCGACACCAAGGTTCAGGTCGCCTTCACGCTCGACCCACACGGCGGAGTCACCATCGAACCGCGCCCGCCAATCGAGCCACGATCCATCGAGCAGTGCGGCGCGGACCCACTCGACCGCCGGCACCCCAAACTCGCTCTCGAACGCGGTCAACAAATCCCGCGGCTGCGGATGCCCGAAGCGATGTTCCTTCGCGTATCGGCCAAGCGCCCCGCGAACGCGCTCGCGTCCGTGGATCCGAGCCAGTGTCTCGACCACAGAAGCTGTCGCGCCATAGACCAGCGCGCTATATTCACTTCCGTCAGCGAAGTCCGCCGCCGGGCGACCGATCGCCCCCCGGCCCCACGCACGGGCCGCATGGGCCCTGTTGATGGCGGGCAAGCTGATCCGAAACCCGAGCGAAGATGCCGCTGAAGCGCCCGGCCAACGCGACTCCATCCAATCCGCCTGGCTGTGAGTCGCCAGGCCTTCGTCGAGAAATGGCCAGCGGTGTTCATCACTCGCCAACAGACCGTAAAACCACTGATGCGCAAGTTCGTGGACTGTCACGGCGGCCATCGTGCGCACGCCCAATCTAGACCACAGGGCACGCCCGCCCGTCGTGATCAGTCCCGGGTACTCCATGCCCCCCGCCTCCACGGCTCCAAAGATCGGATGAACGATGGTCAACGAGTCGTAGGGATACGGGCCATAGAGGCGACTGAAGAAGGGCAAGGCCTCCTGCACGACGTCGAGTTGTTCGCGCGCCACCGCATCGAGCCCACGCGGAACGAAACAGCGGAGCTTCACACCGCCCGACGTCACCCGCTCCAGCAGCTCGAAGTCGTCGTACACGGCAAAAGCGAAGTCGTGCGCTGGTGCCAACACATGACGACGCCGTATGAGCGCCGGCCCTGATTCCAAGGTTGCCGCCCGTCCGGGCGCAGCGATGGTGTACCCGCTAGGGGCCGTGATCGTCACGTCGTAGTGGCCGAGGTCCGCATAAAACTCACTCAGCCTCTCATAGGGGAAATGAGCCCAGTTCCCGTCAGGCTCGAGGCGAGCAAGCTTCGGAAACCACTGCGCCACCATATGAAAGTGGTCGACAAAACCCGTTCGCAATACGACGCTCGGAAGAACCGCCGTCCATGCCATCTCGATGTCGATCTCGTCCCCGGGCGCAACGGCCTCAGGCAAGACAACACGAATATCTGTCTGGTCGTCCGGGTCACCTGGGGTGTGCCGCTGGGAGGTAGCCGGCCAAAGGTCCCGCCTGAATCGCTTCACGTAAAAACGCGTGACGTCGATCGAGCCCCAATGGGTCGGCCGTCCGTGCCCTCGAAACCCGGTAACTTCTTTTCGCATGAAGCGGCTCGAGGCATCGCGAAAAGCATTCAGGTACAAGTGAACGTACAGTTCCTGCTGCGGTTGGGCAGATGTATTGCGCCAGCTCACACGAGCGTTGGCGGTCAAGCGATGTGAAATGGGGTCGAGAGCAACCTCGATGACGTAGTTCACCGCCGATGGCTGTTCGGCGCGCTTCGGTCGCGGTTCCTCCGCCCGTGTCACAGCGCTCTGCTGCGGTGTATTCGCCGTGGCCTCAGCCCGAGGAGCCTGTACCCGGATGGCGATGAAGGCCAACACCAGACCCAGCACCACACGCGTCACCTGCGTCAAGTAGTACCGCCATCGCATCTCGACGCGGATCGGGATCATTCGCCTTCGACCAGCTCGATGACCTCTTGCGACTCCAGGTCACAGAGCACTTCGAGCGCCTGCACCTCTGGCATGCCACAAATGTCGAGCATATCCTCTACAGTGGTCGGATCGATGATGCGCGAAACCAAGAAACCCGCTCGGTGATCGAGCGCAAGCCAACGCATCTTGTCCGCCGCCATGATCACCTTGATCCGACGTGAAAAGCCGCCGAGCTTCCCGACATACATCTCACACAGAGCCCGCTCACAGCGACGAATGACTCGTATGGTGTCGTCGTCGTCGGCACCGGCCTCCTGCCGTTGTAGCGCCAACGCGAGCGCAGCTGAGAAATCATCGAGCGCCAAAAGGTCGTCGATGTCGACCAAGCTCGGGACGTCCGACTCAGCGTCGTCGCCGTCCGAACTCGCCGGATCCTTGGCGTGTGAACTCACCGCCCCCCCGTGCCTCCAGCACGCCGAAAAGGCAAACGCACATCAACTGTAAAACGAACGGAACCAGAAACAGGATCAGTGAGGCCGAGACACGACGCCCTTGAACATTCGCAATGTTCGCGCGAGCGCTTCGCTGTGTTCTTTGAGCCCATCCAGGTCCTTTTCCTCCATCGCAACTTTCGTCTTGTCGAGAACCGCTTTGGCCTTGCCGATCGCTTCGCGGCCAAAATCACTCGAGGCAACGACCTTCTCGACATCAGGAAACAACTTTTCCACGTCGGTGACCAACTTTTCGGCCTGTTGCTCGGCAGCCTCGTACTCGTCACTCGAACGCCGCTCCACCAAGTAATCCTTGGCGTTTTCCATCATTTCGTCGATTTCCTCTTCGGTGAGGCCACTGGTCGCCGTCACCTCGATGGATTGCTCTCGCCCCGTCTCGAGATCCTTGGCACTCACTGAAACGATGCCGTCCGCATCGATCGAGAACATCACCTCGATCTCGACTTCGCCTTTGATGGCAGCTCGCAAGCCGGTGAGCAGGAACTCGCCGAGAAGTTGATTGGAGAGGCCCTCGCGCTGCATCACGAGGATTTTCACGGCCGTCTGGTCGTCCCGACTGGTCGTGAAGATCTTCGCCTCGCTCGTCGGCACCGTGGTGTTCTGGGGGATGATCTCGTCGAGAACCTTGCCGAATGTCAGAATGCCCAGTGCGTGAGGCGTGACGTCGAGCAAGATGACGTCTTCGGATTCTTCGGTAAGCGCATAGGCTTGAATCGCAGCTCCTGAAGCGACGACTTCATCCGGATGAACACCTTTACAAGGCTCGCGCCCGAGGTAATCCGCCACGGCTCTCTGCACGATGGGCATGCGCGTCATGCCGCCAACCAACACCAACTCGTCCACCTCATCGGTCTCGATTTCGGCACCGTCGAGCGTGGAACGACAAATCTCCATGCACTGCTCGACCAAATCGTTGACGAGTCCCTCGAGCGTGTCGCGAGTGATGCTGCGCTGAAGATGCAGCGCTTCATTGTTGGCTCCGACGGAAATGATGAAGGGAAGGTTTACCTCCGTCTCCGTCACGGTGGAAAGCTCGCACTTCGCCTTCTCCGCCGCGTCTTTCAGGCGCTGCAAGGCCATTCGATCTTCACGCAGATTCACGTCGTACTCTTCGTCAAACTCGCGAATGAGAAAATCCATGATGCGCGCGTCAAAGTCTTCGCCACCAAGGAAGGTGTCGCCGGCAGTCGCCACGACCTTGAACACTCCGCCATCGCCAATCTCGAGGACCGAGATGTCGAAAGTCCCCCCACCGAGATCGAAAACCGCGATGAGTTTGTCGAGGTCTTTCCCATAGCCGTAGGCCAGCGCCGCGGCGGTAGGTTCATTGATGATGCGGATCACGTCGAGGCCCGCAATTTGTCCGGCATCCTTCGTGGCTTGCCGCTGAGAATCGTTGAAATAGGCCGGGACGGTGATGACAGCCCTTTCGAGCGCTCCGGGACTATATTCTTCGGCCACGACCTTCATCTCTTGCAAGATCATCGCGCTGATCTCGGGAACCGAATATTCTTTCTCTCTCAAGTCGACGCGCACATCGCCGTGCGGCCCTTCGACGATCGAGTAAGCACACGACTTCTGGCAGGCCCTGACCTGAGCCGAATCGTAGATACGCCCGATGAGTCGCTTCGCGGTGTGAACGGTGTTCTCCGCGTTGGTGATCGCCTGCCGCTTCGCGATATGACCCACGAGCCGTTTGCCCGACTCGGTGATGGCCACCATCGATGGTGTGGTCTTGTAGCCTCCTCGGTTGGCTATGACGACGGGTAGGCCGTCCTCCACCATGGCTACACAAGAGTTGGTCGTACCGAGGTCGATTCCGATGACGCGTTCCATAGGCGAGCTTCAGGCCGATTTTTATAGTGAATTCGGTTGGGACGCCAGCATCATGACAAACTTGTGCTTGGCGCCGGCTGGAGGAAACGGGCAGAGCCGTCGAACAGATACCACGAAACGACACAAATCATCGTAATTTAAGATCATTTCGCAACCTTCTGGCCCATTTCGTCAATTTTTGCGCTCAGCATATCGTCGCCGGGGCGGAGCTCAAGCGCGTTGGTGTACGCCTCGTGTGCGCCTGCGAAATCACCCTGGTCCACGGCTCGGTCGCCATCGCGAACGAATCGCTCGGCGCGGCGGTCGCGTGCCCGTCTGCCAGCCTCGTCAAAGTGTTCCCGCAATCGCTCCGCAGCACTCTGCTCGACGCCGGCTATGCTCTGATAGCCTGAGTCCTCTGACTCGGGGCGGCGCTTCCGGTGGTCCGCACCGCGCCCGGCCCCCAACTTGCGAGCGAGCGCTGCGCGGCGAAGCCGCCGTGTGCGGGCCATGGCCTCCGCGCCGTGGGCTTCGACTACCGCGCGACCGGCTGGGGAAACCGATGGCGGCGCATGAGGATGCGTCTGAGCCTGACGGCGCCCCGCGGCAGCATCAGACGCAGCACTGCCTTGGTCCGACGGCTCTGGTGCAGCACGAGGCGCGGAATCAGGTGGCTGATTCGAGGCCGAGTCGTCATAAGCACGTCGCCTCTTCTTGTAGCGAAGCGTGTCGTGAGCCTTCGTCACGCGCGCGAACACCTTCTCGATCTTGTTCTTGTATTCGCCGAGGTTCTTGCGGAAATACCGATCCGGGTGAAACTCGGGCGCCAGCTTATGGTACGCGCGCCTGATGTCCGCCTGCGTCGCCGCGCGGTTCACGCCGAGCAACGTGTAGTAATCGACACTATCGAGTGTGGAGTACAGCTCGTTGATTCGTGCGCGCATCACCGGGCCAAGCGCGACGACATCCTCATCCGATTCGGCCAAACCGTCCTCAGCAGTCGCGGCGCTCGTAAACACGACGGCGCCCATCATGGCGAGACGCTCCACGAGGTGCCTCACCTGGGCCAAAGACAAGCCCGATGCCGCAGCCACACTCGGCTCATCATCGGCGTTGGCCAAGGCATCGAACACCAACTGTTCGTCCTCGTGGAGTGTCACCGCGAGCGCGTTTTCGCTGCGTCGTACCGTGCGGGCCATCACGAACCAGGGTACTGCTCATCGCACAATGCCTCAAGTGGCAGAAACGATGGTTCACAAGGTTGTTCACGCATTCACGGAGGTGCAGAACGACCCTCAGGAGCGGTTTGCAGCGGGGGAAGCAGGCGGCGAATCACCTCATCTTGGATAGCGATGGCAGCGTCGAACGCACGCACCGCACGGACCTTCGCCCGTGTCGCCTTGTCGTGCTCGCCCGCTGCCTTGAACGCTCGATAACGAGCCTCTTCCACGACGCCGAGCATTTCCATCAAGCGCCCGCGATACAAGTTGCGCTCGGGCAACTCTGCCAGGCCGCGACGAAGCTGCCCCTCCGCCGCGTCGTGCTTCGCCTTCGCCGACAAAAAACCGGCCATGCGCGCGCGGCTGTCAGCCATCACCTCCCGAATTTCGATCGCGGGCCTTTCTCCTCCCGGACGGGGGCCCTCGACCAACACGTGGAGGGCAGCGATGGCGCCGCTCTGGTCGCCGTTGTCCTGAGCGAGGTCCGCTTGATGGTGCGCGGCCTTGGCCTTGGAAAGGAACGCGAGCAGAGCACGATCGATCGGGGCCACACTCGCAGCCGGAGCGGGCGGACACGAGCCGGGCGCAGGGCTCGAGCGGTCGCATGCACCAAGCGTCATCAGCACTCCGAGCAGCGACACCGCCAACCAGCCTTCACAACGATGACTCATCGGACCCCCCAGCTTGCGAAGCGATTGGCGCGCCACTGCTTGTCGCGCACAGCCGCGATCCGATCGATGCGGCTCGACTCGCCACCAAAGCGGGGCAGAGCTTTCTGTGCATCGAAAAGACTGACCGTGGAATGAGACGCGATGAAGACCGTTGTCGTGCGTCGAGCCGACAGCGGCGGCGCGCTGGGCTGAAAGACGAACAAGGTGGCGGCTGCGGCTGCCGCTACACCTCCCATGACGATTCCCAAGCGCCACGCCCCACGCGTGACTTTCGCGTCCTGCATGGTGGCACGTCTGAACGCAACTTGGACAACACGCTCGTGCGACAGCTCGTCGATCACGCGACCGCCCACGGCACAACGAAGCGCCTCGGCCAGTTCCGCCAAGGGGTGATCCCCCTGCCCCTCGAGCGCGTCCCGCAAGGACTCGGCCCGCTCGCGCTCGTCATCATCGAATTCGGCGACATCGTCGCCGAGCGCCAAGGCGAGCAAGGCTTCATGATCCGCTCGCTCGATTTCGCCTTCCGCCCTCGCCGCGCGCACCGCGTCGATCAGCTCGACTTCAGGGGTCGGTTTCGACTCGTCGGAACTCATGATTCACCTTCAGATTCGGGCGGCGCACCGCCCAACTTCTTTTTGAGCGCTCGGAGCGCGCGATGCAACACTACATCGAAAGTCGGCACCGACACCTCCAGCACGCGCGCCGCCTCCTCGCGACTCTTGTCTTCCAAAATGCGCAAGCGGATGGCTCGCGCGTAGCGTTCGTTGATCTCGGCCAGCGCCCCATCGAGCTTGCTCCGCGCGTCCTTTCGGTCGCGAGCGTGGCACAATGCTTCGTCGATCCCCTCCTGGGAATCGCGCTCGGCCGCGTCGAGCGCTCGCTCCAGGTCTTCTGGCTCGAAGAGCAATTCACGCTTTCGCTTTCGCAAGTGGTCGAGCGCGATGCGTGTGGCAACGACACGCAGCCAGGGATACACCCCGCAGCCGCGCCACTCGAAGGTCGAGAATCGCTCGACGACCCTTACGTAAGTATCGGCCAAGGCATCCTGAGCGGCCGCTTCGCTCCCGAGGCGGGGCAGCAGCACGAAACGGTACAGTTTTGGACCGTGGCGCCGCAAGATCGTGCCCAAAGCCTGGCGATCACCACCCTGCGCCGCAGCACAAAGCTGACGTTCTTCGCGCTGAAGATCGGTCTCGGGATCCCCACCCTTTGTATGGTCGGCATCAGAAGTTGTCTGTTGGCTCCGCTCCACGGTCCCCCACACCATAGCCGCGACGCGCCGTGCGGACAGCCCCAAGGGACCCGCCGGACCAACTCCCCCGTCGCCAACAACCGCCCATTCCATGACTCCCTAACGCCTAGGGCCGCCCTCAGCTTACGCTTGCAGCACAGCGCAGCTTCAGCGAGGTTGGGCGGCGTGAACGACGAGCAGCCGTCCAAGACCCATGCGACCGCAGCGGCAGAGCCCGCTGCGCGAGGCCTCCTCATCCACTGCAAAGGCTGCCACACCCTCAATGAGCCGAGCTTCGGAAGCTGCATTCGGTGCGGGGAGCAGCTCGTCGGCACACCGAGCGATGCCCAACCCAGCATTCTCTCCTCGGAACCCGCCGCAGCAGCCCCTCGGCCACGTGAGCCCCAACCGGCACAGTGGTGGGCCGGTCGCAACTTGCTCGCCACGAAGTTCTTTCTCGGCCTGACCTTTCTCGTATTCGGTGGCCAAGCCATCGCCGCGATCAACCAGAAAGCATGGGGCGCGCTCCTCATGGGCGCCAACGTGGTGGATGATCTGCGGTTTGGGGCGATGCTGATCAACTCGCAGATCGACATCGTGACCCCACAGGCGGTCCTCGAGACAGAGCCGTGGCGCATGCTGTCCTCGGTTTTCGTGCACTTCGGCCTCATCCATTTCGCCGTGAACATGGCCGCGCTGGTACAGCTCGCCCGGCTCGCCGAGCCCGCCATCGGCTCCGTGCGTTTTGCCATCGTGTACGTCGTCAGCGGCATCGCCGGTTTTGCCCTCTCTCTCGCCTATTTCGCGCACACCGGAACGAACACGCTAACCGCCGGCGCGAGCGGAGCCATTTTCGGTGTCATGGGGCTCATCCTCGGGTTTCTCGTCAGGCGGCGTGATCCGCGATGGAAGACCTGGGCCGTTCAAGCGGTGTTTTATAGTCTTCTCTTTGGCATGATGCTCAAGGCGAACAACACGGCGCACATCGGTGGCTTGATCGTCGGGGCTGCATTCGGAGTCCTCTTTGCCCCTGGAGCTCCGAAGCCCGCGACCCGCTGGCAGAAGGCGCTCGCGCTCGTCTGCGTCGCAGCGCGTGTGCTGGCTCTCGGAGGGGCGCAGCTCTCTCCTCGGTGGCAGGTCGCGCAGCACTCGCTCGCCGGCGGATCGTCGGCCCCGTGGTCGCTG
>JAPYTK010000047.1 GCA_029941785.1 Polyangiaceae bacterium | reverse complement strand
GCTCAGCACCGAGGAGATGACCGGGGGAACATTTTCGATTTCGAATTTGGGTATGTACGGCATTGAGCACTTCGCGGCGGTCATCAACCCACCCGAGGGCGCGATCTTGGCCGTCGGAGCCATCCGCGACGAGGCCGTCGTGCAAGACGGTTCACTCGCGCCAGGCAAGAAACTAAAGCTCACGCTATCCTGTGACCATCGTGTCATCGACGGAGCCACAGGAGCGGAGTTCCTTGCAGGACTACGCCGCGTCCTCGAAAACCCCTCGCAAATCGTCCTGTTCTGAGGCCTCGGTGGCAAATCGTCCACGCCGCGCATCCGTCCATGGTCGTCGTCTGGGTGCCCTGCTTGTGATCGGCGCGATGACCTTGGCGTTCGCCGCGCACGGCAACCAGCACCCCCCTTCGGTGACCCGGTCTCCCCGCGGACACTCCTCAGAGCGCGTGCTCTACCTGCGCACCCCGGGACCGAAGCAGGTGTTGATCCGCGGTGGACACTTCACGATGGGTTCGAGCGACACGGCCATCCGCACCGCGCTCGCCTTGTGCCGAAGCGGGGGCGCAGCGGCGCGCTGCGATCTTCGCGAATACGTCAACGAGGGGCCGGAGCGAGTGGTTCACCTCACACCCTATTGGCTCGATCGCACCGAGGTCAGCAACGGGGCGTACCAACGGTGCATCGACGCCGGCGTGTGTCCGCCCGCCCGTTACCAAGCCGCACGCAGTTGGCGTCGCCGGGCCGACCTCCCGGTCACCTTGATCAGCTGGCGCGAAGCGTCGGCGTATTGTCACTGGTCGGGTGGCCACCTACCTACGGAAGCCCAATGGGAGCGCGCCGCCCGTGGACTGACCGGGCGCCGTTTTCCATGGGGCACGGTCTACCACCCGCTTCTCGCGAACCACGGCCGCAGCGGCCGGCGGGCCCATGACGACCGCGACGGCTTCGTCGAACTTGCTCCCATCGACGATTTGTATGATGGCCGCAGCGCAGAAGGAATTCTCCAGTTGGCTGGCAATGTCGAAGAGTGGGTGGCGGATTGGTACGCGCCGCGGTACCCCGCCGCTGACGAGATCGACCCCAAGGGCCCCCCGCGAGGTGACACACGGATCGTTCGTGGCGGCTCCTTCATTCATGGCGCGAGTCGACTACGCAGCGCTTCACGGCGGCACGACCTCCCAACCGCGAGACGAGCGTGGCGCGGCTTCCGATGTGCACGGAGCCACCGATCAGGGCCTCCTCACCGTCGAGTCAAGCCATGAAAATAGCCCATCTCTCTGATCTTCATCTCTTCGCGCTCGACGAGATCAAACCGACTCGCTTGCTCAACAAGCGCTTTAGCGGGTGGGTCAACATGAAGCTGAAGCGCGAGCACGCTCATCAACTCTCGGCTGCGAAACACGTGGCCCGCGCCGTCCGCGAGGGCGACTATGACCACGTCGTCATCACGGGCGACTTTTCCAACCTTGCAATGCAGCAAGAATTTGCTTTCATCCGGCAGTTCTTGGACGAACAACTCGCCTTGCCGCCAGACCGGGTCAGCATCGTCCCAGGCAACCACGACCGCTATACCAGAGGCTCCGAACGCAGCGCCCGATTTGAGTCGTACCTCGCGCCGTACATTACCAGCGAGTTGAAAGGCGCGACTTGCTCCATCGAAGAGGCAACCTTTCCTTTCGTACGGCTACGGGGCGGCGTCGCAATCATTGGACTCGACAGCGCCGTGCCCCGGCCACCACTCGTTGCCGCCGGCGCCCTCGGGCGGGCGCAACGAATGGCACTACGAGCCATCCTCGCCCACGAAGAAGTACGTAAGCGCACTCCCGTGTTGCTCATCCACCACCCCATTCACAACCCTTCCGGTCGGCTGCACAGCTATATGGAGGGCCTTCGAGATGCCCACGAACTGCGAGCCGATCTCGACGACGTGTCTTTCGGCCTCGCCTTGCACGGGCACCTGCACCGACGAATCGCGCGAGACCTGATCACACGCGCGGGGCGCATTCATGTCTTCGGCTCAACCAGCGCTTCACTCATGGTCGACGACCCCGATCGCCGCAGCGGTTACAATGTTTACACGTTCGAGGAAAATGGGACTTTCACGGGCGCGACCGCGTTTCGACTCGAGGGACCGTCTGGCGACTTCACTGAGGTCGTCATTGCGCGCGGCTGAAACGATCACGGCCTAGGCGCGTAGCTCCAGCCGCAGAATTTGGCCATGGTGCGCAAACGGCTACGCACCGTAGTGATGCAAGTATCTGTATTTACGTCGGACATACTTGGCACGACCTTCGCATCGCAAGCCTTCGACACCCCATGCAGACCACTACCATCGACGCGAGCTCCCCGACGAAACCCCACATCCATCGTGAAGTGGACGTGCGCAGAGGCCCGATCCTCGGAAAGACCATCTTTCGCGAGTTGAGGAGCAACGGCATGAGCAACGCCGAGGTCGTTGCCGTCGCGACCGAATTGTTGGCGCTCGTGACCGGTGAAATGCGCGAGCAGTAGGCTCCTTGGGCGATCCGCGCTAATGTGGCACTCAGTCCGGCACGGGCTGTTTGCGTCATGATTTCGGTCGTCATCAGCGAAAAAGGGGGAACCGAGCGGCGTGATCGTTACGATCACTCCGAAATCACCATTGGCAGGGTGAAGGGTAACGACATCGTCCTGCCAAAGGGAAACGTGTCGAAAAAGCACGCGCGACTGATTTGCCGCGACGGTCGCTACATTGTCACGGACCTGAAGAGCACCAACGGCACCTACATCAACCACCGGCGTATCACCCACGCGACCTTGGTCCGTGAGGGCGACCGCATCTACGTCGGCGACTTCGTCATCAAGGTCGAAGACCCTGACAATCCCGCACGAGCCGAACCAACCCCTGCCGACCAGTCCTCGTCCGCAGGTTTGGCTCCGCAATCCTCGATAGGATCCTTGTCGGGCGGCAGCGACGTCATCAGCCACTTTCCCATCGAAAACGATCCCGACGACTTCGCGGCACCGAAGGACGCGCTTCTACCCACGGGGGTGTCTACACCGGTCGTGGCACGCGCCACGCACCCCGACAGCGATGAAGTCGATGATTCGGGTCCGATGCATGCCTACCCGTCAGGCGAGTTCGCCGAACACGCGACAGAGCGGCGCAGTACCCACGAATGCCAACGCGTCCTCGAGCAGGTACTCCGGGACGTCGAGCAGCGCCTCGATATGGCGCATGACCCCACCGCCATGCCAACAGCTGCCGACGCGCAGGCGGCTATCGCGGCTGCCGCGCAGACCGCTTTCAAAGACGACGACGCAGCGCACTCAACCAATCGAGAACTGGTGGAGAACGCCGCGAACGATGAAATTTGTGCACTCGGCCCCCTGACGAGCCTCCTGAATGACGACAGCGTGTCGCGCATCGACGTCATGGGCCGCAAGATCAGAGTTCAGCGACGCGAAGCCCGACTCACAGATCGCCTACTGGATTTTGGCACCCACGCCGGCGTCAGTCGGGTTTTGCATCGCTTGCAACAACAACGAGAGCTTCAGCCACTTTTCGATGATTCGGAAACGCCCGATCCGGCTGACGCAACGCGCACCAACCACCCCGTAGACCCAGCGGATTCGACCGAGAGCGACACCCCGTACATCGAACTCACCGTCCGCGGCGGGTGGATGCTTTTCGCCATGACGCCGCCCGTGGTCGTCGGCTCTCCCTCCATCTCGCTGGAGCGACTCGATCGGGCAGCGACGACACTCGACAGCTTGGTTCGAGGAGGCAGCCTCTCCCGCAGCATGGCCACCCTGCTTGGTCACTGCGTGGCGGCGCGCGCTAACATTCTCGTCGTCGCCAATCGAGAGAGCCTGAGCGCCCGCGTGGTCGATGCCTTGGCGGCCGCTGTGCCGGACGGCCATTCGGCTGCGTGGCTTGGCCATCGACCTGACACGGCCTCAAATAACGACGCGACCATCGTGCTCGATGGCCAAGAGGACAACACAGCCATTCGAGCCGTGTCTCGACTGGCCCCCGACCACATTTTCATTCCGCACCTTCTAAACGCTTGGGCGGAAGCTGTCATCGACGGCATTCATGAAGGTGGCGCAGGCGTGGTCATGAGCGTAGGAGCGGCAACCCTTCGCCAGGCGCTCAGCCGTATGGGTACGTCTTTGGCGATGGGCAGCGAAGGCGTCGATCCGCAAACCGCGCACCAGTGGATTGGTTCTGCCTTCGATTTGGGGCTCGAGGTGACTCGTCTGCGCGATGGCCGCTTACGAATCGCGCGCCTCAGCGAGATCCGGGTCGATGTGCACGGCCTTCGCCTGCACGACATCTTCACCTTCGCCTACGATCGCACGGCGGCTGGAGGGTCGATCGAAGGGTCTTTCAATGCGACGGGCACCACCCCGAGAATCGTCGAAGATCTGGCAGCCCACGGCATGATGCTCGATCCGCGGATGTTTCGCCGTCATTCCTCCGGTTGAACGCACACGGTAAGAAAGTGCTATAGAGGCGCTCTCCGATGGCGATACGTACCATTCTTCATTACCCGGATCCGTGCTTGCGGGAGCGCGCGCGGGACATCGATGAGGTCGACGACACGCTCCGAAAGCTGATCGAGGACATGGCCGAGACGATGTATGACGCCCCAGGCGTCGGGCTCGCAGCGCCTCAAATTGGCGAGAGTGTCCGCCTGTTCATCGTCGACGTTGCCGGTGAGGACGACCCTTCCGATCTCAGAGTGTTCATCAATCCGGAGATCGTCGACAAGAACGGCGAACAGATCTTTCAGGAGGGATGCCTCTCTTTTCCTGGCGTCTACGAAGACATCACCCGAGCCGCCGAGGTGAAGGTTCGCGCGACGGACGAGAACGGGGCTTCCTTCGAACTCGAGGCAGATGGCCTACTCGCCGTGGCCATTCAGCACGAGAACGACCACCTCGATGGCGTCCTGATGCTCGACCACCTCGGTGTACTCAAGAAGCGGATCGTGCATCGCAAGATGCTGAAGCACGGTCGCTAAAAACCGCGTGCCCGGACTACGATTCGGGGTATGCCACGCGACCGTAGACGTAGGCGTCCTTGCCGCATACTTCCCAGCTCGGATCGACAATCCTCGGCGCATCGGCAGGTTTGTCCGGACCCGCCCAATCCACAGCACCAGGGCGGCCACGCGGACCAAGCAATATGGGCGCGACGAAACCGTGCAACTCATCGGCGAGACAGCCAGCAAGCAAGCTTCCCGCCAGCTCGGCACCGCCCTCGATGAGCACGCGAAGCACGCCCTTGGCCGCGAGTTGTTGAAGCGCAGCGCCGACATCGACTCGCCCCTCGGCGGTCATGGCGATCCGCATGACCTCGCAACCGGCGTCCACCAAGATCTGTTCCGCATCTTGTGGCGCATCAGCCCCAGCCAAGATCCAGGTCGGCACCTCGTGTGCGGTCTCGACGACGCGGGCATTCGTCGGTAGGCGCAGCTTGGTGTCGAACACCACCCTACTCGGAGCGCGCCCTCCGACGAGTAAGGCGTCGTCGCGAACGGTGAGTCGCGGATCGTCTGACAATGCCGTGCCGATACCGACGGCGATCGCATCGCAATGCGCTCGCAATTGCTGCACCTTGACTCGTGCTTCCGGCCCCGTCACCCACTTCGACTCCCCGGTGCGGGTGGCGATGCGCCCGTCAAGTGACAAGGCCAGCTTGAGCGCGACTTGGGGCAATCCCTGCGTAACGACCTTGTGCCACGCAGCGATGAGAGCGCGCGCCTCGCCTCCTGCCACACCGACCTCGACGCTCAATCCCGCCTCTTTCAGGCGCGTTGCCGCGCCTCCTGCGGCCTCTGGATTGGGATCGATCGCTCCGATCGACACTCGTTTGATCCCTGCCTTCAGAATCGCGTCGACGCTCTCACTGTCCTCTTCATTGGGTGGCTCAATCGTGAGCACCAAAGAACTTCCCTCAGGAATTTCGCCAGCGGCTTCGATCGCAGCAAGTTCAGGAGAGTCTTGCGTCGCGTCAGCTCGATGGGCCGCGGCGATGACCTCGCCGTCAGGTCCCACGAGCAATGCGGCTGCCGGCGGAAGAGGCGACGGCCGCGCGCTCCGCGCCTCAGCGATCGCGTGTCGCATCAAACGAACATCGAGGTCGCGTTCAGCTTCGTTCATGAGAAAAACTCGTCCAGGCCCGTAGTGGCAGCGCGAAGAACGGACTCATGCCTACCTCAACTAGCGGGCAGGGGAAATCCAGAGAACCCGAAAACCATACAGATGTTTAGTTCTCGACACTGGAAACGACGACAGCTGCGTTCGTTCCGCCAAAGCCAAAGGAGTTGCTCATAGCGTGCTGGATGTCGCCTTCACGAGACTCGTGCGGCACGAAATCGAGCGTGCAGCCATGATCGGGGTCATCGAGATTCAATGTCGGTGGCACGGCGCCGTGGTGAATCGCCAACGCACAAATCGCAGTTTCCACGGCACCCGCTGCGCCAAGAAGGTGTCCCATCGCGCCCTTGGTCGAGCTCACCCACAACTTGTGAGAGGCCGCATGGTCGCCAAAGACCTTTGCGATGGCGCGCGCCTCCTCGATGTCTCCAGCGGGGGTAGAGGTCGCGTGGGCGTTGACGTAATCGACCTGCTCGGGGTTGAGCTTCGCCGCGCGCAACGCCATCTGCATGGCGCGACACGCTCCGACCCCGCCGGGTGCTGGCTTGGTGATGTGATAAGCGTCGCAGGTTGCTCCGTAGCCGCTCAGCTCCCCGTAGATTTTCGCGCCGCGCGCCCGCGCATGGCTGAGCGATTCGAGCATCAAGGTTGCGGCCCCTTCGGCGCAAACGAAACCATTTCGACCGGCATCCCACGGGCGGCTAGCCTTTTCGGGTTCATCGTTGCGCCGCGACAAGGCAAACATCGCCGAGAAACCCGCAATTCCGAGCCCCGTGACCGTCGCCTCGGCACCGCCAGCGAGCATGATTGGCGAGCGGCCCAGACGAATCCAATCAGCAGCGTCGCCGAGGGCGTGCGCACTCGAGGCACATGCGCTCGTCGTGCAGTAGCTCGGACCCTGCAAGCCCAAGTCGATCGCGACCTGCCCGGCGGCGAGGTTCGCGATCACGCTCGGAATGAAATAGGGGCTGACCTTCCGCGGGCCGCGCTTCTCTAGGGTCACCGAGTGCTTGAACAGGAACTCCAACCCGCCAAGCCCGACGCCGACGTAGGTGCCGCACAGCTCGCGGTCCTCGTCCGTCCACTCGATGCCCGAGTCGTCAATGCAGGCTCGCGAGGCGGCAATCGACAGCTGCGAATAGCGTCCGAACTCTTTGAGCTTCTTTTTTTCGATAAACTTGAGTGGGTCAAAATCCTTGACCTCGCCCGCAATGGTCACGGGGAACTCGCTCGCGTCGAACCCTTGGATGGTTCCGATCCCGCTCTTTCCTGCGAGCAGTGACTTCCATGTGTCGCCGGGTTCGGTGCCGCAAGGAGTGACCAAGCCGATGCCAGTGATGACCACGCGTTCCATACAACCTCGGATGAGCGCGTCGTGGAGACCTGCAGGCGGTCGCGGAGCCTTCACTCGCGACCGCGAACGAGCCGGTACGACTCCCCGCTCTTCAGCCGTTTTTACAAATCAGGAAGCGTTCTTCTCGATGTAGGAGACGGCGTCCCCCACCGATCGAATCTTCTCGGTGTCCTCGTCGGGGATATCGATCTCAAATGCTTCTTCAAAAGCCAGGACCAGCTCCACGAGTCCGAGCGAATCCGCTCCCAAATCGTCGATGAACGAAGCCTCAGGCTTGATGTCCGCCTCGTCAACGTCGAGCTGTTCGATGATGATTCGCTTAACTTCCGCAGTGATGTCGCGTCCTTCAGACATGGTATCCTCCCTAAAAGGTAGGCGCTTCCTAACCGATCGCCACCCGCGTTGCACGCCCCGTTTTCACAATAATGACGACGCACCGCGTCGTTCTCAAATAGCGCCACCACGCAGCGCCAATCTCGGTTCCAGGAAATCCCGTTAACTCGCACGATTACAATAAGCTACACGTACATGCCGCCGTTCACGCGCAAGGTCTGTCCCGTTATGTAAGCAGCCTCGTCGCTGCAAAGAAACGTCACCGCGGCGGCGACTTCGTTGGCCGTCCCCGTCCTGCCGAGGGGAATCGACTGCAGCATCTGTTCTTTGGCCGCCTCGGGCAACTCGTGGGTCATGTCGGTGTCGATAAAACCGGGAGCTACCGCGTTGACCGTGATGCTTCGGCTAGCATACTCGCGCGCTAGCGACTTGGTGACCCCGAGCAGCGCTGCCTTCGAGGCCGCGTACGCGACCTGACCGGCGTTGCCCATCTCGCCGACGACGCTGGACAAGAACACGATACGGCCCTGACGCGCACGCATCATCGATTTTATCGCCCCACGCGCGCACGCCACCGCGCCCTTCACGTTCACACTGAAGGTTCGGTCAAAATCATCTTCCTTGAGGCGCAACAAGAGGCCGTCGAGCGCAATACCAGCGTTGGCCACCATGATGTCGAGCCCTCCCAAACGCTTGGCCAGGGCCACCACCTCCTTCTCGGCGAGGGAAGCATCGCCAACGTCGAAGCCGACGATCTCTGCCTCCCCGCCCGCCGCGATGATGCCATCAGCTACTTGTTGTGCCTTCTCTTCACCGTGGACATAACCGATGACGACCTTGGCGCCGCAGCCGGCCAGGGACTCTGCGATAGCCCGGCCAATACCTCGGGATGCGCCGGTAACGAGGGCTGATTTTCCGTCGAGCGAAAACATGGGTTCACTTCTCCTTTGGCGAGCGTTCAGAGTTCTAAAAACTCGACCACTTTGTCAAAAGCGTCGACCTTGTTGATGTTGATGACCTTGATCTCTGGAGCGATCCGCTTGACCAAGCCGGCGAGCACCCGGCCCGGCCCGATCTCGAGCGCATGGGTAACGCCCCGATCGCGCATGTGTTCGATCGTCTTCACCCACTGCACGGGTTGATCCACTTGCTCGAGCAAAGCGGCGCGCAGGGTCGTCTCGTCCGACCGCGGTGTCGCGTCAATATTCGCAAGAACCTCAAACGCTGCCCTACCGTACGAGACGTCATCCAAGGCGACCGCCAAGCCCTCGCGGGCTGGTGACATGAGCGCGCAGTGAAAGGGGGCGCTGACCTTGAGCGGAATCACCCGAGCGCCCGCGGTCTTGGCAACCGTCGATGCCCGCTGCACGGCGGCGGCGTGTCCCGCGATCACCGTCTGTGTCGGCGCGTTGAAATTGGCGCAGCTCACCGTTTCATCGCCCGATGCTTCCATGCAGACCGAGGCCACCTCATCACCCTGAAGACCCATCACCGCCGCCATCGCTCCGACCCCAACCGGAACCGCAGCCTGCATGGCCTGCCCGCGAGCACGGCAAACGCGCACGGCATCAGCAACGCTGAGCACACCAGCGGCGCACAAGGCGCTGTACTCGCCAAGGGAGTGGCCGGCCGCGCACACCGGGCGCGGAAGCTCCGGAAACCGGGCGCGCAACGCTGCGAGAAAAGCCATGCTCGTCGCCACGATCGCCGGCTGGGTGTTGGCCGTCTGGGTCAAGACCTCCATCGGCCCCTCGAAACACAGCGTCGAGAGAGACTCGGCGAGGGCCTGATCGGCCTCATCGAAAACGGACCGAGCGGCCGTGTGCGCCTCCGCCACGTCCTTGCCCATTCCGACGGCCTGAGCCCCTTGCCCAGGAAACAGCCACGCCCACTTCGTTTCCGTCGTCACCACCGCCTCCATCCCGTGTGCGCGGTTAACGCCGATCCATGACGGGGAGTCTAGCCCTGAAACACACGAATTGCCGGCTTGTCGGAACCGGTCCGCGCATGACATATTGTCCGCCGTGGCAGTTCCGGGCAAAGCGCGATTAGGGAGACCCGTCAACATGCCGGCTCCAATCCGAGGCCGACCGCAGGGCCGCTTCACTCAGCACCACCGCATGCGCGAGCTGAGGCAGCTTCTGCTGCGCCATCCGAAGGGGGTCACCGTCGCACAAGTCGCAGCCCAGCTGAAGGTAACGACGCGCTCGGCACGCCGATACCTCCATGAATTGCGCCTGGAACTGGAGTCCGTCGCCGACCAACCGAGCGGCGCCAAACGATGGCGGATCCCACAGGTCGATCTTCCGCGGCATGCAAAATTACGGCGTGCTCAGGCTTATGCCCTGCTCGCGGCCCGGGGCGTCTTCGAGCCCATCGCAGGTTCGGCACTCCACGAGGAAATCCAACTTGCCACCGACGAACTGTTGGCGGTCGCACGCCGTCCTGGACGTGGCCCAAACGCAGGCGTCGACGCAGACGCCGCGCTCGAGGACCGCTTTCGCTATCTCCCCTATGCGCCAAAAGACTACCGCGAACACGGAGAAGTGTTCGACAGCGTCTTTCAAGCCGTCGCCGATCGAAGGCCTTTGAAAGTGCGGTGCGCGGATCCGGATACCGGAAAGCCATCCCCGCTCAAGCTTCTGCCCTACGCTCTGGTCATCTACAAGGACGCGTTTCATTGCCTGGCAGCGCAAAGCACCGACCCCCACATCAAGAGCTACGAACTCGACGAACTGCTTCACCCTCGGTGCCTCGAGGACGAACGTTTCGATGTGCCCTCCGATTTCCGAGTGGAGGATTATCTCCAAGGTCAATTTGGTCTGTGGCGTAACGAGGGCGAGACCACCGAGGTCATCCTCGAACTGTCCCCCTTCGTTGCCGACTACGTACGCCGCCGTCACGTGCACCCTAGCGCCAAACTCGAGGCTATCGAGGACGGGGGCGTGCGCCTATCCCTCCAGCTCGGTGATCTCAGTCAGATCTCCAGCTGGATCCTCAGTTTTGGGGCCCACGCGCGGGTGATCGCCCCCCGCGAATTGAAAGACGGCATTCGAGAGAAACTCGCCGCAGCCCTCGCACACTACGAGTGACCGGCAGAGGGATGAGCGCCTCAGCGTGGCCGACGCAGGGAACGTGACGCGAGGGCTACATCCTTCATCGTGCGGTAGCGATGATAGTAGGCAAGCACCTGCACGACGTACCCCTGAGTCTCGCGGTAAGGGGGGATCCCGCCGTAACGAATAACCGCCCCCTCGCCCGCGTTGTACCCGGCCACCGTGAGCTGCAGGTCGCCATTGAAACCGTTGGCAAGAACACGCAAATAGCGCGTTCCAGCCAAGATGTTCCGACGGGGATCGAACAGATCGCGCACCCCCATCCTAAGACCCGTCTGGGGCATGATCTGCATGAGGCCCCGCGCCCCTGCGACCGATACCGCACGGGGGTCGTAATTGCTCTCGACCTTGATCACGGCCCGGATGAGCGCCTCGGGGATCTGGTAGAGCGTGGCAGCCTCACGAATGGTCTGGTCATAACGAGCGAATCGAGCCGGCGAGTTATCCGCGGGCATGACCGGAGTTAGGCTCGACCGGCGCTTCTTTCGGCGCGACTTACCGCGCACGTACACGCGGCTACCGGGGCGCTTGACGTTGCTGAAGTGCATCACGCCGTCTGCATCTTTATAGACGTAGATGTCCGCCGAAACCGGCCGCGGCCACAGGGCCCCGGCGGTCATCAGCCACACGGCGACGGCCACGCTTCGGCGGCGACGTTGGAAAGGTGGGCCGGACACGACAACATGGTAGCCTATTAGACCCATGGATGCTCCCGTCGCGCTGTTGATTGCCGTCGCTGTTTTTTTCGTGTTCTTGATTGCGAAAATGCGGCCGAGCTTCGACGATGAGGGAGAACCGGTCGATGAACCTTCTGCTCGCCGGATCAGGCGCGCGGAGGAGCGCCTACTGCGTCGAATACGAAGTCTTCCCCCGAGCGGACAGAAGCGGATCCGCGACGCACTCGATGACGACACCTCGCCGATCGACGCGGTGGACGCCGACGCGGAGAGCATCGACACGGACTGAGTCACGGCACCGGGTCTCGGTCGCCGCCGCGTGTGCGAGGCGCAGCGCACGTTTGAAGCTCCGCCGCTCTAGGGCCACATTCTCGTGGGGAATCCGCCCCCGGCCGTGATCGCGAGTCCGTCCATCAACAAGGCAACGGTCGCGTGAACCATGAAACCTGCGTAGACGCTTCGCGTGCGCATCGCCAAGGACCCGAGCGCGACGCCAGCGATGAGGGCACCTCCCGCCTCCAAATAGGGCTTCCCGTAATGGATCATGACGTAGGGTACACACATCGCGAAAATCGCCCCGGAGCCGAGACTTCGCCTCAACGGTGAGAGCATAAACCCCCGAAAAAACACCTCTAGCGCGAAGAACTGCACGAGATAGAGCATCTCCCAGACGATGAGATCCGCCCATGACCGAGAGCAGTTCTTGTAGAAAGGATAGTAGGTGGAAAACTCCGGCGACTGAGCAACGAGAACGACCGTTGGAACCACAACCAGTAGACAGAGACCATAGATCCACAAATGGCTGAAGAAGCCCTTCGTGCGCAGCCCCATGTCGAGGACCTTGTCCCGTCGAAAGAACAGTCTGTAGATGCCAATCGGGACGACCGTGTAGCCAACAACGCGCGTGAGAGCCCACCAGCCATAGCTGTACAGTGCGCCGTAGGTCTTCAGATCCACGTACTGACCAAACCCGCCCGGCGCCGTACGCTGCGCAGCGACAATCTCCTTGAGTAGAGGGCGAATGTAGCCGTGAAAGAACCGCGAACCGCCGTAGTACTCTTGGGCCGTGAGGACGACCGCCGCAAGCGCGAACACCACGACGGGCCGCGCATCAAAACCACCTGTGAGGCGCCGCACCCGACGATATTCGGTGGCCTCGTCGTCCAAGCGGCGCCAGGTCTCTCGAAAGAAAATCCAGAGCACGGGGGCGATGACCAGGAAGCCAAGCGCAGGAACCAGCATCTTGAGGGTCGCACCAAGCACGCCGTCGATGCCCGGAAGGCCAAGGCTCTGACGCGGTCCGGCCAGCAACAGCAGCTCGGGGAGAGAGCCTAGAGCGTTGCACGCACTGCTCACCGAAATCGTCATGATTCGTCGCGCATGGCGATGGCGCTTTCCAACCGAGCCAACGTTCGCTCCCGTCCCAACAGCTCCATCAGCTCGAACAGGCCAGGCGACACCGTGCGTCCGGTCAAAGCCACGCGAGCCGGCTGCGCGATCGCACCGAGTTTGATGGCATCACGTTCTGCCCAGGCCTTCACCTCGGTCTCGACGTGCGCAGCCTCGAAGGAAGTCTGCGCCCCCAACAAGGCATGGAGCGCCGGTAAATGTTGCGCACGGTCGGTCAAGAGGAACTTGTTCTTGGCCTTGTCCTCCATGACCGGCTCGTCGAGCAACAGAAAATCAACCGCCGCGGCCGCCTCGCGATAGGTACGAGCTCGAGGCCGAACCAACGGCAGCGCACGCGCCACGAGCGCTGCATCGTAATCACCAAACATCTCCCGCAAGAAAGGGTCGGTATGGGTTGCATAAGCATCGTCGTCGATCAAAGCCGGAGTCTTGAGGTGCTCGAACGCAATCGCGGTGAGCTTGACGGGATCGAAACGACCGTCACTCGCGCTGCAGCGATCCCAACTGAACTTCTTGATGAGATCGGCCATCGCGAAGACTTCTTCGTCGCCGTACGACCAACCGAAGCGCGCCAAGTAGTTCAGCAAACCTTGTGCAGGTACACCATCGTCTCGATACTGGCCGACGGCAACGGCGCCGTGGCGCTTGGACAACTTCGCTCCACCCTTACCCAACATCATGGGCAAATGGGCGAATTGGGGGATGTCGTAACCGAGCGCCTGGTACAGCAAGACTTGGATCGGCGTGTTGATCATGTGATCCCGACCACGAGCCACCAGGGTGATCCCCATCGTCAGGTCATCGACCACGCAGCCGAGATTGTACAGCGGCACGCCGTCTGACCGCATGATCACGACATCTTGTTGGGCACTGTTCGGAACTCGTTGCTCACCAAATACCAGGTCCTCGTACGTCGTGTAGCCGTCCGTCGGCACCTTGAGACGCACCACATAGGGTTTGTCCGCTGGCCAATCACGACGATCCCGCCACCATCCTGGGTAGCGAAATTGGGCCTTGGGGTTGTCCGCCTTGAGCTTGGCTCGTGCAGCGTCGAGTTCTTCCTTGGTCGCGTAGCAGCGATACGCCGCTCCGCTATCGACGAGCTTGTTGGCAAACTCAGTGTAAATCTCGAGTCGATCCATCTGCCGATAAGGCCCATGCTCGCCGCCCACCTCGAGACCCTCATCCCAATCGAGCCCGAGCCACTTCATGTCGCGCAAGATGACTTGTTCGTTCTCGGGCGTACTGCGCTCCCCATCGGTATCTTCGATGCGCAAAACGAAGCTGCCGCCCGTCTGACGGGCCCACAACCAGTTGAACAAGGCCGTGCGCACGCCCCCAATGTGAAGATAACCCGTTGGTGAGGGGGCGAATCGGACGCGCGGCTTGCTTCCCATCGACATGCGGCGGCACTTAGCCCGCATTTGTCACCGCGTCACCCCACTCACGACGCCGTGACTGCCCCCGCACTGCGGCGCGCTCAGTTCGCCAGGATTACCGCCAGAGCGGTACTGCACACGATCGCCACCGCAAAAACGACCGACAGGGTCACGATTTGCTCGCTGCTCAGAAGCCGGGCATCGGTCCCCTCCAGTTGACGACGACGTCGCGGCGCTCTGCCCCGCTCGATCGACGCCACGACAAACTGCATTTGAGCGTAATAGCTCGCTGCAATGTCGTGCTGCCCACGCCTCGCCAAACGGGATGCCTCGGCCGCCAAATCCGCCGCCTCAGCCGCGTACACGGCGACATCGCGTGCACGCGACGCTTTGACCGCAAGTCGTTGCGCCAATTCCGCCACCAACCTTGCCTGCTCGCCGTAGTCGCCTTCGGTGGTCACTGGTGCAGCGGAAACACCACCGAAGTCGAGCTCGGGCGTGGCAGACAGCGAAGGGGCGGCTCCGGCCACACCGTCCCCCAGCTGCTTGGCAGCGCGCATGGCCCGAGTCACGCCTTCAGACAGCTCCACGGTTTGGTCGGTGTCGTCGAGAAGCGCAGCAGCCACGTCCGCTCGCACAGCGACCAAGGTCTCGGTCTGGGCTGGCTCCGCCTTGTCTACCGCCACCGCCGCGAGCCCCTGGCGCGTTGTTGCATCGCTCGACACCCGCGGGCGCGGACCGCGAATGGCAGCGCCAACGCGGCGCGATTCGGCATTACTTTGAATGAGGGTCGGCCCATCATCGCCCCACTCTTCCTCATGGGCATCCGGCGATGTCGCAGGAGAGCGTGTCGACTCGGGCGGTCGCAAAGAGACCGGAACACGACTCGACAGCGGCTCCGGTTCGCTGAAACCAATCGGCGCTTCGGCCACACGCGCATCACGATCGGCGCAGGTTTGCTCGGCGTAGACACCCGCAACGGCTCGATCAAACCACCGCATCTGGCGCATGGCGTTGCGACGCACGAAGCGCGACAGGGATTTCGGATTGCCCTCTTGGTAACCGTGCGTCCGCAACCAGTGAAACAGATCCTCCCGCAACTCGAGGGCGCTCTGGTAACGGTCGGTCGGGTCTCGTGCCAAGCAGCGGGCCACCAGTTTTGCGAGCACCCGATCAATATCTGGCCGAAATTGTTGCAAATCGGCAGGGGGCAACTCGGTCATCGCCCGCATGATGTCCAGCTGGCCGGAGCCTGGCCACGGACGCTGCCCGCTAAAGAGTTCAAACATGACGACGCCGAGCGCAAAGACGTCCGTGCGAACATCTATGCCTTCGTCGAGCAACTGCTCTGGTGCCATGTACAGAGGCTTCCCCTTCAAGACGCCGGTCATCGTGCGGGTCAGCCGTTGCTTCGCTTTGGCAAGCCCAAAATCGATGATCGCCACCTCACCGGCAAACCCCAACAGGATGTTGCCGGGAGTCAGGTCGCGGTGCACCAAGTCAAGCAATTCGCCGTCCGAACCGCAGAGCACGTGCGCCTCTGCAAGACCACCACACACGGCCGACGCCAAGTAGACGATCATCCGCTCACCGAACTCTTCGCCGGTCGCAAACACGGTTTTCATAAGCCGCTGGAGCGACACACCGCGAATAAACTCCGAAGCCAAATACCGACCGTATTCGTCCTCGCCCCAGCCGACCACACGAGCAACGTGTTTGTGTTTCAGAGCCTGGGCCATCCATATCTCATCTCGAAACATGTCGACGAACTCCTGGTCCTCGGCGATGTGAGGATGGAGGCGCTTTACCGCCACCAACTCTCCCGCGAGCGGCCCATCCTTCAGCCGGCACAGCTCGACGGTCGCCGTTGCTCCAACCGCGATCTCAGCGAGGAGTTCGAACGACAAGGCGCTCGTCGGAGCCTGAAACTGCTGCACGCTCCCAGTCTACCAAGCCTGAGCGCTATAGGTCACTTATGCAACACGGACGGCGGCGACGGCCTCGCCAATGCGTCTCGGATCCGCCGTGAGCTGAATGTCCAAATGGTCGTCCGAGGTTGTGATCGACGCGATGCCCACCACCGGCGAGAGGACACCCACGACCCGGCGAAAGGCCGGGTTCTTGCCGAGCCCGGGCACCTTCATCAGGTCGATGACAATACGATCATCTTCCACATCAACGAGAAATCCTGGGCGCTTCGGCAAGAGGCCCACGAATTTTCCGGGCTTCGACAAGTCGAGCGTCCCGGAGCGGACAAGCCCCCCGAGCGGAGAATCCTCGCCGTCGAGCACCTCGAGCGATACATCCGCGATCCGGCAGGTCGTCCGAAAGGCCTCTGCGTTGGCGTCGACCGCCTCGATGAACAGCGTCGCCTCAGCACGGAGCGTGGCTCCCATCTGGCGAACGGTGGCGCCGAGCCTCAGGCCGGGCGGACGGCCCTCGATCAGGACGTCACGGGGCGCACGCTTGCCGGTCAACATTTCGCTGGCCACGAATCGAAAGGCATCGAGCGGCATCCCTACGCGCAAACCAAGCGCGCCACGCGCCGCACGAACGATCTCCTCGGGGTGGCTCTTCAAGTAATGCGTCGCGGCGGACAAGAACACGCGGGGCTTCGGTCGTGGCATACGGCTAGCTCTATATCACGAAGCCTCGTACTCCTGCCGAATCTGCGCATGCATCGTCAGAATCGCTTCCCTTGTGCGGTCCCGCAGTTCGGTCACACGAGCACCTTCTCTGCCCTCTGCTGGCGGGTGGATCGGCTTGCCCACTCTGACAATCGCGTGCCGCCGTACGCCGTCTCCGCCGGTGTCGACCGCTCCCTTGAACATCATCTGATGGGTCCCGTCGATCGCGACCGGAACCACAGGTCGTGAAGCCCGCAGCGCTGCGTAAAACCCACCATTCTTGAAGGGCTTGACCTCCCCGGTCTCGCTTCGAGTTCCCTCGGGAAAGATGAGGAGATGTTTTCCCTCCTCCAACACACGGGCAAAGTCGTTGATGGCTTTCACCGCGCCCTTACGACCCGCAGCTCGGTCCACGGGCACGTGTCCGGATAGCTTCAGATGCCATCCAACAAAGGGCACTCGCAGCAAGGAACTCTTCGCCGCCCACTTGAAGTCGCCAGGTAACACGGCGCCCAATACCAAGATGTCGAGCGAACTCTGGTGGTTAGCGGCGTACATCACCGAGCCCTCAGGGATGTTCTCGACGCCCGAGATCTCGGCCGAAATATTGAGCCCCTTCAACGAGGCCCGGCTCCATTGCCTCATGGCCCAAAGGCTGGCTCGGTGGTCCGCTGTCATCACGCCACCGACACACGACACCGCGCCGTACCCCACCGTACGCACGCCGAATGGCACCCACTGGCGAACCCACTGGGCGCGCTGGCTGGCGGACATTTGATCCGCTTTGGCGAACAACCCCCACTCGGCCTTGGCCCACTTCAGCATCTCCTTCGGCCCCATATCTAGGGCAAGGCCATTAGCACGGCGTAGGCCGGATGAACACGACCTCAGCGCAACAACACCATGCCCGGGCCGGCGATCGTCAAGCCCCCGAACCGGGGTCGCTTGACCGACATCAAGCCCGATGGCTCAACCTTGCGTATGACTCCGGGCGTCATCAACCCGCGCCACGCAACGAGCACGTCATCGCCAGCTTTCAGTCGCCGGGTCCGCGGGAGCCTCCGTAAGCGCTCGTGCTCGACGAGCGTTGCAACTGATCCATACGACAGCACCAGCCACCGCACTTTTCCATCACGATGCGTGCCCTTCGACACGAGCGTCACGTGGCGCCGGAGAGGTCCGTCTTCGTGGATCGCAAATCCCCCAGCCTGTAGAGCGCCAGTCAAGGTCCCGAGTTGATTCCGCGCGATGGCCTGCTGGCCGAGCCGAAGTCCGACGTCGGTGTATTGCACGACGATCTTCTTGCGCCGGAAGGTCCGAACGACCGCGTGCGTCATGCGCCCTCCCCGCGGTGCCAGGACGCTGCCCCGGCGCCGAAATCTCCCGCGCCGAAGGGGTACGACATATGCGGGATGAATGGCGTACGGTACGCCTGAAGGCTGACGGACCAAGACTTGTTCGCCCTCTCGGCCCACGACCCGCGACAGGCGCAACACGAGCGTCTTGCCGAGGGCCGCATCCAGAAGGCTCTGCCTCACGACAGCATAAACACGGTCGCCCTGGGCCATGGACTCCGTCTCCGGATACGGCAAGCCGAGCGGGTTGGTGGGCAACGCACGATGCGGCGGCAACACCACGTCGTTAGAATCGTTGGACTCGACACGAGACGACACCGCGGGCTCGGCCACGTTGGGCAAGTCGGAGCCCGCGTCACACCCCGCCAGGGGGATCAAGACGAGCAGCACGGAAAGACCACGCGCGATCATTCGGTGACGACCAGGTGAGCAGCCAGTTGACGAACGGGCTGGGGCATCGCGGAATCGTCAGCGAGCTCGACCAGTTCGGCGCGAACAGCGCGAAGCTCACTGGGCCACAACCACTGAAGCGCTCGCCGACAACCAAACACGCTACGGGACACGAGCACCGCGCGCACGAGTTCGACAGCCGGCATGCTCGCCTCCACGAGATCCGACGGCAAACCGCACGTTTGGGCCCCGGCCCGCGCCGCAGACTCGATATCGTCACGGGCGTGCTCAAGCCACTCGATGAACCACGCCTCCGTCCCCGCGGCGAACACCCGAAGGGCGTTCTCGTCGGGTGCAACGAGACTCCAGCGGCCCGTCCCGTCGAGGCCATACCTAATCTCCGAATCGAGCTGAAACAGGAAAAAGAAGACTTCTTCGCCGACCCGCGCCACGTTTTCGCCGTCGATTTTCGCGCAAATTGCCGCCTGAAGAGGTGTCTGGTCCGACATGCGCGCAAAGCATGACACAGAAGAAGGGCCGCCGGCGGGCGGATCGTAGTATCGTGCCGCCGTGTCCAGGATCATCCAGTTGCCAAGCAAAGGTCGGCTCATCGCCGCGACCGACATTCAAGGCAATCTCCAAGACTTCGAGCGCGTCGTCGACGCTTTCGAAACCGCACACCATGCGACCAAGGCAGGCGCGTACCTCGTCTTCACGGGAGATCTCGTACACGGGCCGGAAATAGCCGAGAGCGACTGGCCCGATTATCTCGGTAGTTTCTTCAAGGGTGACTCCGTCGCTGTGCTCGGGCGAGCCAAAAAACTCGCAGAACAATACCCGGAGCGTGTGCACTTTTTGCTCGGCAACCACGAACACGCCCATATTGGCGGGCCCATTGTGGCGAAGTTCTTCGACGACGAGGCCGCCCGGCTCGAATCCATGTTGGGTCCCAGACGAGCGATCGCCATGCGGCACTGGATTGCGAGCTGGCCCCTCGTTGCAGTCGCCGAGCATGCCGGAATCGCCTTGCTTCACGGCGCGCCTGCCGCGGCGATCGACAGCCCCGCCGACTTGGAGCAACTCGACACTTGTGGCGGTGAGTGCACGCGCCAGATGATGATCTTGAACGGACTTCTGTGGGCTCGCTCGGCGAGCCGCGGCCAAGCGACGCGTTTCCTGGACGCCCTCGGGAACAACTTGAAAGTCGCGGTCTTCGGTCACGACGTGGTGCGCGGCGGTCACGCCATCGAGGATGATCTGATGCTCTGTATATCGTCCAGTTTTGGCTGCTACGATGGCGACAAACTCTATCTGGACTGGGACCTGTCTAGCCTGGTCAACGACGCCGCGCATCTGGCCGACCTTGGGCTCCGGCCTCTGTATCCGAACGCGCCGCTCGTCTATCGCGAGCCGCCCTTCGTGGCTCCGCGCGTACACGACACCACGCCACCGCCCGCTTGCAGCTACGCGTCGGGAAGCGAAGCGTAGCCCTCTTTGAAACTCGGGTAGCGGAGCACGTAGCCGCTCGCCTTCAAGAGGGTATTGAGGCATCGCTTTCCAACCGGCCGTGGCCGCAGCGCCGACGACTCGAGCGAGGACGGCCTCTTGCCCAGCCGCTGACAAAACCAGGCCTGAACCTCGCGCAGATCGGCAGGTTCATCATCCACGCCGAGATACAAAGGCTGCGGCTCCGCCTCCATCGCAGCGAGGTGTGTGAGAAAACCCGCCGCGTCATCTCGATGGACGCGGTTTTGGTAACGTGGGGCATCGAGCGAAGCGAAGGCTCGCCCTCCCCGCACGAGGTCGGGCAAACGCGTGCGCTCGGGACCATAAATTCCGCCGAGCCGCACGATCGATGTCTGCGCCGTCGCCGTTCGAGCCAATTGCTCGGACTGCAGGAGCCTCCGGCCCGAAAAGTGTTCGGGGATCGTTGGTGAAGCCTCGTCGATCTGCTCGCCATTCTCTTGGGCGAACACCCCGGTGCTCGACACGACAATGAGGCGCCCCACCTGCACATCAGCAAGCGCCCGCAACACGTTCTGCAAACCCGTCACATAAGCCGTCCGGTACGCCGCGTCGGTGCGCTCGTCGGCCGACACAGCAAAAACAACCACATCGAGTCGGGGCCCGAATTCCGCTGACCGAAACGACTCCTGAACGGCGGCGTCATCTCCGAGATCGACACGCAAGCCATGGATCGGCGCTTCCCATTGCCGGCTGCGCGTCAGCGCCCACACCCGCCAACCATCGACACTGAGCTTCCGAGCAACCGCCCCACCGACATAGCCCGCCCCGACAATGAGCGCCTGGCGCCGCTTCATGCCAACGCCTCGACCGCCTCGCGCAAACAGGCCACCCCGCGGTCAATTTCTTCGTCGAGCAAGTAGGGCGCAGGTCCCAAGCGGAGCAAGTCTCCGCGCGCGTCGGCATACACGCCCCGCTCGCGAAGTGCCACGACGACATCTTTCGCGCGGTTCACCCGGAGCGTCACAAAGCCGGCGCGCCTTTCCGAATCGCGACTCGAAACCAAGTCGCCCCCCAGCGCTGCTTCGTCCAACCGGGCGATGATCCTCGCGGTTTGTCGGCTCGATATCTGACGCAACTCCGTCACCCCAAGACCGAAACGCTCCCAATGAGCGAGTACGGCCCGCGCTCGGAAGACGGCGCTCGTTTCGAACGTGGCGCCTGCGAATCTCGCACCGCCAGAGGCATAGGAGATCCGGCGACCGAGATCCCGCGGCTCGGCGAGCGCGCCAAAGTCGGCGAACCAACCCGTGTAGGCAGGTCGCAACTCGCAGTCCGCCGGGATACGTAGAAAACACAAACCCTCGCCAAAACCGGCGTACTTGTAGCCCCCGGCGGTCACGAAGAGGTTCTCTCGCTGCGGGCCAAATTGCAGCGGGACAACGTTGAAAGCATGATACGCGTCGATGAGCACGAGAGCGCCAACCTCTTGACCTCGAGCGATCACCTCGTCCAAACGCTGGACGATATACGCATCCTCGAACAACACAGCCGACAGAGCGACCAAGGACACGCCCGGGACGATGGCTTCGAGCAGTCGATCGGTCAGCTTCTCCCGCTCGGTCGCGTCCACCCAATGCACATCGAGTCCATCCTCACCGAGGCGCATCAACTGCCGATGCAGCGAGTGAAACTCAGAGGACGTGGTGACCACGCGAGGCTTGGCCGACAGATCGAGCGTGCTCAGCAAGCGGAACACGAGCTGATGCGTACTTTCGGCAAAGGCGATCGCATCCCCAGGCTCGAAGCCCAAACGCACGAGAACCTTCTTTCCTACCTCGTCCATGATCGGCAAGACGGCTTGGTCCCATTTGTCGTCCACCAGGCGAGCCGTCTCGTCGAACACCTCGAGCTGGGCCTCCCGCGCCACATCAGGCCACGCCTGATGGGAATGAGCCGAAAGAAGGATCCGTTCGTCGAGCGCGAACCGCGAATAGGCCGCCCGAAAGCTCGTCAATTGCTCGGCATTCAACGGTCGCTTCCTTCTTTGGTAGGGGCCGCTCTCACCGTGTACAGATGGTGGCTGGATACCTCGATGCGATACGGTGCTTTGGCCACCACAACCCCGGGAGGTGGTTTCATGGTCATGTCGGCCCAATCACGCAGCTCGCCGCGCAGGGTGGTGGGCAGCAGTTTCGCCCGAGGACGGCTCATCTTCAGGGTGGTATTCGCCTCTCCCCCCATGACCGCGAGCATGACGTCGTCAGGCAGCGCTGGGCTCTTGGGGTCGCTCGCCACGGCTCGTTCGCGAGCGTCGACCTGAAGGACGACCGCCGCCTGGTCCATGCGGACGATCTGGTAGGTCGCCACCCGCACTCGTTCGATCCCCATTCGCCGAAGACGGGTCATCACCCGCCAACGAGCGCCAAGGCCGAGTTCGGCCTTGGGTAGGGGAACCAGCATCTCGCGCACCACATCCCTCACCGTCTCGACGATCTGCATGACCTCCGGCGCGACGCCCTTCTCCGACTCGCCGACTTTTTCTGGGGTCTCGAAGTAGGCGTCCATCTCGGTGAAGCGGACGCTGATATGGCGACCGACCGTGGCGTCAATCACGTCCTTCATCTGTTTGGCCACAGCCTCTTCCGCCTCGTCCCGCGCATGCGCCGTAAGCTCGACAATCGTGAACTGAAGGTGCTTGACCTCGCCGTCCTTGTCAGCATCGTCGCCGAACTGGCTCGACAAAACGACGTTGAGGACGGGGTTGGGAACGTGAGCATCGCTGGTGTCGACGTTCGAACGAGACCGCTGCTTCAGGTCGATGTTCAAGGCCATGCTCGGTCCTTTTCCTCGCTCTGGCGTGTGCCGCAACACTTGCCGCGGCTCAGTGCCGAGGCTGAGCACCTCCATCCGTCGCTCGTCCCCCGGCCGAACCAGATGCGAAGCGTCGTCGAACGTCAATGCCGTGCTGCCCGCTGGAAGCGGAGGAACCCGCGCCGGCCGTGCCATCGCAGACGCCACGGCCGGCGGTGGAGCGTGGGACGAGTCGCTCGGAGCCGCAGAGCCCGAAACGGCATTCGTCCCCGCCGGCTGCACCCCTGGCCGCCCCCCACTTGACCCGCAACCATCACAGGCTGCCAACGCCAAGAAGAAGGCACAACTCAACACCACTCTCATCAACTCTCCTCCGTTGCGATCTCGTCCGCTTTCGTTGTGCCACGCACAGCCTTGGCTGCCAAGGTGAGGGCGTAGGCGATCACTAGGGCGTTGACCAGGAAAGCGATCCCAAACACCACATGGCCTCCAGCCTGAAGAGCGCGGGAATGGTGGCTCATGAGAGCCGCCATATCGACCTGCTCCACGCGTAGGCTCTCCCGGATCGCCCCGGAAGCCAGAATCGAAGCGAGCGTGCCGGCGATCAATGGTCGGATGGCGGGACGCCTTCCCTTTCCTGTCAGGCACCGAATCCACACCACGAGCATCGCCGCCACGCCGAGCACCAGCATCGAAACATGCAGCCACAGGCTCGACTTGTTCAGGACTGCCGTGACTTGGCCCCCCGCCCGCATGGCATAACCCAAGGCGCAAGCTCCACCGAAGACCAACCCGATCAAGGCCACGCGGCCAAGGCGGACGAACTCCCGATCTGGCACCGACTGCCCGCGAGACTCCGCCGCGCGCAATTGCCAGGCGACGGCAGCCGCCATCACCGGCCAGGTTCCGAAAAACCACATTCCAAGCCGGGGCATGAGCAGCGGGCTCGCGTAGACAACCCGGCGCTGCTCGTACATCTCAGGCCAGGCGCGTGGATCGGTCGAGAGCAGATGGTTTTCCGTCCAGGACCACGCGACGAAGGCGAAGCACAAGAAGGCCCCGATGCAGGCCCCACGCCAAAGCCACGGGCGCGCCTGCGCGTAATCTGACTTGATCAGGTAGAGCAGATAGAAGCCCACGATGAGAACGGGCACGATCATCATCCAGCGATAAAAGAGCAGGAGATTGGCCGTGTAAAACGCCTTTTCGTAGAGGATCTGAACGAACAAGAGAGGGCCTACGCCCGCGGTGATCGTCAAGCCGAGACTAAAGGGTAGCCAATCCACGAGCACTCCCCGGGCGGTCCTTTCGCAGGGAGAGACTGTTCCGCCTTTTCTCAACGCCGCCAGCGCGAGGTAACACGCCCCACCGAGGCTGTAGCTCATGAACACGACGTGCAGCGCGAGCGTCACGACATAGAGGCACAAGTACACCGCAGTGGTGGCCGGCAGGTCGAGTGGAAAGGGTGCGCTCATCGTTTCCCCATGGGAGGCCGTCGTTGCGAGAGACTGCCCGGCAGAGTCGTTGCCTCATCCAACATGCGCTGCAAATCCCGCATCACCGCCGGGTCGTCTGACACCGGCCAATGCTTCGGTTTGTGGGCCGCGCGCCATCGAAGCATCTGCACGAGCGCTTCCAATTCGCTCGGCGGGCCCGCAAAGGGGGGCATGAAGCCCTTGGTGTGCTGGAGCTTCGCGATGTTCAGCCGCTGCTGGTCCAGATCCCAGCTCTTCGTCAACTCGATCACGTTGTTCGCGCCGCTGAGCGTGTGGCACACCGAGCATTGCGCCCGATACACGCGCGCACCGAGGGCGAGCTGTTTGGTGGGGTAGCTCTCGCCATCACGGAGCGGATAGGGGTCGTTCGCCACCGAGCCTTCACGGCGCATGCGGGCGACCGCATCGGGGCGGATCGCATTGGAGTAGAGCACCTGCCGAATCGAAAACGGCTTTCGTGCCCCCTCGCGCACGAATTCGCCGCCGGCCGAGGCACCGAAGGCGAGCGCCAACAAGAGCAGCGCGGTGGCCCCGTTCATGTAGAGCCGCTTGTAAAGGAGGCCCACCATGGCGTAGAGGGCAATGAGCAAGGATGCTCCGACCGCCGCAATGAAGAAGAGATTCATCGCCGGGCTGCCCCCGAGCACCCACTCCCGGCTATCTTCGGGCATGGTCCACAAGTACCAAATCGCGAGCACCGGCATGAGGACCATCGGGGTGAGAAAACGTATCGCGGACCGAAGCAAGGTGTGCCGACGTTCACGACTCAGGCTCATGGTGTCGATAACGACCGCGGCGCCGAGACCCGCGGTCGCCAAGCAGGCCACGGTGCGGAACAAAAGGGAAGGCCAGAAGCTCGGATTGAAAAAACCATCCCACAGCGAGCGGCTTAGGATCCAGTCACCGGGCGTGAGTTGCCACGACAGGATCCCGTTGATCCAAAAAAGGCTGCCGTAGGAGGCCAAACTATAGAGAACAAGAAGCCGCAAGCGATCGGGGTGACCGAGCTTCGCCCCGTAACGGTAAAAAACGTAACCGCAGCACACCTCGACGCAGAAGAAGGTCCATTCGATCGCCCAAACCCAGTGAAAGGTGGCGACCATCTGCCCAATGGTCTGTGGGCTGATCTGGATCGAGGTGAGCCACATCCCGACGCCCGTCATGGCCCCGAGGACAAAGCTCGCGAGGACCAGCACTTTGAAGAAGCCGTCGAGAAAGAGGCGCGCGTCGGCGTCCTGGTGGCGAGCGGAGCGCCACTCGAAGTAGCTCATGAGCACACCGCCGCCGATCGCGAACTGTGCGAGGAAGACATGCACGATGCCCATGCCCCCGATGACCATGCCCTTCATCACCGGGCCGAAGTCCTGAATCGGGTACGCCGTTGGACCATTCATATGCAGCACCAGTGCGCCCGCCGTGACCTCACGACGATGCCATGCGAACAGCCCAAAAGCCACCACCACCGGGCAACGAGCGCACAAAGCTTCACGCCCGGTGGTGATTGCGACTAATCTTCGTCAGATCACTCATGGCCAGCCAAGAACATTTTCTGGTGCGCTTGCTCGACTTACCCCATGTCGACGACGCGGCTGCGCGACGCGCCATCTTCCGGCAGACGATCGCCGCACTGGGATTGGGACGGGACGGTGGTGGTCCAATGGCCTTGGCCGGGGTCGATCCGAATCGACTCGGCGACAGCATGACCACGGCCCTCGCCGACGGTTTGCTCGAGGATTTGGCGTTCATCACCCCCGCCGCAGCGGCGGTCGCCTTGTACCAAATCGCCGGAGCGCTGCCCTTGGGGACCCAACGACGCGCGGTCGGACGAAAAGTGCTCGGCTATCTCTACAAGGGGGACGTCGATACCTTCGCGTCGCTCGCCTCTCGCATGGCACTCGGATCGACCCGCCCCCTGAAAGGTAGCGCCATTCGAGCGCGAGTATCGCTGGCGCTCGAGGTGCCGACGCACGCCCAGCCCACCATCGACCGTCTCGCGCTCGCCATTGTGTCCCGACGCGAACTGGCGACCGAATGGGTCAGCCACGCGGCGACGGGTTCGCTCCCCGACCGCAGACTTGCGGCCCGACTGCTACAACGCGCCGCCAGAGAAGCGGCCCGCCGGGCCGAGACCGGGGATCGACACGCACTGAAAATTTTTGCGGGTGCGGCGGCGACCTCGATCACCAAAGCACCGGCCGAGCCTTTCGATGCCATCGCAGCCGCGTGGCACACCTTGCTCGCCGACCGCGAAACCTTGGTCTGGCGACATGTGGCCATCGCGCGAGGCTTCTTGTCCGAAGCCATTCCTGAGCTCGGCGCGCAAATCGAAGCGGACCTCGACCCCCAACTGACCCCCACCGAGTGGCGACGCGCGGCAACCTCACTCGTGACCCGCATCATCGCCGATCGTCGGCATTCCTTGCGCGATGCCATGGACGCCCTCGATGGCCCCTTGTTCGATCGCGACCCCGGCATTGCGATGGCCATGGTGTGGGGTCTCGAACCCGTCGCGCAGATCGAACCGGAGGCGGCGGAGGATCTGCTCGAAGCGATCGCCTCGGTGTCTCCGATTTCGGTGGCCGAGAGCCTGGCCGCCCTGCGTCGACAAGTACCGGGCTTCGGCGACAACGCCGCGAAGATCTGCGCCGCTGCGATCCACAAGAGCCTCGCCCGACCCGAACTCGACGACGGACTCGCCTCGCTGGCGCGCAACATCGAGCACGAACTGACCACGGGGGGAGAATCGCAAGTACTGCTCTGCGCCGTCGAAAAGGCCATCCGCGCCTTTGCTGAGAAAGGCACCCGTCAGGCACACGCGCTCGCCGCCGAAGCACAGGCACTCGCCGCGGAGCACGTGGCAGCCCTGAGCGCGCTGGAGATCACGTACGACGCCGACATGGCGACCGCGAAGTCGCGGCAAGAAGCCATGCTCTTGCTCCGGGAACTCGACTCTGCGCTTCTCGAATCACGAAGCTTGAACAACCTGCTGCTGCTCGACGCCCCGCCTGGAGCCTCCGCCGCCGCATCCTCACCGCTTGACGAACTGGATGACAAGCTCGCGGACTGGCTCTTCAATTCGAAGCGACGCAGCGCCACGCCGGAAGAAGTTCGCACGCAAGCGACGCTGCATCAACGACAGTTGCGCGCGCTTCTTCATCTGATCGACAGTGGACGCATCGACTACGCCGATGATCACGATCGGCGAGGCAAGATCCGCATGCGCTGGACTCACGCCTGTCGCGTCTTGGTGGGACACATCCACAAACAGCCCGGCTCACGTCTAACCCGCGCGATCATCGCGACCGTGGCACGGGCCTTCGACGCCCTCGTGCGAGACGGCGCAGCGGAGGTCGTCGACGTGCTGCTGTTCGCTGCCGCGTCCTTCTCCGATCCCGCCCACATCGGTATCATCGCCGAGGCGAGCATGCACCCGGATGTGACCATTCTGCTCGGCAGCTATCACCGATTCGTCACGACCAACGCCGAAGACGCCAGCGCGGAACACGCCCGGATCAAGCTCGAAGCGTTTTCCACCTTCTTGGATGCCTTCCCAAGCCAGACGACCCTCCGGGCCGAGGCCTTCCGAACCACCGCGTGGACCCTCGTTCACGCGCTACGGGCTGTGATCGCAGCCGGGTCATTGGCCGCGCTCGTACCGCGGAACAGCGCCGCGGTGGATGCCAGTCCGCTCGCCGCCATCGAAGACGCCATCGACCAGCTGCAGCAACTCGTGCTGGGCGCCGAGCGCCGCTGCAGCGACCGCGTCGGCAAACAACGTGCCGTCTTGCCTCCGCGCCACTCGCTCGCCCACGCCATCGAGAACGCCGTCAACACCGAGTCGGAGTCCGGTTTGCTCGAAGCGCTCACCCAAACCGCCCGCGCCGCCGACGCCACGTTGCCCACGCCGATCTCTCGGCTCGTCACAGGTGCCTTGCCCCGCCTGGCCCGATTGCCATTGACGGACGCTGACAGCGAGGCCATCGCCGCCCCCGCCCCCATCCAACTGCCCGGCTGGCTCCCTAGCCGCCGCATCCTCGGTGGCTACTACGTCATTCGCCAAATTGGTGGCGGCAACGTAGGCACGGTGTTTGTCGTGAAGCGCGCCGAAGACCGACACGATACCGAAGCGGAACGATTCGCGTTGAAAGTGCCCGAGTACAACGCGACAGCCGCACGCACGATGTCCGAAGACGAGTTTCTCAAGCTGTTTCGTGAGGAGGCGGGCGCGCTGCTCGCTATTCCTGACCATCCGAACATCGCTCGTTTCGTGACCTTCGATGCAGGCGCCAAGCCCAAACCCATCCTCGTCATGGACCTCATCGAGGGGGTCAGCTGCGAGCGCATCATCAACACCCGGAGCTTGGTCATGGACAAGGCGCTGCGCGTGCTCGACGACACGCTCGCCGGCCTCGGGGCGATGCACAGCGCGGGGATCGCGCACCTCGACGTGAAGCCGTCCAATACGGTCATTCGCGACAAGGATGGCGCTTCGGTGCTGGTGGACTTCGGACTCGCCGGCCGCAAACTTCGCCCCGGCTGCGCCACGCTCTGTTACGGCGCCCCGGAGGTTTGGGAAGGCGTCTCGGACGGCGACGAGGCAGCGGGCGCGCTCGCCGCAGATGTGTACGCTTTTGGCTGCTTTGCCTACGAGGTCATGACGACCGCCACCCTCTTCGACGGCAACAGCGACGTGGCGGTGATCGCCGGGCACATCCAACACGATGGGCTCCCCCCCGGAGTCGCGGCGCTCGCGAACCAGGCGCAGCTGCAACCCTTCGCGATGTTCCTCCACCAATGCCTCCGGCACGACCCCTCGCAGCGCGCCAGCGTCGGCCAACTGCGCAAGGAACTGACGCAACTGCGCAAGAGCCTCGATTCGCAACCCTGGCCGCTGCCCATCAGCGCTGAATGAAGCACGCCGTCGAAAAGCGGCCAGGGCATGGCCTCGAGTTGGCGGTGCATCGCTTCACCCCCGATGGCCCCGTAAACACCGGCGTGCGCGTACTGTGGCTGCACGGCTTTCTCGACTGCGGACAGAGCGCCGACCTCGTCGCCCGCGGCCTCACCGCCGCCGGCCATGAGGTCATCGCGCCCGACATGCGCGGCTTCGGAGGCAGCGACGCGGTAAGGGGCGGCGGCTACTACCACTTTCCCAACTACATCGCCGACGTCGTCACCATGCTTCGCAACATCGATGGCGACCGTGTGCGCACGTCGGTCGTGTGCGGCCACTCCATGGGCGGCACCATCGCCAGCATGCTCAGCGGCAGCCACCCCGAACTGGTGTCCGCCCTCGTTCTCCTCGAGGGGCTCGGCCCCCCAGCGATGCCCCCCGCCGTCGCCGTGCCTCGCATGCGACGGTGGATCGACCAACTGCACGACGCGCCCGAAGCGCGCGTGGTCGCCAGCGAAGAGGACGCTCTCTCTCGACTGGCCCGGCACCACGCGCGCGTGCCCCGCGACGTCCTGCGCAGCCGGGTGGCTTACTTGACTCGGCGCGACGCCGAAGGGCGGTTGGTGTGGGCCTACGATCCCATGCACCGCAGCACGGCGCCCACGCCGTTTTTCGTCGAGGCATTCAAAGGCTTCTTGAGCGAGATCCGTTGCCCCGTCCTGTGCGTCGGGGGAGGCTCCGCCGGCTGGCACCCCGAAGACGAAGAGGACCGGCTCGCCGCCTTTCCTTCAGCGGTGGAGCGCGTCGATTTTCCCGAGGCCGGCCACATGATGCACTGGAGCGCAGCGCCCGAAACCGCCACCGCCATCTGTGATTTCATCACCGGATCCTTGGCTCTTGCCAAACCAGAGGCCTGACGTGCTAAGTAGCCGTCCTTCGCCACTTTAGCTCAGTTGGT